>DAOPZW010000015.1:0-29693 GCA_035353595.1 Elusimicrobiales bacterium | reverse complement strand
CGCTCGACTTCTCGGGGTGGTAGCCGTTGAGCTTGCCCATCTCGGTGGCGATGTTTATGAAGATCTGCTTGTCGGGGCCTTCAACATCCGCGTCGTTGCCGCCCCAGGGGTAAAGAATGGTGCTGGCATAAGAGTGATAGCTGATATGCGTCTTCAGGTTCTTGCGGGCTAAAGTGAAATCCCTGACCGCCTGGCTTTCCGGTTCGGAGAAGGCCTTGGCGCCGCAATAAGTGTCGGCCCAGGTGGAGTGGGACGCGCCCTGCTCGCACCACCAGGAATCGTAATTGCGGTTCAGATCCACGCCTATGGATTTGTCGCCGTTGACGCGGGTGTTCTTGCGGTGGCTCTGGTAGCTGCCGGTGCGGATATCGTATTCCGCGCCGTCGCCGTTGAGCATAGGGATAATATATATATCCAGCGTCGCGATATATTTCTTTATGTCGGCGTCGTTGCGATGGTCCAGCAGCCAGGCGCCCAGCAGCAGCGGCACTTCGTTGGACAGGTGCTCGCGGGCGTGGTGGTTGCCGATATAAAGCGCGCCCGGCTTGGTGCTGATGGCGGAACCCTTGGACGTGGAATTGATGCGCAGGCACCAGATGTCGCGGCCTTCATAAGTTTTGCCGATGGAGAATACCGAAGCGATGTCCGGGTTCTTCGCGGCCATGGCTTTGAGCAGGTCGGTGGTTTCCTTGTAGTTATGGTAGGCGGCGTCGGCTGCGGGAAAGTCCTTGTTTGCGGCCGCGAGGTAAGCCTTCATCGGCATGGCGCTCTGCACCGCCATGGATTTTTCCTGCTGCAGCAGCTTAAGCGTATTGGCGTGGGCGAAACCGGAAACTTTATCGCCTTTTATTTCCACGATGTCCATGCCGGCCTCAAGCAGGCGGGTGCGCTCGTATTTGTCGGCGGCATTGGCGGTTATCCAGTAGCGGCCGTCGACCTCTTCGGCCGAGATCACGGACTTAGCCGCGCCGGGAGCGGGCGGAGGGGTCTGCGTCCCGTCGGGGGTGATCCGGCTCAGCAGTTGGTCGAAAGAGGTGTTAAGACTTCCGGCGTCGCCGGCCCTGAGAACGAGCGCGAATCCGGAAACCAGGACCAGTGAGAGTAAAATTTTCTTCATGATGCGTGCCATCCTTAGCTGCATAGTAGCGATTGACTTAAATCAACTATATTAATTATGTGTTATGAAGTCAATCATTTCAAGTCCAAAGGGCCCGCAACCGCATAGGCCTTTAGGCCCAGAACAGCCCGGCCAGCCCCAGCAACGTATACCACAGGCCGGCCAGCAGCAGGGCCAGGCGGCCAATATCATTGGCGCGCGTCCCCAGCCAGGGCGTTCCCAGCATCACCGGCGAAACGAACAGGGAGGTGGCACAGAAAAAGCCGGTGAAGTAGGCGAGTCCTTTGGGGATGTCGGCCAGTTCCAGCAGGCGCAGCAAACCCGCCGCAAAAGGCGGGCAGACATTTATGCCGGTAATAAACCCCATGGCCATGGGCAGGCGCTTAAAATACGGGTTCAGGTCCTTTTTCAGCAGGCAGGCGGACGCCCCGGACGAGATCCGGAAACAGGCGAGCAGCACCATTGTAAGGCCGCAGGCGGCAGTGGAAGCGGGCAGCAACCAGGCCGGCAGGGCGTATTTCCCCGCCTGCCCGGCCAGCGAAGCCAGCACCGCGAACAGCAGGTAGGCGGCCAGCCTCCCCCCCAGGAACTGCAGCAGTATCTTCAGATTCTCTTTCCACAAAGTCTTTCCCTCTGACATCAGGTAGGGCGCCAGCAGCGGCAGACAGGCCGTCAGGCAATAAAGCCCCGTGGATAAGCCCAGCAGGGCTCCCTCTAAGAATAAAGCCGGCATTGTTTAAATATTTACCGCCCGGTTGCACCTTTTGCACCAACCGGCCGATTTGCCGGCGATGTGTTTGCGGTTGAGGGTTACCCCGTCTTTACAGCCCGGGCACTTAACTTCCATGCCGGACAGGTCCAGCTTCGGGTAATCCTTTTCGAATATTTCTTTGCTGGTATAGCGCGGCTCCAGCCATTTCCCGTCTCGCATAAAGCCCCCTTAAGGCATTGCCGATCTCAAGATGTCGCTCAGCGCGGCCGGCCCCCACAGCGCTGAAAAGACCGCCGCCAGCGTAAGCGCCGAAAAAACATAAAAATACTTCACGGAGAGCAGCTGTCCGAAAGGCGTATCGCGTTCCGGCAGGTCCAGGCCGAAAACGGTATAGCGGAAGCCCCCTCCCGGGCAGGCCTCCAGGCATTGGCCGCACAGGTTGCAATAGGCCAGTATCTCCGGCTTGCCGCCGGGCGCGCAGCGTATGGCGGACATGGGGCAGGCCCGGGTGCAGACCAGGCAGCCGCTGCATTTGGCGGCGTCCACGGAAACGCGCAGAGGATTGAGGCGGCCCCAGAGAGCCTGCCAGGCCCCGAAAGGGCACAGGAAAGAACAGAACGTGCGCTTACCGGTGAGCAGCGGGCCCAGTACCAGCACCGCCAGGGAAAGGCCCATCAGGCCGTACTGGAGCTTGCGCACCGCCGCGTCGCCGTCGAGAAAGGCACCGGTAAGCTTGAACGGGCACAGCCACAGGCAATAGACCGGCAGCATATAAGAGAAGGAGGCCAGCAGCAGGAACACCAGCAGGGCGGCCGGCAGGTCGCGGAACTTCAGCGCGAAGCGGTCTATCTTCAGCAGCGGTTTGCCCGGCCGGGCGCTCAGCGCGTCGTCGATGCCGCCGTAAAAACAGGCCCAGGAACACCAGCCGCGGCCCAGGGCCAGCGTAAAGAACAGCCAGGCCGCGCCCAGCGAGAACGGCCCCCAGGCCTTCCACCCGGCGCTCATCACTGCCAGGTATTGCTGGTACAGGTAGTTAAGGAAAGCCGGCGCAATGGCTATGTGACAGAACGGCGTCTCCGTAAAACAGGAGGCTTCGAAATTCTCGAACAACAGGCCGGCCTTGAAATGTCCCAGGAAAGCCAGCGCCGAAACGCCGAAGAAAATGCGCCGAAAAAAAGCCACCCGGCCGGTGTAAGCTATGGCGAAAGCTGTCGCAGCCGCCAGCAGCGCCCAGGCCGCCGCGTAGCCGCGGCTCAGTTCCCGCCCCGCTATCAGCCCGGAGAAATACAGCACCGGGATAAAAACCAGCAGGGCAAAAAGCCCGGCGAGCAGCAATTTTTCCCGGTCAACGGACAAGCGCTTCATTTCATATAATAATATCAAATCGGGCGGCGGCGAAAAACAATGACTTTTTTTATTTTCGGGTTCTATTCCCTGCTCTCCCAGACCCTGCTGCTCAGGGAGATCTCCCAGGTTTTCGGCGCGCATGAACTTGCCCTTGCCGCCGCCCTGGCGGCCTGGGTTTTCTGGACGGCAGCCGGCGCTTTCCTGGCCGGCAGGCTGCGGCCCGCCGCCGCGGGCGCAACGCCCCCGGCGGTTCCCGGCGGGCCGCATTTCGCGGCGTCGGCCGCGCTGTTCGCCGTAATGGTCCCGGCCAATATCCTGGCCGTAAGGCTGCTCCCCGCGCTGCTCGCCCCCGGCCTGCAGCCGGGCCTGTTCCTTATGCTGGCCGGGCCCGCGCTGCTCTCGCTGCCGGCCTGCCTGTTCAACGGCCTGGCGGCCGGTTTCGGCCTCCGGCGCCTGCCCGCCCGCTTCTACGGCGCCGAAGCCGCCGGCGCCGCGGCCGCCGGGCTCTTTGCCGTGGTTTACCTGCGCTTCTTCCCGGACCTGAGCGTCGTCGCCGCGCTCACTCCGGCAGCGCTGGCCCTGGCCGCCGCGGTTTCCTTTACCGGCCCCCGCTCAAAGCGGCGCGGCGCCGGTTTTATACTGGCCGCCGCGGCGCTGGCATACTTTAACGCTGCGGAAAGTTCCGCCTGGCGCTTAAGGCCGCCGGCCCCGCTGCCCGGCCGGGTAATACAGACACAGGGAACAAGGCTCGCCTTTACCGGGCCCAAGGGCGCCGAACTCTGTTATGAAGACGGCCGCCTGCTGAGCGCTCCCGCCGACCCGGCCTGGGAAGAAATGGCGCATCTCCCCCTCCTGGCCATAAAAAAGCCGGAGCGGATACTGCTTACCGGCAGCGGGGCTTTTTTCCTGCTGCCTGAAGTTTTAAAGCATAAGCCGAAGATCGTGGACATAGCGGAGCCGGATATTTTCAGGAGCCGCTGCCTGCCCCTGGCCGCGCGGCGCGGCAGCACGGTAACCGTCCTGACCGCCGACCTGCGCGAACTGCCGCCGGGCGCCTTGCCCTACGACGCCGTCTTCCAGACCGTACCATCGCCGGACAACGCGGCGCTGAACCGCAGCTTCACGCTGGAATTCTTCAGGGCGGCCGCCGCCCTGCTGAAGCCGGGCGGGCTGCTGGTCTTCCAGCTGCCTTTCGCCGAGAACTACCTGCCGCCGGAAAAAGCCTATGCCGCGGCTTCGGTGCTGGCTGCGGCGGGCAAGGCCTTCCCGGCCTTAACGCTGCTGCCAGCCGGCCGGCTCACGGTGCTGGCCGCAGCCAGGGCCCCCGATCTCGACCCCGGCAGGCTCGCCGAAGCGTACGAGCGGCGCAGGCTTAAGACCGCCACAGTAGTCCCCTCCGCTTTCCCGTTCCTGCTGGATCCCTACCGCAAAGCCTGGGCGGCGCATGAATTGGGCAGGGTCAGGAATCCGCCCGTCAACTCGGACCTGGCGCCGCTGGCGTATTTTCATTTCTGGCGGGCCTGGCTTTCAATGGTCCTCACGCCGGGCGCGCTGCTGGGGCTGGCCGCGCTGGCGCTGGGCGCGGTCTGCGCGGCCTTGGCGGTGGCCGGGCGCCTCGCTTTTACGCCGGAGCGGCGCACCGGAGAAGCTTTCTTCATGGGCTTCTGGGGCATGGCTTTCGAAACGGCGCTGCTGCTGGCCTTCCAGGCCAAGACCGGCAGGCTGAACCCGGAGCTGGGCGGCCTGTTCGCGGCCTTCATGGCCGCGGCCGCGGCCGGGGCGCTGCTGCCCGCGGGAAAGGGAAAGCTCAAGCTGCTTCTGCTGGATTTTTTTTCCGCCGCGCTGGCGCTGGCCTGCGCCTTAAAGACGCACGCGCTGTTCGCTGGCCCGGGGGCGGCTGCGGTCTGGATGCTCATGGCGGCCGGCGGCTTGTTGACGGGAGCTTTTTTCTCGGCGGCGGCCGGCGAAACCGGCGCAGACATTTACGCCTGGGACCTGCTCGGCGGAGCCGCCGGAGGTTTCATGACCGCCGCTTTTGCGGCGCCCCTCCTCGGCATAAAAGGCGCCCTCTTCTGCGCCGCCCTGGCGGGGTGCGCCGCCCTGGCCGGAGGCCTGTGGGCCGCCGTCCGCTACTTCCCTTCTTCGAAAGCGTCCACCGTAAAAGAATAGATCTCGGTCTTCGGGTCCTTCCAGCAGTCGCGCGGGAGGCCGGCTTTCTGCGCGCACAATTCGCCCAGGAATTCCTCCCGGGCGGGGAGCTGCTCCCAGACCTGCGGCAGGAACAGGCCGGACTTGCCGTCCTGAACCACCACCACGCCGTGCATGCCCGGCTTTATGTCCGCGGCTTTTACCGGCGCCAGGCGCGACAGCAGCGAAACTTCTATCTTTATTTGTTTCAGTTCGTCCGCGGTGACCGGGGCGAAGCGGTGGTCGCGGAAAGCCGCGGAATAGGCGCCGTAGCGGATGGCGTCCATCAAGGTCAGCACCGGTTCTATTGTGCCTACGCAGCCGCGCAGCGCGCCGTTAATGGTGAGCGTCACGAAGGCCGCGCCGGGCAGGTTCAGCCAGGGGTCCGGCTCCAGGCCCGACGGCGGCTCTTTGCCGGCCAGGGCCTGTTCTATGGTGGAGCGGGCCTCCTTGAGCAGCAGCGCCTTTTGGGCCGCGCTGGCGGCAGCCGCGGGCGCCGGCGCGCCGGCAGTGAACACCCCGGCCCAGTAACCCACCACGCGCGCGGCGGCCGCGGCGGCAGGGAACTCGTCGTAGGAGTCCGCGTATTTCAGCGGCCTGAAAGCTTTCGCGCCCATCAGGCGGGCGGCCTCCATGCCGGCCTCCAGCGCCGCGCTGCCGCAGGCGCAGGTGTCCAGGCCGGGCAGCCGCTTGGCCAGCAGGATGCGCGAAGTGTTCCAGACCAGCGCCGGGTCCAGGCTTTCCATGGCCAGCCCCATGGCCTTGTCCGCCGCCGCGGCCAGCCGGTGCTCCGGGTAATGAGAAAAATCGGTGGAAATGACCAGCAGCGCTTTCCTGCCTTTCAGCGCCGCCGCCAGCGCGGCGCCCAGGGCCTTCAGGTCTTTCAGATCGTCCGTATTAAGGGTGGCCGCCACCAGCTTGAAAGGCTTCTTTAATTTGCGCTGCAGGAAAGGCAGCTGCACTTCCACGGCGTGCTCCCCCTTGTGCGCCGCCGCATTATCCTCGAACAGAGGGTTCGCCTTTATCAGCGCGCGCGAAAGTTCGGCGTCTATGTCCACCCGGCCCAGCGGGGTTTCATAAAACCCCGAGGCCAGCAGCGCCGCGCCCCTGGTATGCGCCACATGCCCGGTAGCCAATATCACCACCGTATCATAGGAGTCGTCGATGAACTTGTACGCCCTGCCGGCCACCCGGCCGGAAAATTCGTAACCGGCGTGGGGCGCTACCAGGGCGATTATCTTCCCCTCCGGTTTCTTAACGTCCGCGGCGGCCAGCGCGCCGTCCACTACGGAGCTGAGCTGCGCTTTATTCTCCGGATAGAATTTCCCGGCGAACTGCGCTTCCCGGGCCTGCGCGGACGCGGCCCACAGGCACAGTACCGGCAATAAGTATACTTTCATGGGTTTCCTTGGTGGCGCTGTTTACTCTATGACTATTCCTTACCAGATGCCCGGGATCTTGGTGCCGTCGTAGGGGCAGCGCCCCTTGCTGGCCGTAAGGTGGTCTTCCAATATGGCGTAACCGTAGCGCTTTATCAGCACTTTGCCGCATTTGGGACAGTAGGTGCTTTCCCCCTCGTGCCCCGGAACATTGCCGACATAAACGAACTTAAGTCCTTTTTTCATCGCGATATCGCGGGCGCGGGTAAGCGTCTCCACCGGCGTAGGCGGCAGGTCGCTCACCATATAATTGGGCGTGAACCGGGAAAAGAAAAGCGGCGTCTGCGCGCCCAGGTTATCTTTAATCCAGCCCGACAGCGCGGCCAGGTCGTCGGGCGAATCGTTGAGGCCGGGCGCCACCAGGTTCACCGCCTCGGAAAGCACGCCGTTCTTTTTCAGCACGAGCAGGGTGTTCTTGACGGGCGCAAGGGAGGCGCCGGTATAGCCGCGGTAAAACTTTTCACTGAAGCCTTTGAGGTCTATCTTTACCACGTCCATCAGGGGCAGCAGCATCTCCAGCGGTTCCGGGTTTATATAGCCGGCGCTGACCATCACGTTCTTCAGCCCGGCCTTGCGGGCCAGCGCGGCGGTGTCATACATGTATTCGTAGAAGACGGTCGGTTCGGAATAAGTGTAGGCCACGGATTTCGAGCGGGTGGCCAGCGCGTATTTCACGATGTCCGCCGGGTTAAGTTCCGAAACCTCCGTCTGCCGCAGTTCGCCGTAGACGCGGCCGTCGGGGCCGGCTTTGAGCAGCAGTTCGGCGGGCACTGAGGTGCGCGCCGGGATCTGCTCCGGGTAGATCTGCGAAATTTCCCAGTTCTGGCAGCCCCTGCACGATAAATTGCAGCCCGGCGTGGACAGCGAATAGATCAGGCTGCCCGGGTAAAGATGGTAGACCGGCTTTTTTTCTATGGGGTCCAGGCGGACGGAAGCCGGCAGGGCGTAGACCAGCGTCTTAAGCTTCCCCCCGTAGTTGGCGCGTACGCGGCACCTGCCGCGCATGCCCTCGGGCAGGAAGCAGTTGTACGGGCAGAGGCGGCATTGCACACCGTTGCAGATATTGCGCGCGAAGCGCGCGTCCTTCACATGGGAGTTCTGCGGCGGGTAAAGGGCGGCGAAAGTGCCCGGCGGCGGATAGAAGGCTATCAGGGCGCAGGCGGCCAGCGCGCAGGCGGCTACCGCCGCCGCCCAGCCGGCCGCTAAAACTGATCTGCGCCCTTGCCCGTCCATCGATCTCCCCCCGCGGGTTTATTTTTTAGTGCCGTTGCCGTCTATCGGGTGCTTCAGGTAGAAGTTCGTGATATGACCCCAGATCTCTTCGGCCGTCTCGGCGAAGCGGAACAGTTTCAGATCTTCCTTGGCTATATAGCCGGCCTTGGCCATATTAGGAAAGTTCATGATGCTGTTCCAGTATTCCTTGCCCACCATCACGATGGGCAGCACTCTTTTCTTGCCGGTCTGTATCAGCGTCAGCACTTCGAACAGTTCGTCGAAGGTGCCGAAGCCGCCGGGGAAAACCACCAGCGCCCTGGCGCGCATGACGAAATGCATTTTGCGGATGGCGAAATAATGGAAGCGGAAGCAGAAATCCGGGGACACGTAAGGGTTCGGCCCCTGTTCCATATCCAGCGTGATATTGAGCCCGACGCTTTTGGCGCCGCTCTCATAGGCGCCGCGGTTGGCCGCTTCCATAATGCCGGGGCCGCCGCCGGTGACGACCGTCAGTTTATGACCGGGCGTACAGTCGTTGCAGGCCACGATCTTGGCGAACTCCCTGGCTATCTCGTAATACTTGGCCGAGGGCCGCAGGCTCCTGGCGGCGGCCAGCTTGCTCTTGAGCGCGGGGTTTTTGGGATCCTTTTTCAGCAGGGCCTGAAGTTCGGCTTCGCGGGCCGCGCCCTGCTCCTTGTTGCGCGTGCGCGCGCTGCCGAAGACCACTACCGTAGCTTTAACGTCGTGTTCGGTCAGCGTCATTTCCGGCTTCATAAGTTCCAGCTGCAGCCGCACCGGCCGCAGCTCGCTGCGGCTGAGAAATTCCACGTCGGCGTAGGCTTTTCTGTAAGCCTTAGCCTTGCGAAGGGCTAAAACCTCTTTGCTGACTTTCGGTTTGTTATTCATTTTGCGCTCCTTAACCCTGTTGCGTTATTTTGTAAAAGTCCTGCTTTTTCCAGCCAGGCCGCCGCCGACTCCGCTATGCGCTCCGGCGTCAGTCCCAGCTCTTCATAAAGTTCGTCCACCTTGCCGTGCTCCACCCAGGCATCCGGTATGCCCAGGCGCAGCACCTTCGCGTCCAGCTGCGCGGCGTTAAGATATTCCAGCACCGAGGAGCCGAAGCCGCCGGCCAGCGCGTTGTCCTCCACCGTGATCAGCGGCCCCGCCAAAGCCGCCAGCCGGACCAGCCCGGTATCCAGCGGTTTGGCGAAGCGCATGTCCAGCACGCCGGCGTCTATGCCGCGGTCCCTGAGCAGGCGGGCCGCCTTAAGCGCCGGGTGCACCCGGTTGCCTATGGCCAGGAAATTCACCGCCCCTCCCTGCAGGAGCGTGCGGCCTTTGCCCAGGGGCAGGGCCGCCGGCTCGGCGTCCATGGGCACGGAAAAACCTTTGCCGCGGGGATAGCGCAGCACCGCCGGGCGGCCGCAGGCCAGCGCCGTGGCCAGCATATGCTGCAGCTCGTTCTCGTCGGCCGGGGCCATCACGATCACGCCGGGCAGCATGCGAAAAAGGGAAAGGTCGAAAACCCCGTGGTGGGTAGGCCCGTCCTCTCCCACCAGGCCGGCCCGGTCCATGGCTATCACCACAGGCAGGTTCTGCAGGGCTACGTCGTGCATTACCTGGTCGAAAGAGCGCTGCATAAAAGAGGAATAAATAGCGACCACCGGCTTCATGCCCTGGGCCGCCAGGCCGGCGGCAAAAGTGACGGCGTGCTCCTCGGCGATACCGACGTCGTAATACCGGGCGGGGAAGGCGTCGCGGAACAGGTCCAGGCCGGTACCCTCGGGCATGGCCGCGGTTATGGCGCAGATCTTGTTGTCTTCGCCCGCCAGCCGCACCAGCGTGCGCCCGAATACCGAAGTAAAGGAAGGCGCCGCGGAAGGGGCCGCGGACAGCGCCGCCAGGCCGGTCTTCACGTCGAACTTGGGGGTGCCGTGGAATTCGGTAGGCGAATCCTCCGCCGGCTCATAGCCCCGGCCTTTCTGCGTAACGACGTGCAGCATCACCGGGCCCTTGGAATCCTTGACCGAGGCCAGCACTTCCACCAGCTCCGGGATATTATGCCCGTCCACCGGGCCGAAGTAAGCGAACCCCATTTCCTCGAAGATCATGCCCGGGAAGAACAGCACGCGCGCGCGCTTGATAACGCGCCGGATGCGCCTGCCCCAGTGCGGGAAGCGGCAGAGAAAAAGTTCCGTCCTGCGCACCGCCCGCTGCACGGCCCCCAGGTTAAGCATTTTGGTAAGGATATGGCCCAGGCGGCCGACCCGGTCGGAGATGAACATCTGGTTGTCGTTGAGCACGACCAGCAGGTCGGTGCCCAGCTGCCCTACGTTCTGCATAGCTTCCCAGGACATCCCGCCGGTCATGGCGCCGTCGGCCACCAGGGCCACCACCCGGTAGTTTTCGCCGGCCAGGTCGCGCGCGGCGGCCATGCCCGCCGCGGCGGACAGGGCCGTGGAAGCGTGCCCGGCCCCGAAAGCGTCGTATTCCGATTCGTAGCGTTTAAGGAAGCCGGAAAGGCCTTTATGCGTGCGCTGGGCGGGAAAAGCGGCGGCGCGGCCGGTGAGGATCTTATGGGCGTAAGCCTGGTGCCCGGTGTCGAAAACTATCTTGTCGCGCGGCGTATCGAAGACATAATGCAGCGCCAGTATCAGGTCGGCGGCGCCCAGGCTGGAGGCCAGGTGCCCGCCGGTCTTGCTGACGGTGTCTATAATGAGGCGCCGCACCTCCGCCGCCAGGGCGGGCAGGCTGGCCACGTCGAGCTTTTTAATATCTGGCGGACTTTTGATGCCGGGAAGTATTTTCATCCGGTTAATTGTCCCGCCCGTAGACATAGCCGGCCAGCGCGGCCAGCCTGGCGCGCGCCGCGGGCGGCCCGCCGGCCTTTTCAAGATTCTTCAGGGAGGAACGCAGCAGCGCCGCCCCGCGCCGCCGGGCTTCGTCAACGCCCAGCAGAGTGGCGTAGGTGAGCTTGCGGTTTTCAGCGTCGCTGCGCGCTTTGCCGAGCTTCTTGTCGTCGCCGGCCGCGTCCAGGATATCGTCGGCCACCTGGAAGCAGAGGCCGAGGTCCCGCCCGAAAGCGGAGAGGGCCTTGAAATCTTTTTCTGCGGCTCCGGCCAGCGCCGCGCCCATTTCCACGGCGGCGCAGATCAGGTCCGCGGTCTTGTGGAGATGTATGTATTCCAGCCTGGCCAGCCCTTCGCGCCTGCGGCGCGCGCCGGAGCCCGCGCCCGGCCCGCTGTCCAAAAAACCTTCCGCGGCCAGGTCGGCGGCCTGGCCTGAGACCATCCCGCGCGCCCCGGCCCTGCGCGCCATTATGCCGGCCGCCCTGAGCAGGCGGGCGCTGTCGACATGGCCCGGATATTTGGAAAGCAGCAGCACGGTAAAAGCGTCGGTAAGCAGGGCATCCCCGGCCAGCACGGCCGCCGCTTCGCCGTAAACCTTGTGACAGGTGCGGCGGCCCCGGCGCAGCGCGGCGTCGTCCATGCAGGGCAGGTCGTCGTGGATAAGGGAGTAAGTGTGCACCATCTCAAGGGCGCAGGCGGCCGGCAGGATCTCCCCGGCTTTGCGGCCGGAAAGTTCGTACGCGGCGCCCAGCAGCGCCGGGCGCAGGCGCTTGCCGCCGGCCGAGAGGGAATACAGCATGGCTTCGGCAAGGGAGGGCTGCGCGCCTTTCAGCGCGCGTATGCGCCCGGGCAGGGCGGCGTTCACCGCGGCGGCGCTGCGGGCCAGATACTGCTCAATAGACATTACTTAAATTATAGCAAAAGGGCATTTACCAGATAAGCTGGATCCCGAAGCGGTGCGTGGCGCCCAGTTCGCCGTATCCGATGTAGGCGTAATCGGCCCGCAGGCCTTTTACCAGGCTGTCTTTATCCGACAGGCGGTCGAAATTCATGCCGAAACCGCCGCACAGAGGGGAGCCTGTATCCTTCCCCGTCTGGTAGCCGACCCGGAACTGGAACATGCGCAGCACGTCCACCTCCGCCCCGGTGGTGCTGTAGGGGTCCCGGTCGCGGTACTTTACCATGTCCGAGGCCAGCGTGAAGATAATGACGTCGTTGACCGTATGGAAATCCTTGGCCAGGCCGAAGCGCAGCGAGGAGGGCAGCGGGTAGGATTCCTGCACCAGCTTCTGCCCGCCGCCGAAATTAAGGGCGGAAAGCCCGATGTGGATATGCCCGGGGAGCAGCACCAGCAGCCCGGCGTCGAAAGCCTGGGCCGAAGCCGTTTCGGAATCCAGCTTCTCGCTTATTTTTTTTACGCTGCCCCCCACCGCCACGCGGTAGGAGCGGGGCCGGTAATCGGTAACGGGCTCCACCTTGGTCCAGCTGGGAGTTATCAGCATCGGGTCGAGCCGGCCGGCGTCCTGCCTGAAATGCGGCCACGACCAGGCGTAGGAAAGCATCATCATCGTGTGCGCCGTCGATGTTTTCCCTATCGGCATGTCTACGGTATCGTAGGCGTCTATGCTGCCGCTGGCGAGGGCCGAGTAGGCCGCCCCCACCGTGCCGTAAGGGGAGCTGTAGACAAGGGCGAGGTATTCCTGCGAGATGCTTTCCAGGTACTGGTTATGCGAGCCGGAAAAAGAGGAATAGCTGAGCAAGCCCAGGCCCGCCGGGTTGTACAGGATGGAGTCCGGCCCGACCATGGCGGTATAAGCGTCCGCCATGCCGCCGGGAATAACAGCCACGGGGATCTTGAGAAAATTGGCGCCGGTGGTGCCGGGATCGGAAGCGGCGCGCAGCGCCGCCGGGCACGCGGCCGCGAGCAGGACGCAAAGCAGCAGTTTTCCAGTCACTCGGTTCATCATAGCCGGCCGGCGCTCCGCGGCTGAACCGCGGGCGCCTGGTCCCGCAGATAGTATACATCAAGAAGTATGGATTTCAATGGCGAAAATGTTACGCGCAAAAAAGAAAGGGCGGGGCCTCAGCCCCGCCCTTCCCGCTTCGCCGTCAGGCTTTATTTAAGCCACTTGGTAAAGTCGTCCCAGTTGGTGTCCTTCGCCCACAGCAGCGCGTCATAGACGGTGGTATAGGAGGAAGGCATATAGACCGCAAGGCCGTAGGAGTTGGCGTACCTGGCGGTGATGGCCCGGTTGTGGGTTATCAGCGAGTTCGTCATATACCCCATCAGCGAGCCCGCGGCGGCCTTCACCTCGGCGTTAGCGGAGGTTTCGGCGACCAGCTTGGCGAAGTGGTACAGGTCCTTGTTGGTGGAGTAGTAGAACGCCTGCGTCTTGGCTTTCGCCGCTTTGGCGACGGCCAGGTCGTTGGCGTTCATCAGGGCGGAGGCGAAGCCGTTCAGCACGCCGGGGAAGGCGTCCATGGCCGCCATGTTGATGGAGGACTGGGTGCCGCCCTGGTTGATGCCCTGGTAATGGTCGCCATAGGAATCGACCATGAGCCTGGACAGTTCGGCGGAGCCCATCGAAGGGTTCTTGGCCAGAGGGCCGAGGAAGGTGTCGTAGGTGTAGCCGTCGCCGGGCTCGGTCTCTTCCGAGGCCACGGTGTATTCGACCAGGCCCTTTACTTCATAGGCCACTTCGGCCATCTGCATCAGGCAGGCGTCCATCGCGAGGATGTTCACGCCGCCGATCGCGGCCAGCGCCTGGCGCAGTTCAGGGGTGGTCATATGGTGGCCGGTCTCGTCGTCATATGAAATGCCGCGGGCGGTCAGGGGGAGGTCCTTGTTCCAGCCGGCGCCGTGGTTCCAGATCACGAGCGCGTATTTCTGGGCGGGATAATTGGCCTTGGTCCAGTTGACGAAATCAACCATATACTGCCAGCTGCCCATGTCGGACTTGGGGATCTCCATCACCACGGGCGAGGTTATCGCGTTGATGTTGGCGTCCTTCTGCACGAGGTAGCGGCGGGAGCCTTTCCAGTCGCCGTCGGAGGTGGAGTAGCCGTTTATGCGGCCGAGTTCAGCGACGATATTAACGTTGGCGTCGGGACCGCCCCTTTCCATCTCGTTGACGTCCTTGAGGCCGAACGATTCAAGATTGTTCTTGGCGTTGACGAAGACCATTACGGTCCACTTCTTGGCCGCCTTCGGGTTACCGGGCAGCGGGATCACGCCGGCTCCGGGAGCGGCGGCATTGAGCTGTTTGACTATCTGGGAAACGCTGCCGAGCTGGTCGAAGTCCGTCGCGAAAGCGGCGGAAGCCATTGAAAGGCAGAGGACTGCTGCGAACAATTTATTCATCTTTACCTTCTCCTAACTTGGATTTACAGTAAATGAATGGTAGTAAAACCGACCGCACAAGTCAACCGATTTTTTCGGCTGCTTCCGCCGGGGCGCCGCCTCCGGCGGACCGAAAAACAGTTTGTATGGAAACTGAATTATTAATATAATAATTTATTGTTAAGGGTTAACAAACAGCTTCGGTTTCCGGGGAACATTATGAAAAAGATCCTGATCGTATACGCAATAATTTTACAGCTGGCAGCGGCCGGCGCAAGTCTTTACGCCCAGGCGGCCGCCGCCTCCCCGCTGGAAGCCAAACTGGCCCTCGAGAATTCCCTGGAGAAACGCCTGAAACTGGTGCTCTCCGAAGCCCTGGGAACGGACGACCTGATCATTATAATTTCAGCCGATATGCAGGAACAGGGCAAAAAAGCCGCTTTTGAAATAATGCCCGGCATCCCTGAAAAAGAAAAAATGGGCGAGATGTCGCTGTCGAGCACGCTCACGATGGTGAAAAAGCTTTCCGCCAACATCATCCTGGACAAGTCCGTTTCCGAAGAGGATACTAAGCTGGCGGTAAAGCTGGCCGCCGGCCTGCTGGGCCTGCCCCCCGACCGGCAGGACCTCATAAACGTTGAAAAGATGAATTTCAGGAAAGCCCGCCCCCTGGCCCTGGCCGACCTGCTGGTCCCGCCCAATGTCTGGAGCGTGGCCTGGATCCTCCTGGCCGCCGTCTTCGCCCTTGCCACTCTTTTCCTTTTTTTCGCGCCCATGATAAAGACCGCCCGGTCCTTTGTCGAATCTTTCAGCGCCAAGGGCGCCGCCGCCGCGGAAACGCATCAGGAAAGGGCCGCTGATATCCCCGACAAGAGCCCGGCAGAGACGGCGAAGGAAACCGCCGCCGCGGCACAGGCAGCCGCTACCGACGGGCGCAAGCCCCCGTTCCACTTCCTGAACGCCTCAAATACCGCCAACCTGGCGTTCATCATGCAGTCCCGCCCGGCCGAAGACCTGACCATAGTGCTGAGCTATGCGCCGGGAGACGTCGCTTCCAAACTTTCCGAAGCGCTTTACCCGCGCAGCGTAGAGGCGCTGGCCGCCCTGCCCACGGTAAGGCTTATGCCGGAAACCCGCGTGCGGGCGCTGGAAGCCGAGATCCTTTCGGCGCTGGATTACGTGGTGGGCGGCGAAGATAAAGCCCTCGCCATCCTCAGCGGCCTCGACGAGTCCGTGCAGGAAAAAGCGCTGGCCGCCTTCAGCCGCATAGATATCGCGCTTTCGCGCAGGCTTAACGCCTCGGTAGTAAAACTGGCCGACCTCAAGGACCTTGAGCCCGGCCAGGCCCAGGCCCTGTCGCGGCGCCTGCCCATACGCGTGCTCGCCGCGGCGCTCAAGTCTTCCGCCTACGCCGAGATCTTCCTGGGCAAGTTAAGCGCCGGCATGCAGGAGCGCTTCCGCCAGGAACTGGAGCTCACCCGGGCCGGCACCCCCGGCGCCTACAAAGCCGAAAGGGCCAGGGTCGTCGAGGCCTTGCGCCAGATGATCAGCGAAGGCTTCATCCCGCCCAAAGCGGGAACAGCGGCCGCCGCCAGACCGGCGGCGCAGATGCCCGGCGAGGCGCCGGCAGCCGCCCAGCGCCCCCCCGTTCCGGGCGTTCCCGCGCCGGCCGCCCCGAGGCCCGCCGCGCCGCCCCTTGCCGCCGCGCCGGCCGCGCCCGCAAAACCGGCCGCCCCCGCTGCCGGCCCGCTGCCTAAACCCTGACCCAGGCCTTAAACAGGAGAATAAAAATGGATTTAATGACATTGTTGGGCGGCATAATCGGGATGGGCGTCATCTTCTTTGTGCTCTCCTCCGGCGGCATGCTCAGTTTCCTGCTCAACTGGGAAGCCATCATCCTGATCTTCGGCGGCACGCTGGGGTCGATCATGATCTCGTACCCCTGGGCTTCGCTGAAGTGGGTGATCTCCTCGTTCAAGATGGTGCTTTTCCCGCCCCGGCGCCCCCCCATCGCGGACCTCATCCGCTCCATAGTCTACTTCGCCGAAGTCGGGAAAAAGAACGGCATAGAATCCCTGTCCGCCGAGCTCTCCAAGTCCCCCCACCCTTTCCTGACGGATTCCTGCCAGATGATGCTCGACGGCGTCGACCTGCATATCCTGCAGGAAAGGATGGAGCACGACATCAATACCACGCGGCTGCGCCACCAGCAGCAGACCAATATTTTCACTTCCGCCGGCACCTTCGCCCCCATCTTCGGCCTGCTGGGCACGCTGATCGGCGTTGTGCAGGTGCTCCGGAACATCTCCAACCCGCAGATGATGGGCTCCTCTATGGCCATCGCCATGACCGCGTCCTTCTACGGCATCTTTTCCGCCAACTTCATCTTCCTGCCCATAGCCAGCAAGCTCAACTACCACTCCGACGAGGATATCCTGAGCCGCGAAGTTATTTCCAAAGGCGTGATCGCCATCTACGAAGGCGACGTGCCCTGGCTGGTCTCAAAAAAGCTGGAGGGCTACCTGTCCCTGGCCCTGCGGCGCAAGGCGAAAGCCGGCCGGTGAGCCCAGAATGAAGAGTTTTCTGCGCCGGTACACGACGAAGACCGAGGAGAGCCCCCTCTACCTGGTGGTGCTGGCCGACATCATGACCAACCTCATGCTGTTCTTCCTTATCCTCTACGTCTTCAACATCCAGGGCGAAACCACCGTCAAAGCGGCTTTCGCCGACGGCTTCGACAAGAAGCACGCCCAGGAGCAGAAAGAAAAAAAAGCCCTGGACGTGATCCAGAAATATGAGGAAGCGGATGTGGCCAAGAAACTTAAAGAGGAAATGGGCAAGTCCGGCATGGAGGACATGGCGGAAGTGCAGATGACGGAAAAACAGATCAGGATAAACATCGCCGCGCCGGTGCTGTTCGCTTCGGGCAAGGCCGCGCTGGGCGCCGCCTCCGAGGAAATACTGGGCGCGGTGGCGCGGGTGATCGGCCGCCTGCCCAACGATATAATAGTGGAAGGGCACACGGACAGCGTCCCCGTGCGCTCCGGCGACTACAATACCAACTGGGAGCTGTCCGCGGCCCGCGCCGACGCCGTGGTGGAACTGCTGGCCGGAAAATACGGCATTCCGCAGGAGCGCATGGTAGCCGCGGCTTACGGCGAGTACCGCCCGGTGGCCACCAACGCGACCGCGGAAGGCCGGGCGCGCAACCGCAGGATAGAGATCATAATGTCACGAAAATGAGCGACCACAAAGACGCCTCCCAGCTCTGGATGATCCCCTACGCCGACCTGATGACCTGCCTGGTCATACTGTTCCTGGCGCTGTACGGCTATTCCTTCAACATGAAGAAATCCGACTATGAAATAGCCATGGCCAAGATGCAGAAAGAGATGGGCGTTGAAACGGCGGACAGCAAGGTCAAAGAGATGGAAGCGACCCGCAAGGTGGAAGACGACCTGAAGAAACAGATCTCCGAGGGTTCGCTGGGCGTGGAGGTCACGACCTCGCGCATCCGCCTCACCTTTACGGCGCCCATACTTTTCGACTCCGGCTCCGCCACACTTAAGAACACCGCGGCGGAAGTGCTGGAGCCGGTGGCCCAAAGCCTGGTCAAGATGCAGAACCAGATAGTGATAGAAGGGCATACGGACGCCGCCAGGATAATCGGCAAAAAATTCGCCTCCAACCGGGAACTTTCGCTGATGCGCGCTTTTTCCGTGATCGACTACCTCCTCAAGCACGGCGTAGTCCCCTCGCGCATCACGGCGTTCGGCTACGGGGAATTCCGCCCCGCGGCCCCCAACGACACGGAGGCGAACCGCGTAAAGAACCGCCGCATCGAGATAATAATAATGCGGCAGGAAGACAAAAAGGTATAATCTGGATATATGCGGCCCGCCAATATTTTCACGGTCGTTTTTTTCCTGGCCCTCGCCCTGCCTTCGGCGGCCCAGGACCCCGCGCCCCAGGCGGCGGACCTGCGCGGGTTCTACGACAAAGCGTTCGGCTTCTACATGGCCGGTAATTACGCCAAGGCCATAGAGCAGTGGAACATGATCCTGCGCGCGGACCCCAAGCAGATCACCGCCCAGAACATGATAGAAGAAGCCCGCCAGAAAATGGCCGGGTCCTCAGCCAGCCTCAAGTCCAGCTTTTACGCGCTGGTGGAAAAAGGCCGCTACTCGGACGCGCTGGTGAAGATAGAGACCATGCTGGCCTCCGATTCGACCAACCCGGCCTACCAGAAACTGCAGGGCAGCCTGCGCCAGATCTCCGCCGTGGCGCCCAGAAAGACCGCCTCCTCCAAAGCCTGGAACGCGGCTGCCGCCGGCCTCTCCGCCTGGATCAACGAAAAACCGGACCTGGCCTTCACCTACGATGCACTGCGCTACGCCCAGGAGCTGGACCCCGCGGATAAAGTTTTTACAAAACTCATAGCGCTGCTGGAAGAGGAAGATTCCCAGCTCAGGCTCAACGACACCAAGCCCGCCGCTTCCAAGATCCTCGACCACAAAAAAGAACTTGCCCTGCGCCACATATACGATTCCAAGTTCTACCTGGCGGCAAAAGAGCTGGAAGGAGTGCTCCGCCTGGAACCGCAGGATATCGTGGCGCTGAAGCGCATCGGCTCCGTCTACCTGCAGCTCAAAGATTACCGCCAGGCGCGCAAAGCCTGGCAGAAAGCCGCCGGCCTGGCGCCCGACGACGAGCAGCTTACAGAATACCTGGCGGCGCTGGACAAAGCCGCCCCCGCCGGCGCTGAAACCGGAACAAAAAAGCCCGCCGCCCGCAAAAGGAACAGGAAGTAGAACGCCGGTTCAAAGCCTCCCCAAGCAAAAAACCGGGAATTTATTCCCGGTTTTTTGCTTCCTCCCTGCGCCGGCCCACCGGCCCTTTTAGAATGAATAGTTATACCTGGTCAGGATATTTATCTCGCTGGAATCCGCGGCGGGGTTAAGGTTATCCGTCTTCGAGATCATCCCCACGCCGAAGGTGAAGCGGGAGCCCTGGCTCTTCAGCCATACGGTTTCCAGGTTTAGCGAGAGGGAATTGGAATCGGTCGGGTAGAACAGGGAGTCGTTGTTGTTGGACGAGAGCGTGGTCCAGAACTGCACGGCCATCGCCTTGCGCGGGATAGCGTACGAGAAATTGCCGGTGATGCTGTTGTTCTTACCCGTCGTGGAATACTGCTTGTCTTTGGTGGTGGAATTCACCATGCCCGCCGAGGCGGAAAGGCGCGGCGTCAGCTTGAACGCCCCGCTCACCGAGATCAAAGCCGTGTCCAGGTCGGAACTGAGGCCGGTCTTATCCTTGAAAGCGCTGGTCTGGTAGCCCAGGTTGAGGGTATGCACGGACCAGGGCTGGGTGACCGAAAAATTCATCGTGGTGGTTTCATTGTCCTGCACGGAGGCCGGCTGCGCTTTCGTGGTATTAATGATCAGCGAAGTGTTGACCATCGTCTTGCCCAGGATGCGCAGCATGTTCGCGAAGCTGGCCTGCGACTGCTTGGTGGTGGCTTTCAAGGGGTCTTTGTCCAGGTTATCCTCGTAGCTGTTGAACCCGAAAGTGAAAGTTTCCCAATCCGCCGGGAAAAACCCGACTTCGCCGTCCAGCACCGTGCGGTCGGCTATGACCGAAGGGCTGGCGAAGGAGGCGAACGCCGGATCGATGCGCGACAGCGAGCCGCGCACGTTGACCAGGGAGCCCTTGTACTTCAGCTCCTGTTTCCAGGCGGTGCCGCTCACCGCGGGCGCGGCCCCGGTCATATCGGCCTTGTAGGAGCTCATCTGGTAATCGCTGTTCCAGGTAAGGTAGCGCAGGAACTTCCATTCGGCGTTAAAGCCGTAAACGGCGTTCTCCTGGGGCTTAAGGTTATTGGACGGAGTAGAAATGATTATGGAATGTTCTTCGTCGCGGCTCATCACCGCGTCGGCGGCGACCCTGAGGTTAGGCAGCAGCTGCCAGGAAGTCTTAAAGCCGCCGGTGAACCGGGCGAAGCGCCCGGCCGAAGAGCTGTCCGGCTCTTCCGGCGCCACTATGCGGCCTATCAGCGCCGTAAGGGCGAAGCGGCCCCTGGCGCGCTCATACGAAACTCCGCGCATGCCCTGCGCGTCCATGGACAGCGGCGTCAGCGTAGGGGAGATATCCCCCACGCTCAGGTTGCCCCAGGGCGCGTAGTAATTCAGCAGCACTATCGACGGGGTTATGGGCCGGTGATAAGTATGGATAATGTAGGTATTGAAAAGGAAAGAGGACTGCCGCACCTTGCCCACGAAATTGGCCGCGGTCACGCCCTGGTGGTCGTCCCAGCCGTCCCGGCTCGAATTCTTGTAGCTGAAAGTTATATCCCCTCCCAGCTTGAAATCCTGCGGCGCCGGCGGGCGGAACTCCTTTTCTATGACCTGGAAGCCCTTGTAGTCTGTTTCCAGTATGCGTTTGCCGTCCTTGATGAGGAACACCCGGTAAAGCAGGCGGCGGCCCTGCATGTTCTCCGGCACGGTGAACGGGATCTGCGAACCATGCGCGGCGCCAGGCGCCACGTCCTCGGGCGGGGTAATGGTAACGGTCTGCGTTATGAATTTGCGGGTATCGCCCTCAAGGGCGTAAATTTCGCCGGACCAGTAATAGGTGCCATGCGGCCAGGGCTGGCTGCCGGTATTTACGACCAGCGTCTGCAGCCGCACCTCTTCCCCCGCCATCACGGGGTCGGGCGCCGCCACGGTAAATTGCAGGCTGGCCGCGTCCTGCGCCCACGCGCGGGCCGTGCAGACGGTGAAGCAGAAGAAAGCGCTAAGAAGTATCCGTATTCCCATTAATATAGATTTTAATTATATGTATTTTGCGCCGCAGCCGCTATTTCAAAACAACCGCTTTATCTTATTATCGCGAACTTTTTGATGACGGGCTTAACGACCTCGCCCGAAACGCCCCGCATCCGCAGGATGAACACGTAAACCCCGGAGGCGACGTTCTCCCTGGAAAGGTCCCAGGCGAAACGGCTGCCGCCGCCGCTGTAAGTGTTATCCGTCTCATAATCCTTCAGCGTCTTTACCAGCCGTCCGGTTATATCAAAAACCTCCACCTGGGCCGCCGAAATGGCGAGCGTATTTACGGGCGAGAAGTGGACGTAGACCCACTTACCATTTACGGGGTTCGGGTAGGCGAACACGCTGTCCTTGTTGAGGAGGTCAAATTTGGGCGTGAAGGTGAACCGCTCCCCGGGGCGCAGTTTTACCGTTTCCATTTTACTGAAGTCCGTGCCGTTATAAACGCGCACGCCGTAAGTGGCCGGCAGCAGGTTAGGCACTTCGAAGCCGCCGTTCGCGTCCACGAACGCGGCCCCGATGCGCCGGCCCCGGCGGTAAATTTCGGCGAAGGGCTGGCCCTGCTCCGCGCGCACCTCGCTGGTGGTGTAACGCGCGCCGGAAGGCGCGGCATAGCGCTGCGGCATAAAGCCGGCCGGGATCACGCCGGAAATAGCCGCCAGCTGGTAAGTGGCGCTCAGCCTGAAATCAACCCCGCCGGCGCCGTTGGTCACCTGGTCCTTGGAAACCATGCTCTCGATATCCTGCACGGTCAGCGTAGCCCGCACCGAAAGGATGGCGGAGCTGAGGCCGGAAATAGAGTACCTGCCCAGCGTATTGGTATAGTCGCTGCCCTCTACGGCGCCGGTTTCGCCCAGCGCCTCCACCAGCACGCCGGTCAGGGCCTGCGTAGAGGCGTCGAGCACGCTGCCGGTCAGCGCCCCGGAATCGAGGATATTGGCTATGGCCATAGCCTCGTTGGAAAGCGGCGACCAGTTGGCCGCGTCGTCGGCGGTCCACAACGTGAAATAATAGGACGCGCCGGCTTCCAGCCCGGTGACCAGCCTGGCCTGGGTGGCGCCCGCGTTGAGGCCCGTCGTGGAGATGGAGATCTGGGCCGCGGCGGTGGAAACCTGGGCGGGCGTATAAGTGGCGTAGAAGATCTTGTAAGCGCCCAGCGGCAGGTAGCCCGTATAGGCGTTATCGCCGGCGGTCTGCCACGACAGCAGCACCGAGCCCCGCTGCGTACCCGCCCCGGCGGCCAGGCTGAGGGTGGCCGGAGGCGGCGTGGTATCGGAATAGGCGAAGGTGGAGCCGGAGACCTTAAAGACCCCGGCGTTGGGCGGCGAAGCCCCGTCGGCGGCGTAAGCGGTGATATAATACGAAGCCCCGTGCACCAGCGCGTCGCGCAAATGCGCCGGGAAAGTATAAGACCAGTCGGGCACCGGGTTCACTACGGAAACGGCGGTGATCTGCGTATTCCAGCCCAGCATGCCGTCCCACCATTTGCCGGTGGCCACCCGCTGCAGCGCGATATTAACCGCGGACAGGCCGGCGGGGTCGTCCGCGCTGCCGCTGAAGGAGGAGCCGGAGTAAACGGCGTCCTGGCCGGGCAGCAGCACCAGCGTATCCGGGGCCTGGGTGTCATAAGTGAAGGTGTGCGTGGCGAAAGTCTGCGAATAGTCGCCCGCGGAGTCCGAGGAGCGGGCCACCACCTGGTACTGGCGGCCGCTGACCAGCGCGAGATTCTGGAAAATATAGTTAAACGCGGGGGCCGCCCCGGCGGCGTTGAACCAGACGCGCGAGTCCGCCGTAAAAGCGGAGCCGGTGTAGAACTTGCCCTGGAACAGGTCGCGCAGGGAAACTTCGCTGCGCTGCACCGCGTGGCCGTTGCTGGGCGCGGCGCCGCCCGCCACGTAGCCGAAAGTTGACAGGAAGAGCTGCAGCGCGGTGGGCGAACTTATGGTCACCGCGGGGCCGCTCACGTTCTTGCCGATGCCGAAAACCTTGTTCCAGGTATAGGTGGAGCCCGCCACGTCCACGGCACGCAGGCTGAAATAATTGGACGCGGCGCTGGCCAGCTGGGCGAAGCTATACGGAACCAGAGGTTCGTAGTAGGTCGCCCCCTGCGTCAGCTGGGGATCGTCGATAGTGGTCCAGCCGATCACCTCGGCGTCGGGATTGTTCGGGTTCAGGCTTACGCTGTACTGCGCCTTGTACAGGCCGCTCAGCGCGTCCTCGAAGCGCAGGCCGCTTATCAATTCCGGCACCGGAGCTTCGGTAAGCCGGCCGGCCGGCGGTTCGTAAGAGGAGAAGATCAGCGGCGCGGTGGTGTCTTTCAGCACGGAGAAAACGTCCAGGTAAGTGGTGGTATTCTCCGCCCGGTCCCAGGCCATTACGGAAATATAATTAGAAGTGCCTTCCCGCATCGCTTCCCAGACTTCCTGCGGGATGGTCCAATCCTGGCTATAGGAACCGCTGTTGATCCCGGTAACCCCGGCGGTCCAGCTCCCGGCGGCGTCATCCGGCTTGGTCGAGGTTTTCAGGCTGAAGCGGTCCAGGCCGGAGTCGGTCTGCTGGTTGTCGGCAAAGTCAATGTCGCAGGCGAAAGTATTGGTGCTGTGCCAGGAGAGGGCGGCAGCGAGCATAAGGCCGGACACGGTGGGGCTGGAATTATCCATGTCCGGATCGAACAGGGTGAAAGCCGTGGGCAGGTCCGCGAACCGGGAAGGCCCGCCCGGAGAGTTCAGGACGCGGGCTTTTGCATAGTAAGTGGTATTGGGCAGCAAGCCCGAAAAAGACAGCGACTGACCGATGGCCACGTCGGTCAGGGTACACGAAGGCTTATAATCCGTACAGCTGGAAACTTTCACTTCATATTGCGTTCCGGCAGGATTGCCGTTAGCCAGCCATTGAACTTTGGCGCTGGCTACCCCCACCTCGCTCCACGCCGCGGTACCGGGCACGGCCGAATATGTTATCGTGGACGCGGCGGCGGAATAAACGGTGGGGACATTCAGTCGGTTAATAGCTTTCACCCGCACGTAATAAGTTACGCCGGGGTTAAGGTCGCCGAAACTGCAGTCATAGCCGTTGAGCCAGCCCGACGTCCGCAGCTCCGCGGCGAAAGCCGCGTCCGAAGACGCTTCGACCGTATACCGGGTGCCTGCCGGCTCAGAGGCGTAAACTTCGTTCGACGGGGCATTCCCGTCCGAACCGCCGGCCAGGTAAAACCTGCCGCCGGAAGCCGCGCCGGCGGCGAACTGCCTTAGGGGCCCCGCGGCGGCGGCCGCCCGCCAGGGGCCGGAGTCCGCGGCTAATGCCGCCGCGCTGCTGATAAATACCGTCTGCCTGACGCCGGAGCCGTCATTGCCGCCGATAACATACAGCGCGTTCTCCGCCGCCAGCATGGCGTGGCCGTAGCGCGGCGCGGGCAGGGACGCGTAATTCTCCGCTTCGGCTATGAGCGCGCCGCCGGGCGACATATCCCACCACCACACCTCGCTCCTGGCCAGGGCGCCGTCCCTGCCGCCGGCCACATAAAGCCGGTCGGCAAAGCTGACCATGGCGTGAGCGTAACGCGGGCCGGGGAGATTGTAAGTGTTGGACCAGGCGGACAGGGCGCCCGCCTCATTGAACGTGGCGGAGCGGATCTGCTGTGAAACGCCTCCGGTGGTGTAGCCGCCGGAAACATGGATCCATTTCCCGGCCAGGACCGCGGCGTGGAAATACAGCGGGAAAGGCAGCGGCGTCTCCGCCTCCCAAGCGCCCGGCGCCCCGCCGGTGGAAAGATCGGCCGACCAGACCTTGGACAGGATGGCGCCCTGCGAGTGACCGCCTACGATGTAAAGACGGCCGCGCGCGGCCAGCATCTGGTGACCGTAAACCGCCTCCTTCAGGAAGCCCGCGGGCGCCCAGGCCGAAAGCCCGGCCGGGCCCATTTCGGCGCGGTAAACGGCGCTGGACGCGTAAGTCCCGTCGTACCCGCCGGAAACAAAAACATGGGAGCCGTAAATTACGGCGGCCTGGCCGTAACGCTGCGAGACAGCGGGCAGGGATTGCGCCGCCTGGGCCCAGGCCGCGCCGTCGGCCGGGCCCGGATTCGCGAAAGCGGAAAAGGACAGGTTAAGGGTATTATGTCCCACGTCGGCAAAACGGAAAGTATCGGAGGAAACAGGCGCGGCGTGCGTAACGGCGGTGACAGGAGTTAAACCTGAATAATCCCCCTCCATGTAATTAGCCAGCACGAAATTATAATAGCTGGTGTTCGGGAACAGCGCTTCCACCAGTTCCGCGCCGGTGGTGGAACGGTAGCTCATGTAGCGGTCGGCGCTGTTCCAGGTTGAGATAAAAACATCGTAGGAAGTTCCGTCAGGATTGTCGTTCTGATCGGCCAGCAAAAGCGTGTAGCTGCTGATCTCCGGGGAGTCTACCGAGACGTTCGCCTGGGGGTTGACCATGCGGGAGTAAAACCCGGATTCCAATTGCACGCTGTCGAAGCTGGAAGAACTGTAGGCCACGCCGCCCAGCGCGCCGTCCACCGCGGTTCCCCCGTTGGCGGCATGGTACTGCCCGACCGCCCCGGCGGAATACTCCAGGCCGTCGCCCAGCACGGCGACCCCGTCAGCTCCCGTTTTTATAGCCGCCGCGCCCTGCGCGAGCAGCAGGCTCAACATTGCGGCGGCAGTCAGATCTCTTATCTTCATGGCTTATCAAACGGACAGTCAAACACCTGATAAGCCTCCTTTATCTAAAAGCCCACAGTTCCGCGTAGCTCCCCGCACCGAAGCAATTGGTACTGGCGGGACTCGTCTTCACCTTGATCTCCCCCGGTCCCGAGTCGGAGCCCGGGATCATGGTTGCATAAACCTCATGGGCCCGGTGCATATAACCAGAGGTCTGTGTATAAGTGTGGCATTTGCCCTGATATACCTGGGCCATGGCCATACTGGAGGAAACCAGGAGCGTCCCCTCCGCCATAGTGACATGGCCGGTCACATTGCTGTACCGGCCAAGGATCATATTGCCGGAATTTATCGTGTGAGTAACCCACTGCGAGGCGCCGGCATTATCCGAAGAGGAGATATGAGTGATGTAGTTGTAGCCTGTCCCGCTAATGTTGTTGGCTGACAAGGCAAGCTCATTGTAGCCGGGATTGCTGCAGGAACTGCCATCGTATACCATCCGGACTACAAGCTTGTACTCTTTCTCGGTCGTATCAAGGCCGGAAAAAGTCAGATCGTTGCCAAAACTCGTCAGCTCTATCTTTCTTATGCGCTGCCATGTTTTCGCCCCGACCAGCGATCCGCGTACTGCCACCACCCCGGAGGTGGAAACTGTCAGGTAGGAATTATCAGACGAGGTGCCGGCTTTTACAATGAAAGCGTTCTCTGCCGTATTCGTCTCCAGCACCTCAAGGGTGGCAGCCGGGGAAAAGAGACCTATCCCCACTTTCCCGTTGGCCAGCACGGTCAGGCTTCCGCCTCCTACCTGGAACATTCCCTGGGGGGTCATCGTTGCTATGCCCACCCGCCCGGCGCCATCCACAAAGGAGCCGGGGTCCGCGGTATTGGTGGAGGCGGTAACCAGGAACCCGCCGCGGTTCTTGAACCAGGTGCGGTCCGCGACATTATTCTCAACCACAAAGCCGGCGGAATCCGCCCACGTGAAGGTACCATCCGCGGTACTGGAGGATTTGCGGCCGGCCGCGAAAGAATAACCGCCCTTGGCCGTATTGTATGAACCTCCCGGCACCGCCGCCTTCTGGCCGCTGGCGACATTGTACTCGCCGCCCGGCACGGCCGAATACGCTCCGTTGGCGAGATTGCCGCCGCCTGCGCCGACAAAGGAAGAATCGCCGATGGAAGTATTCGACCAGCCGCCAACTACCGCCGAATAATAATTGCTTCCCGCTCCGGCCCGGTTCATCCAGCCGCCCGCTACAACGACCTGCTGCGCGCCCGTCCTGTTTTCAGATCCGGCGCCGATAAAGGACATATATGAATTGGAGTCCGCCGTATTAGAGCTGCCGCCTACTACCGCTGAGTAATCGGAAACAGCCTTGTTTCCGGGCTTGCCGGCGCCTGTCGGTCCGCCGCCGCCGACAAAGCTGTACGTCCCGGAAGCGGTGTTGCTGCTGCCGCCGCCCACAAAAGAGCTGTCGCCTTCCGCAATGTTGCTCTTGCCGCCGCCCACAGCAGCGTTATCGGAACCGGCAGCATTGCCTTGGCCTCCGGCAATAACGGAATATGCCCCCGCCGCCACGTGCAGGCCGGAAGTCCTGTACGTCTGAAGGTCCACGGCGCCGTTCCCGCGGGAATTACCATACACGGTCCCATTGCCCTTGCCAACGGTCTGGATGGCGCCGCCGGAGGTGATAAAGAGGCCGTCGGCGCCTATCTGCAGCAGCCCCTGCGGCCCGACCACCCCGATCCCAAGTCCCCCGTTGATCGTTACCTCCTTAAAGGTGTTCACCCCGGTGAAGGTCTGCGTGCTCGAAAGATACGCGCCGTCCGTTACGGTTTCGGCGTTGCGAGGCAGGTCGGCAATAGCCGCAGACGGGGCGGCGCGCACGCAGCGGATGCGGCCTACATTAGTTTTAACTACGCCTGTAGGAGTTCCGGTGTTGGCGAAGTCGGCCGCATACGCCATTGCCGTGTCAAGTTCTGTAGAACTCCAGTAATAAGCGGCAGTAAAACCGCCGCCGATATTGGAGCTCTGGGAATACAACTGCCCCATTTCATAAATCGAAGGCAGATACCAGTCATCGTAATATTCAGCATTCACCACCAAGCGGTAATCGGCGCAGGCCCGCGCGGCAAAATTCCCGGTCGGATGCACGGTGCTGATTATAATTGTGTTGGTCTTACCGGCGTAGACGCCGTTCAATTTTGCGCCGGTAACAGTGGTGCTATTGGGGGCCCACTGTATGCTTGTGCTCTGGTCGCCCGTGGCGGCTATCAGCGCCTGCTTGCCCTTGGCGTCCACCCAGAACACCACACCGCCGCCGTAAGTGTCGCCGATGGCCAGGCCGGAAGGCAGGCTGGTAAGCCCGGAGCCGTCGCCCACGAACTTCGTGGCGGCCATCACGCCGGTGGCCGACATGGAGGAAACGATATTCCCGCCGCCGCCGCGCCAGATCTGTATTTCGGGGGCTTCAGCCGCGCCGCGTACGTCCAGCGCGGCGCGCGGCGTTTCCGTGCCTATACCCACTTCTCCCGCGAAAAAAGTGCGGGCTTCGGGATCTTCGGAATAAATAGCGTAAGGCGCATTGAGCTGCCCTGTCGTGGTCTGCGTAGCGATATAGAGACCGACAGTTTTATTGATCCGGCCCGCGCCGGTGCCGACATCCTTCATCTGGTCTATGTATATCCCCGCGGCGTTATCCAGGTCCGCGGCGCCACTGCCGTTCCTGCGCTCAAGAGCGGCATAGACGCCGATAAGATATTTCAGCGGGGTATCGCTGTTAACGGAAGCGTTGAAATGCCCGCCCGATACGCCGTCCTTGCTGTCAGTACCCTCCGCATAAATTGTGCTCATTAATGCCGAAGTATAATCCTCTCCGGCGGTGCCGTTATGGGACCGCGCCTGAACATTCAGGTAAGTCATCGTAGACGGGTTGGCCGTCCCCACGCCTACGGTACCGCTGGAGGTGACCACCAGCGAAGTTGAGCTGCCTGTCCCCACCAGCAGCACATACCCGGCTGTGGCCTCGGCGTCGCGCACTTCCAGCAGCGCGGAAGGCGCCGCGGTGCCGATGCCGACATCGCCGGCGAAATAGGTGCGGGCTTCAGGGTCTTTGGAATACAGCGCGTAAACGTTTGGCTGGATAAGGTCCGGGGATTTCTGTTTGTCGATGAATATCCCGTAAGTATTGTCTATCTGCGTGCTATCCGATTCAGACACATTGATCTCATCTATAAACAGGGCCATCGCAGTATCGACATGGGCCCCGCCCGTTTCCCCTTCCTTGCGTATGTTCAGGCGCAAGGGCATAAGCTTACTCAGATCATCCCCGTTATAAACCCCGGCCTCAATGCTGACGCCGGCGAGCATATCCGCGCCGGTAGTGCCGCGCGTACCCGCGCGTATGGCCAGCGCCGATCCGCCGCCCTCGTCAATCCCGTTGACGTTCACTATGCGGGTGGAGATGCTGACGACAGAGTGTGTATCGACCATAATGGGCGACATGTCACCAATCTGGGCGCCGCCGGCCAGCAGGTAACCGGACGCGGTAACGCTGGCAACCGCCATTCCGGAATAATTGCGCCAGATCTGCACCGCCGCGGAAGAGACTGCGGTAGTGGCCACCACGTCCAGGGCTGCCTGTGGCAGACCTGTGGAAATACCCACCGAGCCGTCGCCTTTGATGACCATGCGCGAGACGGTCCCGCCGGCGCCGGGAGAAGTAAGGAATTCCAGCCGGCCGGGAACATTGCCTTCGGTCACTTGGCCGTCCACATACCCCTCCATGCCGGCCGTCACCCTGCCCTCCGTGCCGTTATAGCCCGCGGCCATCAGGGCGAATATTTTCGAGCCGTCGCCTACTGCCTGCGGGCTGGCAAAAGTGCCGCCGATCTTCTGCGTTATTATGCCCGCGGGCGTAGTGCCGCCGGTCTGACGGATATCCAGGGCATAGTCGTCGTCGGTGGAAGCCAGGGAAAGCATGCCTTTTACCGTAC
>DAOPZW010000014.1:0-29731 GCA_035353595.1 Elusimicrobiales bacterium | reverse complement strand
CCTCATCACTCGCCTTTCGCGCTTACGCAAGCGAAAGGCTCCGCGAAGGCCCGCCAAATCCATGCCCTCGTCCCCGGCGGCACCGTACGCGGCGGGTGAACAGGTTCGGCGGGCCCTCCCGCAGGACGAGGTGAGGTCCGGCTTTAGAGCGAGGCATAATTATGCCTCGCGTCCGGGCCGCAAGGGCGGAGGCAATTTTACAGCGAAAATTGCCGAGCCGGGGCCGCGCAAAACCGCTATGCGGTTTATGCGTGGCTGGCGCGACCCTGTGTTTTGCCGCTCTCGTCCACTCGCCGGAGCCGCGCGTGCCGGCCGGAGTGGTTCAGCGGGCACGCTATCGGCCACACCGTGGCCGCGCTCCCCCTCGGACTCGGCGCTTACGCAAGCCTCGTCCTGCGGGAGGGCCCGCTGAACCACTCCGCCCGGCACGCGCGTGAGCGCCGGGGGAAAGCTTAAAAAGGTAGAATAACAAGGATGAAGACCGGCGGGGAACAGGGCGACTGGAAATACGCTCAGACTGGCCTGGAGCTGGCGGGCGGCGTGCTGCTGGGCTTCAGCGCCGGCTACTGGCTGGACGGCCGGCTGGGCACCGCGCCCTGGCTGATGCTGGGCGGGGCGACGGCCGGCCTGGCGGCCGGGTTCTACCTGTTCATTAAAGAATTCCTGCGCAAAGACGGAAAGTAAGAGGGCTGGCTTATGGTGGATTCGCCGTGGACGGCCGGCCTGGCCGGTATGGCCGCCGGGGCGCTGAGCGGCGCGCTGGGCCGCTGGTCGCTGCGGAAAACCCTGAATTCCGCGGACGCGGTCTTTTACTCCGTTTTCGCGGCGGGGCTCCTTGGCCGGCTGGCGGTGCTCGTCTTTTCGGTTTGGCTGCTGCGTAATGAAAAATATATAATAGTGTTAGCGTTCGCATTGTCCCTGATAGCCGTACAGCTGCTCTTCGCCGCGGTTCCGCTGAAACAAAATGGGATTAAAAGAAATTCTTGAGCATCACGTGGTGGACCATATCTGGTCCTGGGTGGTCTTCGGCCCGCTGAGGCTGCCGGTTTCCAAACATTTGCTGATGCTGGGCATCGCCTCGCTCATCATGCTGGTGGCGCTGCCCCTGCTCATCCGCAGCCGCAGCGCCGCGCTGGCCCCCTTCCGCGCCATGATCGAGATCATCGTGCTGTTCCTGCGCGACGAGGTGGTGGTGCCGAACCTCGGGCATAAGGGCGCCGCCTACCTGGGGTATTTCTCCACGCTGTTCTTTTTCATCCTGATCCTGAACCTGCTGGGCCTGGTGCCCTACGGCTCCACTGCCACCGGCAACCTGGCCGTTACGGCGGGCCTGGCGCTGACCACCTTCGCGCTGATAAATTTCGCCGGCATCAGGGAGCAGGGCGTGGTCAGCTACTTCGTCCACATCGTGCCCAAGGGCGTGCCGGGCTGGCTGTACCCGCTGCTGTTCCCCATCGAGGTCGTGGGCCTGGTCACCAAGGCCTTCGCGCTGTGCATCCGTCTTTTCGCCAATATGATCGCCGGGCACATCGTGATCCTGGCCTTTATCAGCTTCATCTTTATTTTCGGCTCCCTCAATATGTTCCTGGGCCTGGGCGTGGCGCCGGTGGCCGTGGGGCTGGTGCTGTTCACGCTGCTGCTGGAATTGTTCGTGGCTTTCCTGCAGGCTTACGTTTTTGTTTTCCTGACGGCGATCTTTACGGGCGCCGCCATGCACCCGCATTGAGCGGGACGGATCTTGGCAGCTAAAATACGGAGGTAGTAAACTATGAACGATATGACATTCCTCGGACTGGGCTACATCGGCGCCGGCCTCGGCGCGGGTCTCACCCTGATCGGCGCCGGCCTGGGCATAGGCAAACTGGCCGCCGGCGCGCTGGAAGGCACCGCCCGCCAGCCCGAAGCCGGCCCCGCGCTGCGCACCACCATGATCATCGCCGCCGCCCTGATAGAAGGCCTCGCGTTCTTCGCGCTGGTCATCTGCCTGCTGGCCGTGATGAACTTCGCCATGCCCAAGGCCGAAGCCGGCCCCGCGGCCGCCGCGCAGACCGAAGCCCACAAATAACCCGGATCCGGCGTCGCGGCCCGCGGATCGGGAAACCGGATCCGCCGCCTGCGCCGCCGGCTGCCGGCAGGATCCTCGAGCGTTGCCTGGGAGTTCACTATGGAAGCGTTAATTAAGCCGGAATTTGGCTTGATGTTCTGGACGATAACCTGCTTCGTGCTGCTGGCGCTGGTGCTGTCTAAAACGGCCTGGCAGCCGCTGATGCGCGCCGTGGACGAAAGGGAGCGCGCGCTGAAGCATGACCGCAACTCCGCGGAAACCTCCCGGGTGGAGGCTGAAAAGATCCGGGCCGAACTGGACGCCCGGCTGGCCGCGCTGAAGGCCGAGATCCAGCACCGCATGGATGAGGCCAGGCTTTCCGCGGAGAGGGAGCGGGATACCCTCATCGCCGAGGCCCGCCGGAGCGCCGCGATAATAGTGGACTCCTCCAGGCGGGAAATAGAGGCCCAGAAGGCTGAGGCTATCCGCGACCTCCGCAACAAGGTGGCGGAACTGTCCATCATGACCGCCGAGCACATCCTGCTCAAGAACATAGACCACCGGGCCAATACGGACCTGGCCTCGAAATACCTGGCCGAACTGGAAAAGGAAAGGCCCGACCTCAAGCTGGAGAACTGATGGATTCGAGCGCAAAGATCCTCGCCAAACGCTATGCCCGGGCCTATATGTGCCTGGGCCGCGGCGTTTACAGCGCCGCCCTGGAAAAGGCGGGCCGGGAGAAGCTCGACGGCCTGCGCCGCGTTTTTCATGCCGCCCGCCCGAACCTGAAAGTGCTTACGCACCCGGCCGTCAACAGCGGGGTGAAGCTGGAGGTGCTGGCAAAGCTGCTGGGCGCCGCCAACACCGGCCCGGCCGCCGGCTTCGCCGCCCTGCTGGTGCGCAAGGGGCGCTTCGGGCTGATAGACGAGATCATGCGGGAATGCCTGAGCCTGTTCGATAAGTTTTGCGGAGTGACGCGAGCCGAGGTATACAGCCGCTATCCCCTGTCCGCCGGGGAAATGAAGCGGATCAATGACCTGCTCTCCGGCCCGGAGCGCAGAAAAATAATCGCGCGCAATATCACGGCGGAGCGCGTGCTGGGCGGTTTTGAAATAAAGATAGGCGACACTTTGATCGACGCCACGGTGCGCGGCAGGCTGGACGCCCTGCGCGCCGGGCTGCGCAAAGGCTGACAGGCACGACCGTTTCAAAGGACATCATGATAAGACCGGAAGAGATCACAGAAATAATCAAGGGACGCATCGAAAAATTCATCCCCGAGGCCGAACTCAGCGAGACCGGGCAGGTGCTGCAGGTGGGCGACGGCATCGCCCGCGTCTACGGCCTCAACAGCGCCGTGGTGGGCGAGCTCATCGAATTCGAAGGCGGCGTCTCCGGTATGGTGCTCAATATCGAGCGTGAGAACGTGGGCGCCGTGGTGCTGGGCTCCGACACCCTGATCAAGGAAGGCGACCGCGCCAAGCGTACCGGCCGCGTGATGGAAGTGCCGGTGGGCCCCGAGCTGATAGGCCGCGTGGTGGACGCGCTGGGCAACCCCATCGACGGCAAAGGCCCGCTCGGCGCCAAAAAGAAACGCCCGGTGGAAGTGATCGCGCCCGGCGTGGTGGAGCGCGCCCCGGTCAAGGAGCCGCTGCAGACCGGCCTAAAAGCCATCGACGCCATGATCCCCATCGGCCGCGGCCAGCGCGAGCTGATCATCGGCGACCGCCAGACCGGCAAGACCGCCGTGGCGCTGGACGCCATCATCAACCAGAAGAACGAGCCCGCCGACAAGCGCCCCATCTGCATCTACGTGGCCATCGGCCAGAAGGAATCCACCGTGGCCCGTGTGGCCAAAACGCTGGAAGATAACGGCGCGATGGAATATTCCATCATCGTTTCGGCCTCCGCGGCCCAGCCCGCCTCGATGCTGTACCTGGCCCCTTACACCGGCTGCGCCATCGGCGAGGAATTTATGTGGCAGGGCAAACACGCGCTGGTCATCTACGACGACCTGTCCAAGCACGCGCAGAGCTACCGCCAGATGTCTTTGCTGCTCAGGCGCCCGCCGGGCCGCGAAGCCTACCCCGGCGACGTGTTCTATCTCCACAGCCGCCTGCTGGAGCGCGCCTGCAAGATGTGCGACAAGAACGGCGGCGGCTCGCTGACCGCGCTGCCCATCATCGAAACGCAGGCCAGCGACGTGACGGCCTATATCCCGACCAACGTCATCTCCATCACCGACGGCCAGATCTACCTGGAGTCGACCCTGTTCCATTCGGGCATCCGGCCCGCAGTCAACGTGGGTATCTCTGTTTCGCGCGTGGGCGGCACCGCCCAGCTCAAGGCCATGCGGCAGGTGGCCGGCAAGCTCCGGCTGGACCTGGCGCAGTACAACGAGCTGTCGGCTTTCGCCCAGTTCGGCAGCGACCTGGACAAGACCAGCATGGACATGCTCAAGCGCGGCCAGCGCATGGTGGAACTGCTCAAGCAGGACCAGTACAGCCCCATGCCGGTGCAGGAGCAGGTGGCCGTGCTGTTCGCCGGCACCCGCGGCTACCTCGACAGCGTCGAGCTGGAAAAAGTGCGCGCTTTCGAGAGCGGCCTGGTGAAGTTCCTGCGCAGCAACTACGCCAACCTGCTGGCCGATATCGCCGAAAAGAAACAGATGTCCCCGGAGCTGGAGCAGCGCCTGGCGGAGTCCATAACCGAGTATAAGACGAAGTTCGCTTAAGAGGGTCCCATGAAAAAATACCTGGTAACCGGCGGCGCCGGCTTCATCGGTTCCAACCTGGCCTTCACCCTGCAGGAGGAGCGCAAGGCTAAGGTGGTGGTGCTGGATAATTTTTCTTCGGGCAACTACAAGAACCTCGTGGCTTTCAAGGGCGACGTTATTTCCGACGATATCCGCGGCGACGCGTGGTTCGATACCGCGGGCCCGGTGGACGCCATCTTCCACGAGGCCGCCATAACGGATACCACCGTGCACGACCAGCGCAAAATGATGGAAGTGAACGTGGACGGCTTCCGCAACGTGCTGGAGTTCGCGCTGAACTTCGGCGTGAAGCGCGTGGTGTACGCTTCTTCGGCCGCCATTTACGGCAACGGGGCCACTCCCATGCGCGAAGAGCAGGACCCCGCGCCCGAGAATATTTACGGCTTTTCCAAAGCCATCATGGACAATACGGCGCGCGAGTTCGCCGAGGCGCACCCGGATATTACGCTGGTGGGCCTGCGCTATTTCAACGTCTACGGCCCCCGCGAGTATTATAAGGGCAACCCGGCCAGCATGATGTTCCACCTTTACAACCAGATGAAGGCCGGCAAGCGGCCCCGCATTTTCAAGTTCGGCGAGCAGGTGCGCGATTTCGTGTACGTGAAGGACATCGTGCGCGGCAACCTCAACGCGCTGGACGCGGAAAGGTCCTGCGTCTGCAACCTGGGCAGCGGCCATCCCGCCAATTTCAACGAGGTGGTGGCGGCGCTGAACAAGGCCATGGGCCTGGCGCTGGACGCCGAGTATTTCGACAACCCGTATTCGTTCTACCAGAACAGGACCCAGGCCGACCTGCGCCAGGCCAAGGCGCTGCTCAACTACAGGCCGGAATGGAACATAGAGAACGGCATAGCGGATTACGTGAAGATAATGGGAGAGACGAAGATCTAAGAGCTAAAGTTCGGGGCGAACCCCGGTCTTCGGTCGGCGGGCTTATTTATGGCTTCATTGCGCGACATCAGAAAACACATTTCCTCTGTAAAGAGCATCAAGCAGATCACTTACGCCATGAAGATGGTGGCCGCCGCGCGCATCAAGCGGGCGCAGTCCTCCATCCTGGCGGCGCGGCCTTTCGCCGCGGAGATGGACCGCCTGATCGCGGACCTCTATAACGAGCTGGGCGAGGAAGACCTGACCGGCACCGCCGCGCGCGAGCTTTTCGCGGAGCGCCCGGCCGGCGGGCCGCTGTGCCTGGTGCTGGTTACCGCCGACAAGGGGCTTTGCGGCTCTTTCAACAACAACCTGCTCAAGGCCGCCGCCTCGTGGCTCAAGGAAAACCGCGGCAGGAAGCTTTATGTCATAACGGTGGGGCGCAAGGGCCGCGATTTCATGCACCGGCTCAGGGGCCTGGACCTGGAGATCAAGTACGAAGCGGTCGGGATCTTCCCCAAGGTGGGCTATGTGCACGCCCAGCTGCTGACGGACAATATCATAAACCTTTACCGCGGTTCCGCCGTGGAAAGCGTCACGCTCATCTACAACGAGTTCAAGTCCATGATGGCGCAGCGCATAGTGACCGACAGGCTGCTGCCGCTGAAGAGCCATATCGCCGGCGCCGTCAAAGCCCGGCCCGGCGGCAAAGATTTCTCTTTTGAACCGGACAAAAAGACCCTGCTGGGCGCGCTGCTGCCCCGCCACCTCGGGGCCCAGCTGTACCGCACGCTGCTCGAGTCCCAGGCGGCCGAGCTGGCCGCCCGCATGAACGCCATGGAATCGGCTTCCAAGAACGCGACGGAGCTGATAGAAGGCCTCACTTTAAAGATGAACAAAACGCGCCAGGCGATGATCACCACCGAGCTCAACGAGATCGTGAGCGGCTCGGAAGCGCTGGGCGGCTGATTTTAAGGAGCTACCATGAATACTGGAAAGATCGTGCAGATAGTAGGGCCGGTGCTGGACATAGAATTCCAGCAGGGCCAGCTGCCCAGGATACTCAACGCCCTGAGGATAAAATATAAAGAGGACGGCCAGGATAAGGTCCTGGTGGCCGAAGTGGCCCAGCACCTGGGAGACAATACCGTGCGCGCCATCACGCTGGGCCCTACTACCGGCCTGGGCAAGGGCCTGGAGGCGAAAGATACCGGGTCGCCGCTTAAAGTGCCGGTGGGCGACGCCTGCCTGGGGCGCCTGCTGGACGTGCTGGGCGAGCCCAAGGATTACCGCGGCCCCATCGACACCAAGGAATTCCTGCCCATACACCGCGATCCCCCGCCGCTGACCGAGCAGAAGACCGTACCGGAAATTTTCGAAACGGGCATAAAGGTCATAGACCTGCTGGCCCCGTTCATGAAGGGCGGCAAGGTCGGCCTGTTCGGCGGCGCCGGCGTGGGCAAGACCGTCGTCATCATGGAACTGATCAATAACGTGGCGCGCGAGCACCACGGCTGCTCCGTATTCGGCGGCATCGGCGAGCGCAGCCGCGAGGGCAACGACCTGTGGCTGGAGATGCAGGAATCCAAGCTTTCCGACGGGTCCACCGTGCTGTCCAAGACCGCGCTGGTGTACGGCCAGATGAACGAGCCCCCCGGCGCCCGCGCAAGGGTGGGTTTGACCGCGCTGACGCAGGCCGAGTATTTCCGCGACCAGAAGGGCAAGGACGTGCTGCTGTTCCTCGACAACGTGTTCCGCTACGTGCTGGCCAACGCCGAGGTTTCGGCGCTGCTGGGGCGCATGCCTTCGGCCGTGGGTTACCAGCCCACGCTGACCACGGAGATCGGCGCGCTGGAAGAGCGCATCACCTCCACCAAGAAAGGGTCCATCACCTCCATCCAGGCCGTGTACGTGCCGGCCGACGACCTGACGGACCCCGGCGTGGCCAACGTGTTCACGCACCTGGACGCCACCGTGGTGCTGTCCCGCTCCATCACCGAGCTGGGCATCTATCCCGCCGTGGACCCGCTGGACTCCACGTCGCGCATCCTGGACCCGCGCGTGATCGGCAACGAGCATTACAATACGGCGCGCGGCGTGCAGAAGATCCTGCAGCGCTACCGCGAGCTGCAGGACATCATCGCCATCCTGGGCATCGACGAGCTGTCCGAAGAGGACAAGAAGATCGTGAACCGGGCGCGCAAGATCCAGAAGTTCATGTCGCAGCCCTTCTCCGTGGCCGAGAAGTTCACCGGCCGCCCGGGCAAGTACGTGCCGCTCAAGGAGACCATCCGCAGCTTCCAGGAGATCCTCAGCGGGCGGCTCGACGACCTGCAGGAGCAGACCTTCTGGATGGCCGGCGGCATTGAAGAAGTGATAGAGCGCGGCAAAGCGCAGCAGGCGGCCTGACGCTGCGGCCGCGGCTGTAGGTTAATATGGAAAAAACCAGCATACTCCTTACCATAGTCACGCCCGAGAGGACCGTCCTGGACGGCAAGCCGGTGGATTCCGTCACCATCCCCGCCCTCGGGGGCGAGATGGGCGTGCTGCCGGGGCACGCTCCGTTCGTGGTGCAGCTCAAGGAAGGCCTGCTGCATTATACGGAGAGCCGCCACAAGGAAGTTTTCGCCGTGCTCAGCGGCTTTGCCGAAATAAACGACAACAAAGTGCTGGTAATGGCCGAGGCCGCCGAGCTGGCCGTCGAGGTCAACGAGGAGCGGGCGCGCCAGGCCCTGCAGAAAGCCAAGGAAACGCTGGCGATGCGCGGAGCGGATATGGACCTGGACGGAGCCACGGCCGCCCTGCGCCGCGCGTCCATCCGTCTTAAAGTGGCGGAATTCAGACGCAAGCACAAGCTGTAAGCGCCCGCCCGGTGCGCAAAAAATGCCCCGCGCAGCGCGGGGTATTTTTTTATTGTTTTTTTGCCCCGTTTTGCTAACCTGACCTTGGGGGACCGTATAAAAAATAGTGCGGCGGACTTTCCGGCTGGGCCGGGAGCTTTGCTTTCTATGCGTGAAGTAATAGCAAAAATACTCGACGCCGAAGCCGCAGGCGCGCGCCTGGCGGCCGGGGCGCGCCTGCGGGCCGCCGCGCTGCTGCAGGAGGCCGCCCGGCGGGCGGCCGGGCTTTCGGCTGCCGCAGCAGCGAACTACCGGCGAGAGGCGGCTGAACGGGCCGCCGCCGCGCTGGCCGCCGCGCAGCGCGAAAGAGAAAAGGCCCTGGCCGGCGCCCGCGCCCGCGTCGAAGCTGAAGCCGCTCATTATGCGGCCGCGGCGCGCCGCGCGGAGGACGAGGTGGTGCGCCGGGTGTTGGGGGAATAACCGCTGGAGGGGGAATGCCGGGAACAAGGGACCTGGATTATCTGGCTGCTTTAGTGCACGGGCGCAGGGGGCGCATGGCCGAGGGCCCGCGCCTGGCGGCACTGTGCGGCCTGAAGTCGCACGTGGAACTGGCGGCGGCTGTGTTCCCCGGCTCCGGCCCAAGTTCCGCCGCCGGGATACAGGCCCGCCTGGCGGAAGAATTTATTAAAGAAACCCGCCGTATCTCCGCCTGCCTGGACGGGGCCGAGGCCCGCTTCGCTGACTGGCAGGCCGCGCGGTTCCAGCTTGAAAATTTAAAGATCACGGTGCGCGCGCTGGAGGCGGGCGGGAGCGCGGCCGCCGCGGCGCCGCGGCTCATACCCCTGCCGCGGGAAATGGGCTACGGGCCGGAACTGGCGGCGGCGGACAGCCGGGAAGCTTTGCTGGCGGCGCTGCCTCAGGGAGCGCTGCGTAGCGGCCTGGGCGCGGCCTATGCCGCGGGGCCGGCCGCCGGCGGGATCTTTTATTATGAGGCGGCGCTGGACAGGGCTTACCTGGGCGAGCAGGCCGCGCGTGCCGGGGCGCTGGCCGGCGGGGACGCGGGCGCGGTGTCGGAACTTTGCGCGCAGGAGGCGGCGGCGTTCAACCTGGCCCTGGCCGCGCAGGGAAAATTTTTTCACGGTTTCAAAACAGGCGGGTTGCTGCCTTTGCTGGCCGCCGGTCCGGACCGGGAAAGATCCGAAAAAACGCTGCGGGCCGCGGGCCCCGGCGAACTGCGCGCCCTGGCCGCGGGGCTGGCCGTAGCCGCCGGGCCTCCGGAGCCGGATCCGGACAGGCTGGCCGCGCTGGCCTGGCGGCGGTACGCGCTGCTGGCCTGGCGCGCCTTCGCGCGCGAGCCCGCCGGTTTCGGCGCGGTGGCGGCTTACCTCGCGCTGCGCCGCGTTGAGACAGTGAATTTGATTGCCGTGTCGGAAGGGCTGCGGCTCGGCGCCGCCGCCGGGGAAATGCTGCGGCGCCTGGTGCCGCTGCCGGGGATGGCTTATGTTTAGCCCCGTAAGAATGACGCGGCTGGACGCCGTGCTGCTTGAAAAAGACGCCCGGGCGGCCCTGCGGCTTCTGGGCGCCGGGGGCGCGCTGGAGCTGGCCGAAAGCGCGGATCTGCCCGCCCTCCCGGCGGAGGGCGGCGGTTCGTCTAAAGAGTGCGCCGCCCTGCTGGAGCGGCTTTCTGACTTGCGCCGCGCTCTGGAGATCGGGGACCGGCCGGGCGGCGCGGGAATGTCTTTCGCGGAGGCGCGCGCCGAACTGGAAAGCCGCGAGAGGGACGCGCGGGAGCTCCTTGAACGGCGGGAGCGGCTGTCCCGTGAACTGGCCGGCTTATCGGCCGCGGCGGAGCAACTGGAAGCTTACGCCGGCCTGCCCCTGCCGTCCGCCTGGACAGGACTGAAATTCCTTTATTGCGCGGCGGGAACGCTGCCGGCGGGAAACTTGCCCGCCCTGGCGGGAAAACTCGGCGGGGCCGTGCTGCTGGAACTGGGCGGTAAGGCCGGCCGGCCGCGGGCCCTGGTCTTGGGATCGCGCGCCGCGGCCGCCGGGCTGGACGCCGCGCTGAAAGACAGCGGCTTTCAGCCGGAGGCGCTGCCCGGCCGCCCGGGCTTTACGCTGGCTGAGCTGGCCGAAGATCATAAAGAGCTCCGGCGCCGCGCCGGGACCGAGTTAGAGACCGCCGCAACGCGGCTGCGCGCTTGCGCGGAGGCCGCTGCCGCGCCGCTGGCGGCGGCCGCCCGGGCTGTGCTGGAGGAAAAGCAGCTGCGGGAGGCGGAGGCGGGGCTGGGCCGCACCGGCTCGGCGGTGCTGATCGGCGGCTGGGTGCCGTCCGCGGCCGCCGGCGGGGCCGCGCGCGGCCTGGAGGAAGTTTCGGGGGGGCGCTGCGTGGTGGAGGCGGCCGCAGCGCGGCCCGGCGGCGGCGCGCCGGTGCTGCTGCGCCCGGCGCGTCTTTTCCGGCCGTTCACGGTGCTGGTGGCGGCTTACGGCCTGCCCCGTTACGGCGAAGCCGATCCCACCGTTTTTTGCGCGCTGAGCTTCCTGCTGCTGTTCGGCATGATGTTCGGCGACCTCGGGCACGGCGCCGTGGTCTGCCTGGGCGGGCTCTGGCTGGCCGCAAAGGGCGCCGCGGGACTGCGGGATACCGGCAGGATCGCGGCGGGGTGCGGTTTCTCTTCAATGTTCTTCGGGCTATTATACGGAAGTTTTTTCGGGCTGGAGAGCTTTAAAAAATATGCGCTGTGGCGCGACCCGCTGGCGGGGGATCCTGCGGCGCTGCTCAAGGCCGCGCTGGTCTGCGGCGTAGCGATGCTGAGCCTGGGCCTGGCGCTGAATATATACAACCGCCTGCGCGCCGGGGATCATTATGGGGCGGCGCTGGGCAGGTTCGGCTTCTCCGGGCTGGTGTTTTACTGGAGCGGCGCGGCCCTGGCTGCGGGGCTCGCCGGTCCGGAATTTATGCTGCCGTTGATGGGACTGGCGGCGGCCTGCTGGGTGGGCGGGGCGCCTGCGTTGCTGCTGCTGCGCCGCAAGCACGCTGCCGGGGAGGAAACTTTCCTGGAGGTGTCGTCCGAAGCGCTGGTGGGGGCTTTTGAGGCGGCCTTGCTGTACCTGGCGAATACGGTGAGCTTCGTGCGGCTGGCGGCCTACGCGATGAGCCACTCGGCCCTGCTGGCTGCGGCCTGGGCGCTGCGCGACGCCGTGGACAAGGTCTGGGGGGCGGGCAGTCCGGCCGGCCTGGCGGCTTTGGTTGCTGGCAATGCGGCGGCCATAGGGCTGGAGGGGCTGGTCGCATCGGTGCAGGCGCTGCGCCTGGAATACTATGAATTTTTCGGGAAATTTTTCGAGGGCGGCGGCCGGCCTTTCAGGCCGTTCACCCTGGCGGGCAAAGGGGGCGCGGATGAAGAATAAAAATGTTCTGTTCGCGGCGGCGACGGTGGCGGCCTGCGCGGAGCAGGCGCTGGCGGCAATGCCTGAAGCGGCGCAAGCCGCCGGCGCGGCGGCCGGCGATTACAGGGCGGTTTGGCTGGGCTTTGCCGCCGCGCTGACCATGACGCTGAGCGTCCTGGGCTCGGCTTACGCGGTGGCGCGGATCGGGTCCGCCGCCATGGGCGCGGCGGCGGAAAAACCCGAGCTGCTGATACGCAGCCTTTTGTTCGTCGCGCTGGCCGAAGGGCTGGCGGTGCTGGGCTTCGTGGTCGCGGTCATGATCATCGGCAAGATGTGATGGCGGCGCTGAAGTTCTACTGCATCGGCGACGAGGATACGGCGCGCGGCTTCCGGCTGGCGGGCGTGGAGGGGCGTGCCGTGGCCGGCGCGGCCGAGGCCGCGGCCGCGCTGGCAGAGGTTGCGGCGCGGGCCGATCTCGGCGTGATAATTATAAGTCCGGCTGCGGCGGAGTTGGTGCGGGCGAAAATAGAAGCGCTGCGACGGGAGCGCGAAAAGCCGTTGATCGTGGAGATTTAAGAGGGAAATTATTAGGGAAGGGGAGGCGGGTTAACTGAGTCGGCGGCCTGGCCGGGGGAGTAGCTGCGCAAACACGTGGTCGGAGGCCGGGCCGGTGTCTCCCCCTGCGCACCCGTTGCGGAAGGGGGCCCCGCCCTAATTTTCCCGGGCGGGGGGAACCGACGCAAGGGTTCCTTCTTCCGGGTGCGCAGGGGGAGACACCGGCCAGGCCCCCCTGGAGAAGTAATTGAACAGAAGGAAATTTATTGGAGAGTATATGGAAATTATCGGGGATGCGGAGGGGCTGGTGCGGGAAGTGAGGGAACTGGCCCGGCGGGAGAGCGGGGAAATTATCGCCGCGGCGGAGGCTGAGGCGGAAAGGCTGTTGGCGGCGGCCCAAGAGGCGGCGGACAAGGAGGGTGCGGCGTTCGCGGCCGGCGCGCTGGCGGAGGCGGAGAGGCGGCGCGCGATGCTGCTGGCTTCCGTGCCGGCCGAGGCGGCGCGGCTGCGCGCAGAACGCATCGAGGCCGTGCTGGAAACGGTGAAGGCCGGGGCTTTGAGGCGGCTTGAGGCGGAATACGGCGGGGCGGGCAGCGGGGCGGCGCTGGCCGCGCTGGCGGCGTCCGCCGTAGCGAAGATGGAGGGGAATTCATTTGTGCTGACGCTGGGGCCGGCCGCCGCGGCGGCGCTGAAGGGCAGGGCCGGGGACATTGAAAGAGCGGCGGGCAAGGGGGCGCTTGATCTGGTGTTTGAAGAGGACGCGGCGATCGGGGACGGGGTGCTCGTCCGTGACGCGGCCGGCCGGCAATTCTGGGATAATACTTTCAGGGCCCGCCTGGAGCGGCTGTGGCCGGAGTTAAGAGGGAGCTTGATGCAAAGTCTTGAAATGACCGGGGAGGGGCAATGAACGGCGACTCCGGAAAAGCCCGCGTCACCCGCGTCAGCGGGCCGGTGGTGACGGTGGCCGGGATGGCCCGGGCGGCCATGTATGAAGTGGTGCGCGTGGGGGAACTGGGATTGGTAGGCGAGGTGGTGCGGCAGGCGGGGGACCTCGCCACGGTACAGGTGTACGAGGATACTTCGATGCTGAAGCCGGGCGCGCCCGTGGAGCGCACCGGGGCGCCATTGTCCTTGTGGCTGGGGCCGGGCCTGATCGGCAATATTTACGACGGGATACAGCGCCCGCTGCCGGCGCTGCTGCAACAGGGCGGGACCTGGCTGCGGCGCGGCGCCCGGGCCGACGCGCTGGATACGGCCCGCCGCTGGGAGTTCGAGCCGCTGCTCAAGACGGGGCAGGCGGTGAGCGGAGGGCAGGCGGCGGGCCTTGTTAAAGAGACGGCGCTGGTAACGCACAAGGTGCTGGTGCCGCCGGGCGTCAGCGGCACGGTGCGCTCGGCCTCCGGGCCCGGGGCGTATACTATCCTCGACGCGGTGGCGGTGCTGGATACGCCGTCGGGCGCGGTGGAAATAAAAATGCTGCAGCAGTGGCCGGTGCGCGGTCCCCGGCCCGCGCGCGAGCGCCTGCGCGTCAGCGAACCGCTGGTTACCGGGCAGAGGATAATCGACACGTTTTTTCCCATAGCTAAGGGCGGCTGCGCCTGCATTCCCGGCGGGTTCGGCACCGGCAAGACCATAACGCAGCACCAGCTGGCTAAATGGTCCGACGCCGGGATCATAGTTTTCATCGGCTGCGGCGAGCGCGGCAACGAGATGACCGAAGTGCTGCGCGAATTCCCGGAGCTCAAGGATCCGCGCACCGGCCGCCCGCTGATGGAGCGCACCATCCTGATAGCCAACACTTCCAATATGCCGGTTGCCGCCCGCGAAGTTTCCATCTACACCGGCATAACCATGGCCGAATACTACCGGGACATGGGCTTCGACGTGGCCGTGTTCGCCGATTCCACCAGCCGCTGGGCCGAAGCGCTGCGCGAGATGGCCGCGCGCCTGGAGGAGATGCCGGCCGAGGAAGGCTTTCCGGCCAGCCTGCCGTCGAGGCTGGCGCAGTTCTACGAGCGCGGCGGCGCGGTGACCACGCTGGGCGGTGAGGCCGGCTCGGTGAGCATCGTCGGGGCTGTCAGCCCGCCGGGCGGGGATTTTTCCGAGCCGGTGACGCAGCATACCCGCCGGTTCACGCGGGTATTCTGGTCGCTGGACACGGAGCTCGCCAACGCCAGGCATTATCCTTCCATCAACTGGCTGCGGTCGTATTCGGATTATCTCGACGAGGTGGGCGCGGGCTGGGAGAAGGCCGCGCCCGGCTGGCGCGCGCTGCGCGACGAGGCGATGCTGGTGCTCCAGCGGGAGGAGCATTACCGGCAGGTGGCGCGCCTGGTGGGCCCCGACGCGCTGCCCGACGGCCAGCGGCTGTACCTTTTTATCGGCGGCATACTGCGCGACGGTTTCCTGGCGCAGAGCGCTTTCGACCCGGCCGACGCCTACTGCCCGCTGGAAAAACAGGCGGCGCTGCTGGGCTTGATCATGACCCTGTACCGCGGGGGGCGGGACCTGATAAAAGCCGGCGCCGCCCTGGCCGAGATCTCCTCCCTGCCCTGCGCCGCCGAGGTGCTGAAGGCGAAGATGGAATGTGCCGGCGCGGCCGAACTGGCCGCGCTGGAAAGCCGGGTGCGCGACGCGGTGGCGGCCCTGGCGCCGCGGAAAAAAGAGGGGGAGAAATGACCGGTTCCGACCGCGGGCTGGAATACCTCGGCGCGGCGCGCATAGAGGGCCCCCTCGTGGTGGTGGAATGCGTGCGCGGCGCCGGTTACGACGAACTGGTGGAGATCAAAGACGCCGCCGGCGGCGTCCGGCTGGGGCGCGTGCTTGATATTTCGGCGGAGCGGGCCGTGGTGCAGGTGCTCGAAGGGACCGGCGGGCTGTCGGGCGCCACGCTGCGCGCGCGCTTCCTGGGCGAAAGCCTGCGGCTGGCGGTTTCCAAAGATATGCTGGGGCGGGTCTTCGACGGCTTCGGGCGGCCGGCCGACGGCGGGCCGCCGCCGCTGTCCGCGGACCGCCGGGATGTGAACGGCGCGCCTATAAACCTGGTGGCGCGGCGCTACCCGCGCGAATTCATCCAGACCGGTATCTCGGCCATCGACGGCATGAACGCCCTGGTGCGCGGGCAGAAGCTGCCGGTGTTCTCCGGCAACGGGCTGCCGCACGACAGGGTGTGCGCCCAGCTGGTGCGGCAGGCGAAGCTGCCCGGCGGCAAAGAGGAATTCTGCATAGTGTTCGCCGCGATGGGCGTGAAGCGCGACGTGGCCGATTATTTCAGGCGCGATTTCGGGGAGTCGGGCGCGCTGGGCCGCACGGCCATGTTCCTGTCCCTGGCCGACGCGCCAGGAGTGGAGCGGCTGCTTACGCCGCGCGCCGCGCTGACGCTGGCCGAGCATCTGGCTTTCGACCTGGGGCGGCACGTGCTGGTGGTGCTGACCGATATGACCAATTACTGCGAGAGCCTGCGCGAGGTGGGCACTGCCAGGGGCGAGATCCCCGGCCGCAAAGGCTACCCGGGCTACCTGTATTCCGACCTGGCTGCGCTGTACGAGCGGGCCGGCCGGGTGGAAGGTTCGCCCGGCTCCATAACGCAGACGGCCATCCTGACCATGCCCTCCGACGATATCAGCCACCCGGTGCCGGACCTGACCGGCTATATCACCGAGGGGCAGATCGTGCTGGACCGGGAGCTGTTCCAGCGCGGCGTCTACCCGCCCATCGCCGGGCTGCCCAGCCTTTCGCGCCTGATGAAGGACGGCGTGGGCGAAGGCTATACCCGGGCTGACCACCCGGCGCTGGCCAGCCAGCTGTTCGCCTGCTACGCGACCGTGAAGCGCGTGCGCGCGCTGGCCGATATTATAGGGGAAGAAGAGCTGGGCGCCGGGGATAAGCTCTACATGGAGTTCGGCGAAGCCTTCGAGCGCCGCTTTCTCAGCCAGGGCGAGCGCGAGGACCGGCCCATCGAGCGGACCCTGGACCTGGGCTGGGAAATGCTTTCCCTGCTGCCGCGCTCCGAACTGCACCGGGTCAGCGCGGAATTACTGGAGAAGCATCATAAAGGAAAGACTTAGGGAACGGAGGTCCGTATGGCCTTGATGGAAGTTCCGGCTACCAAATCGGCGCTGCTGGCGCTGCGGCGGCAGCTGGCTTTTGCGGAAGAGGGCTATGAGCTGCTGGAGCGGAAGAGGGAGCTCCTGCTGCTCGAACTGGCCGCGGCGCGCGGGCAGGCCGCTCCGCTCAGGGCCGGGGCCGCGGAAATTTTAAGGGAAGCTTTCTCGGCATTGCGCGGCGCTGAGCTTTCGGCCGGAGGGGCCGCGCTGGACCGGGCGGCTCCCGGGGCGCCGCCCGCGCCCGCGCCGGTAATTAAAGAGCGGCGGCTTATGGGCGTGAAGCTCCCTTCCTCTTCCTGCGCCGCCGCGGCGGCCGCGCCCGCTTTCGGGCCCGCCGGCGTGCCGTGCGCCGCCGCGGCGGCCCGCCGGAGTTTTAACGACGCGCTGCCGCTGCTGGCCGCCCTGGCCGGCCTGGATACCTGCGCCGCGCGCCTGGCGCTGGAAATGAAAAAAACGCAGCGCCGCTGCAACGCCCTTTCTAAAAAAGTGATCCCCGACTGCCGCGAGACGGCGCTGTTCCTGGCGGGAACGCTGGAGGACCGGGAGCGGGAAGCCCTGGTGGTGCTTAAGCTGGTGCGCAACAGGCTGCGGTCAGGGCGTGAGGGTCAGCTGCGCGCGGTATGAACTGCGACCGCTCCGGGGCAGAGCGTTTGGTGCCGGGCGCCGCTGAAGCCGGCCTCCGGGAGCAGCGCTGAAAATTCCGCGGCGGAGTAAAAATTCAGCATCGTGGTTTTAAGGAAAGTGTAGGAAGAACGGCTGCCGGGCGACAGGAGGTTCAGCAGGCCTATCGCGGCCCCGGCGTAAATATCCATCAGCAGGCGGATGACCGGGTTTGCGGGGCGGGTGGTCTCAAGATTGAGGAAAACCCCTCCCGGTTTGAGCACGCGGCGGAACTCGCGCAGCGCCGCCAGTAATTTTTCCCTGTCGATGTTCAGGTTCCGGGTGGCGAAGGCGATCGTGACCAGGTCGAAAGCGCCGTCGGGGAAGGGCAGCGCCTTGGCTTCCGCCTGCAGCAGCGTTATCCCCGGAGTTTTAGTTTTTGCGGCCGAGAGCATGGCCGCGCTGAGGTCCGCGCCGGTCAGCTCCAGGCCCGGTCCGAAAGCCCGCCTGAGGGCCAGGGAAAAATCTCCGGTGCCGCAGCAGACGTCCAGCGCGGTGCGGGCGGCGGGCGCCGCCCTGTGCGCTATGCCGGCGGCCCGGGCCCGCCAGTACAGGTCGAGGCCGAGGGTCAGGAAGGAGTTGGCGGCGCCGTAAAAATAGTAAATGCCGTCGTAAAACCCGGCTATCGCTAACTCGGTTTTCGACGGCATTTAAACGGCCCGAAAGGGAGAAAAACTATTTCTTCTCTTCTTTGGTGTCGTTCTCGGCCACGAATTTCTTGATCTCTTCAAAGCCCTCTATGATGAGGCGGGCTTTAGAGAGGCCGAAGGAGAACGGGTATTTATCGTTCTCGTTCCTCTTGAGTATAAGTACAGGCTGGCCTTTATATTCGGTTCTTTCTACGAGCATATTATCTTCCTCCCCGCGCTGCGTCCTGACTTGGGCGCGTGAGAAAACAATAGCATAAAATTAATTTAATATTCAATAGTAATATTATCGCCGCGCTTAATGGTTGCGGGCCGCGGAGTTATTTTGTAAATTTGAGGCATGTCTAAAAAAGAGAACTTCCGAGACCTGCTGCTGAAGATGATAAAGACCCTGGTGGTGCTTTTTACGCTTTCGGCCATCGGCTGGTTCGTGGACCTGCTGCCTTTCGCCAAGTCCCTGCCTTTTCTGAGCGCCAAGCTGCCTGTCGGTGTCTTTCTCGGTTCCGTGGTCTCGCTGCTGATCCTTATCACCCTGGTGCTGTTCGGGGCGGAGGCGGCCCCGGCGATAGACGGCCTGCTGGATTTTCTCCCTAAAGCGGGGCAGGTCTTCGGGAACCTGATCAAGATAGGCGCAGGCTTGTTCGCGTATACCTCGTTCCAGCCGGCGATCTTCCCGTTCATCCCGGATTTTGAGTGGGCCTACCAGTCGGTGTTTTTGGGGCTGATACTGTTCTTTGTGGCCCGGGCCGGGCTGCTTATGTACGCCGCCAGCGAGAATATAAGCCGGTTCCTGCTCAAGTTCCTGGACCCTTACAGAACGGGCGAGGCCGGGCAGACTAAAGAGGTACAGCCGCCGAATTGACGCCCGCCGAATAGTAGGCGTTTTTGAGCAGTTTTATGCAGTGCCTGGAGTTTTTCAGCCCGGCCCCGCGCAGGGCCGGGTTTTCTATTTCGTCGCGGAAAGCTTTCAGTTCCTGCAGCAGCCAGTGCGGGCGGGCCAGGCCTTCGGCCAGGTTCTCTTTCAGCGCCACCGTTTCTTCCGCCTGCCCCGCGACGTCGAGCCGCAGGCCGGCGCCGCCGAGCTCCAGCAGGCCTTTTTTACCGATAACGGCGGCCTGGAAGCGGGAGGCGTGGGCGCCCGCCGCCAGGTATACGCTGCCCGTGGCTTCGCCGAAGTGTACCTGGAAAGCGGCCGTGGCCTCTTCCTCCTCCGCGTCGTAGGGCAGTTTAAGGCCCAGCCGGGCCGTTATCGCCAGCGGCGGGCGGCGCACGATGCCCAGCAGGATGGAGAAAGCCTGCCAGCCCAGCGCGGCGGTGACGCCGGCCGCCGGTCCCCGGCCGGCCCGGCGGGGGGTCAGCATCCTGACCTCGGCGCGGAGTATTTCTCCCGGCAGTTCCCGGCTTACCGCTTTTGACAGGGCCGCATACGGCGAGCTGTTCTCCCAGGGGTGCGCGGAGAACAGCGTTCTTCCCGACCTGTCCGCAGTTTCCTTCAGCTTGTCGAATTCGCCGGTGGAGAAACAGAAAGGGGGATGGCAGAAGACGTGCAGCCGGCTTTCCAGCGCCCGGAGCATGCAGGCCGCGCGCTGCGCCGGCGGCAGGGTTATGGCGGCGAAGTCCAGTTTTGTTTCTTTTGAAAATAATTCTTCGGCGCTGCGGTATTTGCGCGCGCCCGGGAATTTCAGGGCGGCGGCCTGCAGTTCCCCGGGGCCGCCGGCGGCTACCGCCCCGATCTCCAGCGGGGAGGTCCCGTCCAGCAGGGCGGGAACGTAAATTTCAGAAGCTTCCGTCCCGAAGCCGATCAGCGCGCCTGTAAGCATGCTCACATTTAAGCAAATAGAGCTTTCGCAATAAAACAGCGCGTCTGCGCGGTTTATTTTTTAATAATTATGTAATATAATAATGCTACAACATGGTCAGGCAGGGGTAAGGCGCTGTTCGCGGACGGGCAAAAAACTGATGCTGGCAAAATTTACGAAGATGCTGTTCCCGCCGAAAGAGATCATCGGCATTGATATCGGCAATCATTCCGTCAAGCTGGTCTGTTTTGTAGAGAACAAGAAGGCTCTCGCGCTGAAAGACTGGGGCTGCATCCCGCTGACCATAAAAGCCGATACCCCGCCCGAAGAGAAAAAAGCCATAATTTCCGAGGAGATCAAGAATTACCTCAAGAAAAAAGGCATCGAGGCACGCCGCGCGGCCGCTTCGGTTTCCGGGAATTCCGTTATAGTGCGCTACGTTAAGCTGCCGAAGCTTACCAGCAAAGAGCTGCTGCTCACCATAAACGTGGAGGCTGAGCCCTTTATCCCTTTCGACATCAACGACGTGCGGCTCACCTACAGCATCCTCAATGACGTCACCGAGGAGGGCGAGCAGAAGATGGAGACCGTGCTGGTCGCCGCGAAGAAAGAGTCGGTGCAGGATAAGATCGACATCCTCGAGGGCGCGGGGCTGGACCCGGTGCTGGTGGACGTGGATTCCTTCGCGCTCGAGACGCTTTACTCCAGGCTCGTCCCCGCCGCCGACAACAGTTCCGTGCTTTTTTTGAACATCGGCCAGAAGGTCACCAACCTCTCCATCGTCACGCAGGGCGTGACGCGCGTGGTGCGCGATATTTTTATAGCCGGCGCTACTTTCGACAAGGCGATAGCCAAGGCCCTTAAATCGGACGCCGCCGCGGCGATGGCGGCGAAAAAAGCGCACGGGCTGCTGGTTACGGACGAGGATAAAGAAGCGGCGATCGAGAGTTTCGATAAAGAGGGGATCCTCGTTTCCAAGGCGGCTTCCGGGGTGCTGAAGGACCTTTATACCGAAGTGTCCCGCTCGATAGATTTTTACCTGTCGCAGGGCGTTGACCATTCTATCGCAAAAATAATAATTTCCGGCGGCATGGCTAACCTGGGCAATGTGTCCATGTTCCTGGCCTCGGAGTTCAAGGTTCCGGTGGAAGTGGCGAACCCGCTGGCTTTTCTCTCCGAGCAGCCCAAGAACATTCCGAAAGATGTGCTGCCCGCCCTGGCCGTGGCCGCGGGACTGGCGCTGCGCAAGTTCAAGGATTGGGAAGAATGATAAGAATAAACCTCATTCCCCCCGAATACATAGAGCGCATCAACCGCAAGACGGTGATCGCCAAGGCCGTCCTGGCCGGGGTTCTTGTGGCCGGCGCGATCACTTTCGCTTCCGTCTGGCAGTTTACCCGTGAAAAGACCATCAGCTTCACCCTGGCGAAGCGCGAGACCGAGCTCGCCACGCTGCAGAAGGACGTGGACCAGGTGAAAGCCATCGAGGGCCAGATAGCCGAGGTGCAGCGCTACCTCAACGCCATCGCCAGCGTGAACAAGGGGCGGCTGCTGTATTCCCATTTTCTGCAGGACCTTATCGGCGACCTGCCCCAGACCATCTGGTTCGGTTATGTCAACACCTCCATAAAAGGCGGCTCCCTGGCGGTGAGCCTTTCCCTGAATTCCCGTTCCGCCTACGACCTGGCCTACTGGATAAATTACCTCGAGACTTCGGGCATCTACACCGGGCTGGATATCGGCGCTATTTCTATTTCCGAAACTGAAGAGGGCAAGGTCCTGTCGACCCCGGTCAGTTTCACTTACGCCAGCAAATGAGCCATGAATAAAATCCAGCTGACCAAAGACCAGATAACCCAGATCGTCGCAGTGGTGTTCTTTACAGGGCTTTTCCTGTTCGCTTATCTGTCTTATTTCTGGCTGCCGCTGGGTAAAAAGATAGCGGAAAAGAACGCGCGGGTGGCCGCTATCGAATCGGATATCGGCAACGCCAAAGCGCAGAAGGCGAAGTATAAGAACCTGGAGGCTAAACTGGTCTCGCTGCAACTGGAAAAGGACGCCGCCCAGAAGAAGCTGCCGCGCGAGCGTAAATTCCCCGAACTGATCCGCACTATAACGGACCTGAGCAAGAAGCACCGGATCACCGTTACGTCCATCAGCCAGCCCAGCACTTCGCAGGTGGAATACTTCATGAAGGTTTCCTACAGCCTGACCGTTTCCGGGAACTACCACGATATGGGGCGCTTTCTAACGGCGCTGGGCATCGAGGAACGGATCCTCGCCTCGGAAAACCTTTCCCTCCAGGCCACGGTGGGCAGGGACACTTCGGTCAGCGCAACCTTTACGCTCGTGGCCTACCAGTATAACGGGTAATAACTATGCTTTCTTTCCTAACGGTACTCTTTGCCGCAACAGCCCTGCCTGCCGCCGCGCAGGTGGCCGTCTCCACGCCCGCCGTTACGGTCGAGGATATTTATAAGCCGCTGACTCAGCGCGATCCGCTTATTCCCTCTACGGTTTACGGGGACTCGATGGGCAAGATCAAGCCCGCGGGCTCCGTCCCCGCGGTGGCTGCCGCCTCCTTTACGGTTTACGGGCTGACGCTTACCGGCATAATGGAAGATTCCGGCGGGCGCCAGGCGCTGTTGCGTTCCCCGGCCACTGGAACTCTTTACACCCTTAAGGGGGGGCGCCTTATCGATTCCAAAAAAAAGGCGGTGCCCGGAGTTTCAGGCGTGGTCAAGGGCCGGCTGGTGGTTTTAATGACCGAAGACAAACAGGTGCACCAGCTGAGCCTGCGGGAAAAAGAGTGACAGACTTGTCGGATCCGGAGAGTTTAACATGAAAAAAATGACGATTTTTACCCTGGCGGCGGCATTGCTCCTCCAGAATTTACCGCCGCTCAGCGCCGCGCAGACGGCCACGGTCAGCTCGGTGGAAGTGGCGGACGGAAGCGTGCTGATAACCGCGGACAGGCCCGTCGAATATAAAGCCTTCACCATGGAATCCCCGTTCCGGCTGGTGCTGGACCTCCAGGACGCTAAGATGCGGACGCTGCAGGAGATCCCGGTCAGCGGCTCCAATCTGCGCAAAGTGCGCACCAGCCAGTTCAAGAGCGCGCCCGGGGGCGTGTCGCGCGTCGTCATGGAACTGGCGCAGCGGTCCGCCCATGAGATCACCCGCCGCGGCCCGGAACTTGTTATCTCGTTCGGCGCGCATAGCTCGGGGGCACAGGTTAAGGACGCCCCGGCGGCCCCCGCCGCCGCACCCGTGGTAAAAATTATTCCGCCCGCGGCAAAGGCGCCCGCCGCGGCCAAGCCCGCGGAGATGACCATCGAGCCGGCCGACCAGGCCCGCGAGCGGGCACAGGTCATCGCCCCGAAAAAGCGCTCCTCTTCGTCCGGGGGCCGCAATATCATGGATACGTTGTCCGCGGAGCCTATAAGTTTTGAGTACAACGAGGCGGACATCCGCGAGGTCCTGGATATGATGGCCGCCAAGGCCGGCATAAATATCATTTACAGCGACGATGTGAGCGGCACTGTCACGCTGTCGCTGGCCAAGGTGCCGTTCGACGAGGCGTTCAAGACGCTCCTGAACGCCAAGAGCCTGGCCGCGCAGCAGATCGGGGACAATATCCTGCGCATCGCTTCGCCCAAAACTTTTCTGAGCGAGCAGAAGTCCGCCATGCTGCAGACCCGGGTGATCTTCCTTAATTACACCAAAGCGTCCGAAATGAAGACGCAGCTGGACGCCGTTGCCGCCAACGAGGGGCGCACTACGGGGAAATGCGCCGCCGACGACGTGAATAACGCCCTCGTGATCACCGACACCTCTTTCGGGCTCGACGCCACGGTCAGGCTGATACGCAGCCTGGACCGCATGCCCAAGCAGGTGATGATCGAAGTGAAGCTGGTGGAGGTCAAGCTCGACGATTCTTTCGAGCTGGGCGTGAACTGGAATTTCAGCAACGTCGACAACGCCGGGAACGGCACGTCGGGCAGGGTCTTTCTCCCCGGCCCTACGCCGGGCTTGTTCAACGCCGGGTCGCTCACTATCGGAAAGATATCCGGCAATAATTCCTTCAACGCGGTTATCGCCGCCGCCGCGAAAAAGGGCAAGGCCAAGGTCCTGTCCGACCCGAAAGTGGCCACGCTCAACAACAAGGAAGCCAATATAAATATCACGGACCAGACGCCCTTCGACCAACAGACGATCAGTCTGGTCAACGGCGTGCAGACCATCACGCACGCCTACTCCAACGTTACCACCGGCATAACGCTCAAGGTGACGCCCACGATCAATTCCGACGGCCGCATCACCATGCACATCGTCCCCGCGGTGATCCAGCTCTCCGGAGTCCCCAACGGCATCGCGCCCCCTCCCACCGCCACCAGGGGCACCGATACTAACGTTATAGTCAGGAACGACGAGACCATCGTCATCGGCGGCCTTATCCAGGACACGCAGTCGGAAGAGGTTTATAAGATCCCCCTGCTCGGAGATATCCCGCTGCTCGGCGCCGCGTTCCGGAAGAAGACGGTGGTCAGGAGCCGCAAAGAGCTCCTGATCTTCGTTACCCCGAAGATAATAGAAGACTAAGAGGCGGATCCCTGCCTGCCCGCCGGCTAACCGGCGGGAAATTCCGGCAGCCAGCCGGGATCAGCAGACGAGCTTTGTGCAAAACTATTTTTCTCCCCCGGCGTCTCCCGCCGTCCGCCATGAAAGATTACGGCCCGGGAACCCGGGCCTGCTCATCTACGCTTTAGCTTCCGTTCTGCTGCTCGCTCCCGCGCTGCAGGCAGTTTTCGACCTGCCCCTGCAGCTGGCTTTCCAGAGGGCGGTGCTGCTGTTCTCCGGGGCCTGGTTCTGGCTGAGGCCGCCGTCCGCCGCCAGGCTGGCCGCCTTCATTAAAAAATTCCGCAGCCTCTGGGCGGCCGCCGCGCTCTCGCTGCTGGCGCTGCTGGCCAGCCCGTTCAGGGGTTATGTCTTCAATGAGTGGGGAAATTACGGGGCCGGGGTGCTTATTTTTGTAGTCGCCTCTTTCCTTAATAAGGAAGAGCGCGCCAGGATAGACGGCGCCGTCGCGGCCGGCGCGTGGCTGGTCTTCGGGCTGATCTTCCTCCAGTTCTTTGTCCTGAAGAACTTCGGCTTGCGCCCTCCGCTAACCAACATGAACGCGCTGGCGCTGTATGCCTTGATGGTGTTCCCCCTGGCGCTGGCGCGCCGGGCCTGGCCGCTGGCGGCCGCCATGGCTGCCCTGGTGCTGCTCAGCCAGTCCCTGGGGGCGGCGCTGGCCGGCTTCGGTGCCGCCGGGATCTACGCCGTCTCAAAATTAAACAGCGGGGAAGGAGAAAATAATAAATGGTTCCTGGCCGCGCTGTTCATGGTGGGCGCGGCGGCTTTTTACCTGTTGCAGGCGGATTCGCTGGCCGGCCGCCTGGTCTGGTGGCGCAGCGCGTGGGATATGTTCGCGGCGCGGCCCGTCACCGGTTTCGGCCACGCCGCGTTTACCTGGGCCCAGGCCGGGTTCCAGGCGCCGGGCGCCTTCCGCGAACATTCCGTCTACGCCCACAATTATTATCTTGAATTCCTGGCGGAGAACGGACTGCCCGCCGCGGCCGCCTGGTTCTGGTTCCTGCTGCGCGCCGCGCGCGGCGGCAAGGGGCTGGCTAAATACGCCGTGATAGGGGCGCTGCTGCATTCCTGCGTGGATTTCGGTTTGTCCGTGCCCGCGAATTTCTGGCTGTTCTGCTACCTGCTGGCCGCGTCCTGCCATGAAGGCGCTCCGCCGGAGGCGGAGCCCGTCCCGGCCGCGGGGCCGCGGCCTAAAGCCGCGCTGGTCCTGGCGCTGCTGCTGACCGGCGCCCTGTTGGCGCTGGACCGCCAAAGCCTGGCCTTTGAGCGGGCGCGCGGCCGGGCCCTTGCGGAGTCCCTTGATCTCGGGCCGGCGGCCGCCGAGGCGAGGCTGGCTCCCTACCTGGCCGGCGGTCTTTTCCGGGGGCCGGCGCTGGAATTCCTGGGCCGCCTCACCTTCGCGGGGCGCGCGAACAGGGATAATGGTTTCTCGTCGGCGGTATATTATGAGATGGCGCTGCTGGAAAATCCTTACAGTTCCCAGGCCTGGCGGGCGCTGGAGCGAATTTACGGCGTGCCCGGCCGCGAAGGCGCGGCGGCCGGCCTGGCCGCGCGCAGGGCGGTGGTTTATAAATGAAAATTTTTGAAGCCGGTCCGCTCCGGTCCCGCGTTGAGCCGAACCTGCCGGGTTTTTTCCTGGCGCTGGCTTTTTTCTGCGGCGGCCTGCGCCTGCCGGGGGCCTGGCTGGCTTTCGCCGCGCTCTTCCTGCCCTGGGCCGCGTTGGACCGCGCGCCTTTCGCCCCGGAGCGGCGGCCGGCGGCGCTGCTGTTCTTTACCTGGCTGGCCCTGGCCGCCCTGTTTGCGCCGCAGCCGGCCGTTGTCGCCGGAGCCTTGGGCAGGTACCTGCTGCCCGGACTTTTCTTTTTTTGCGCCGCCGCCCGCGGTGGGGAGAAGAACTGGCTGGGCGCCGTGCTGGTCCTCGGCGCGGTGTCCGCCGCGGCGCTGCTGTTACAGAAAATTACGGGCAGGGCCGCGGTGGGGCTCATAGGCATGAATCCCAATTATACCGCGGCTTTCGCGGCGGCCTCTTTCCCGGCCGCCCTGCTGTACGCCGGCGGAGAACAAAAGCAGCTGAGGCTGCCCGCGGCCGCGCTGGCGCTGCTGCTGGCCGCCGGTTTGCTGGCCGCCGGTTCAAGGGGAGCGCTGCTGGCCGCGGTCGTATCCGCGGCGGCCGCGCTGGCGCTGGCGCGGCGGGGCCGGACGCTGGCCGTCCTGGGCTTTGCCGCGCTGGCCGCCTTTGTGCTGCTGCCGGGCTCTTTCTGGAGCGCGGTGCTGAAATTCGGCGACGCGCGGGCTTTTGAGCGGCCGCAGCTTTGGGCTGCGGCGCTGAAAGCGGCCTCGCAGCATCCATTTTTTGGAGCGGGGCCCGGGCTGTTCGAGCGAGCCTTCGAGTTCGTGAAGTTTCCGTTCTTCGACGGTATCTCTTACTACGGCCATTCCACCGCGCACGCGCACAGCGAACTCCTTAACCTGGCCGCGGAGGCCGGGTTCCCGGCCGCGCTGTTGTTCGCGGCCGCCTTCGCCGGCGGGATCCGCGCGGGAATAAAGCGCAGCCTGCCGCTGGCGGCCTGCGCGCTGGCGCTCTTCATACAGGGCAGCGTGGATATTGTTTTTTATTCCGGGGCCATAGCGCTGCTGTTCTGGGGGACCCTTGGTTTCCTGGCGCCGCGCGAACAGGCCGAGGCCGGGTCAGGGAAAAAGCCGAAGGTTGCGCTTGCGCTGCTCTGCGGCGGCGCTCTGTCACTCGGCGTGACGGCGGAATATTTCCCCTTCGGCCTTAAATTGCAGCCCCAGTCCTACGCGCAGGCCGCCGCCGGAAATTCTCCCGCCCTTGGCCTGGCACTGCGGCTGCGCGAGACGCTGGAAAACCCGAAAGATCCCTTTGCCGCGCGCAGGGCGGGCTCAGCGGCGGCCGCCGCAGGGGATTTTTACCGGGCTGAGGCGTATCTGAGAAAAGCTCTGGAGCTTGAGCCTTTCTACGCCGCGGCCAGGCTTGAGCTGGCGGAGGTTTACGCCGCGCAGGGCCGGCGCGCCGAGAGCTGCGCCGCGCTTTCAGCCGTCGGCAGGCCGCTCAGCGCCGATCCGGTCAATCAATATCAGCGGGGCCTGGTCTATTTTAACCGGCAGGAGCTGCGCCGGTTGGAAACCGGCCTGTGCGGCAAAAAAGCGGGGCGCCGCTAGCATGAGAAAGATCCCGCTCTGCTTGCTGGCGCTTTTCCTGGGCGCAGTTAATGTCCGGGCGCAGAGCGGCCCGCAGCCGGAGATAGCCGCGAAGGATACGCAGGCGCGCGAGTATGAGGAAATACGGGACCGCCTGGCCTCCAGCCTGAAAGCGCGGGGCGAGTTGGCGGATAAAATAATCGACGCGGGGACGGCCGGCGAGATAGTCAAGCTTGAGCCGGGCAGCACCTATTCCGACGCCAGGCTGGCCCTGCTGGCCTGGATAAAAGACTATCCGGAGAACGCCGCCAGGCTGGCGCTGAGCATTCAGAACGGCGCAAAGATCTCCAAAGACCCGATCCATTTCACCATTTCCAAATGGAGGATCAACGACGGGTTCCTCGAAAAGATAAAGGCGCTCAGCGCCGCTTCTAAAGACAGCCGCGTTTCCGCCGAAACCATGGAACTGGCGGCCAAGCGCCTTTACGAGGGCTCGATAGACGAAACGGGCGAGGCGGCGCAGGCGGGCGGCCGGGCCGCAGGCGGCAGCGATTTCTTCTCGATAAATTACGCCGATTATAAGTTGAACCGCGCCGGGCTTCAAAATGAGCTTTCCGGCGCGGGCCGGGTGCTGGATTCCATGCGCGGCCCCTCCGGAAAGGGGCCCGAAGGCGCCGAAAAACCTTACGCCGCCGCCGTAGCCAGATACGGGGCCTTCGTGGTGACCGCTTCCGCTTTGAAAGGCAGGGACGTTATTACCGGCGGCGAGTCGGAGGCGTTGGAGCGGGGCAGGACGGCTATGCGCGCGGCGCTGGCGGGCCTTACCCTGCGCGGGCGCGCCGCGGCCCTGCGCGCCATTTCCGGGGACCTGGCGCGCGAGCGCGGACGCCCGGGCAGCGCCGCTTTGGCCGCCGCCGCCGCCGCGTCCGGCGGGCGTTTGGAGGCCGCCGCCGCACGCATGGAGGACGGCCGCCTGCCGGCCGGGGATTTCAGCGCGCTTGTGCGCGGCGCCGAAGACGAGTTCGCGGATCTCTATCTGAAGTATTCCGTTTACAGCGGGCTGCTCGGCCTTAAGAAAAATTCGGAAGCGCTGGGTTTTTCCTGCGTGTATGATTATCTGTTCTGGCGCTGGCTGGCGGCGTGGTGCCCCGACGCGCCTTACGTAAAAGCCAGGGCCGCGGTAGCGGCCGCCGGGGCGGGGCTTGAGGCGGGGCTGCTTAAAGCCGGCGAGGGGGAAATTGCCGGCGCGCTGGAAGGGCCGGGCGGGCGCGCGGCGGAACTGGAGGCGGCGCTGGCTTTTGCGCGCGGGGCGTCGGCGGCCAACCGCGCCGCGCAGTTCTTTATGTGGGGCGTACTTTTTCGGCCGTTGGAAATAGAGGTTTCCGCGCGCGGCGGAAAACCTTTTTACCAGCCGGCTTTGACTTTTTACAGCGTAATTGCGCCCGGGGGCGGCCGGCCCGGGGCGTTAAGCAAAGTTAAGCGATAAAACTACGGAGGAGAAGATAAATGGAAGAGCTCTATATTTCTAAGATAGCGGCGGAACTGAGCCTGCCTAAAACCGGGGTCGGCGCGGCGATAACGCTGTTCAAAGATGACGCGACCATCCCCTTCATTTCCCGCTACCGCAAGGAAGCCACCGGCAACCTCGACGAAGTGGCGCTGGGCAAGATCCAGGACCGCCTGGCGCAGTTGAAAGAGCTGGACGCCCGCCGCGCGGCCATAATAAAATCGTTGGAGGAGAGGAACCTGCTGACGGACGAGCTGAAAGCCAGGGTCACGGGCGCCGAAACGCTGGCGAAACTGGAAGACATTTACCTGCCCTTCCGCCCCAAGCGCCGCACCCGCGCCACCATAGCCAAAGAAAAGGGCCTCGAGCCGCTGGCCGACCAGCTCAGCGCCCAGGGCGCCGAAGATCCCGCACAGCTGGCCGCCGCTTTTGTCAGCGAAGAGAAAGGGGTGAAGACCGCCGCGGAGGCGCTGGCCGGAGCGCGCGACATTATCGCCGAGCGCGTCAGCGAGGACGAGACCGCCCGCGCGCGCCTGCGCCAGCTTTTTTCGGCTAAGGGGATCTTTCATTCCAAGGTGATGGAAGGCAAGCAGGAGGCCGGGGCGAAGTTCAAGGATTATTTCGACTGGAAAGAGCCCGCCGCCAAGGCGCCGTCGCACCGGGTGCTGGCCATGCGCCGCGGAGAGGCCGAGGGCTTCCTGATCATGCGCATCGAGGTGGAGGCCGAAGAGGCTGTGGCG
>DAOPZW010000013.1:0-29795 GCA_035353595.1 Elusimicrobiales bacterium | reverse complement strand
CGGAATAATTAAAAATCCGCCGCGGCGGCTGGTAGGCCGGCGGCAAAATTATTGGAGAAGAGTTTAGCCGTCAGTTGGCGGCGGGTCTATTATAAGCATTTTTAAACGCTCTCTTTCTTTCTCGCTTGGCCATAATGCTCCTTGGTAATCCTTGATTCAATACACTCAAATCGGCGGTATTGCCCCACCCGGGTGAGGTACCTCATTTAAGTTTTCAAAGACCACTACCGGCAATTACGGCGCCCACAGAATCCTTTTTAAAACTGATTTTCGGCCTATTTCCGTTGTTCAGTTTTTGCTTTCGAATACAGGCTGGAAAACTGTCTTAAAAAACTTGATAAGACTTTAATTATTATCAGCCATGACAGGAACATCTTAAACAGGATCTGCGAAAAAATTATTTTAATGGACGAATGCGGGCTTAAAGTTTATGCGGGCAATTATGATACTTACGAAAGAACCCGCGCCCTGCAAACCGAGCAGATCATAAAAGATGTCCAAAAGCACGAGGAGACCCGCAAACACCTTCAGTCTTTTGTGGACAGATTCCGCTATAAAGCCACCAAAGCGAAGCAGGCCCAGAGCAGGCTTAAGATGATAGAACGCCTTGGCGACGCGCCCAAAATACCTTTGGAACGCAGCATACGCTTTTCTTTTCCCAATTCCGACGCTTTGAATTCTTATCTGTTCACTATGGAGAACGCCAGCTGCGGCTATGGCGATAAAACCGTGCTGCAGAACCTTAATTTGACTATCGGGCAAGACGAAAAAATCGCTTTGCTTGGTTCCAACGGCAACGGTAAATCCACCCTTGCCAAACTATTGGCGGGCAGAATACAGTTGCAGAGCGGCAAACTTACCAGCGCGCGCAAGTTGAGAGCGGCATATTTCGCCCAGCATCAGGCGGAAGAATTTGTCCCCGGCAAAACACCGTACGAAACCGTCAGGGAACTTATGCCCGAAGCTAAAGTAACGCAGGTGTATGCCCACCTTGCCGGCTACGGTCTGGAAAAGAGCAAAGCCGATACAAAAACAGGCAATCTTTCGGGCGGGGAAAAGAGCAGGCTGCTGCTTTCTTTAATTACCATAGAACCGCCCCATGTTTTAATTCTGGACGAGCCTACCAACCATCTGGATATAACCTCCCGCCGCGCGCTTATAGAGGCTTTGAACGATTATACGGGCGCGGTTATACTTGTTACCCACGACTTCCACATACTGGAATCGGTTTGCGACAGGCTGCTTCTGGTGGCAGGCGGCGGCGTAAGCAATTTTGACGGCGATCTGGACGATTATAAAAATTATGTTTTGCGCGGCGGAGGCAAAAATTCCGGCCCCGCATTATCGGAAGAGGACGACCGTAAAGATAAACGACGTAAAGAAGCGGAGTTGCGCGCGCAGGCCGCGCCGCTTAAAAAACAACTTAAAGACATAGAGAAAAAGATGGAAAGCGCGACGGCGCAGAAGACCGAACTTGAAAAACGCCTTATAAACGGCTTTAACTCCGATACCAGCATAGAGCTTGGTATCATCAATAAGGCAATTAGAGACCTGGAAGACAAATGGATTAAAGTTTCCACGCGGCTTGCAGATGTTTTAAAGTAAATTTACTTTTTTACCGCCAAATTTAAGCCGGTCTTACAAAGAAGACCGGTGATTATTTAATCTTTTTGATGCACAGCGCTTTGCAGCAAGTTTTTGTTATCAAACGTTGTCGGTATGTCTCTGCCGTTCAAAATATTCCTCCCCCACTGGGACGCAAATGCGAAGCATTTGATTATGGTTTTACAGATTAAAATGCCATGCAACCAACCGCCAGGCCGATTTACACGCCCCCAGTAACAAGGCTCTTACCTGTAGTAAATATAAGATCGATTATCGGGAGCACCTTACCGAAAATCCCGTTTTTTCTCCGCCTAAAAATTTAAAAAAGGTTCCCCCTCCGCCCAGATAATCTATAATAACAAAAACTCGGCGGTTTTTCCGGAATAATTAAAAATCCGCCGCGGCGGCTGGTCGGCCGGCGGCAAAATTGTCGGAGAAGAGTTTAGTCGTCAGTTGGCGGCGGGTCTATTGTATCGTATAAGTTGGAGCCGCAAAAACTGGTATACTTAAGATAGTTCTTCAGGGCCGGGTGCAAATCCCGACCGGCGGTACAGCCCGCAAGCCTTCAGCCAGCGCTGACGGCAGATCCGGTGGAACTCCGGGGCCGACGGTTAAAGTCCGGATGAAAGAAGAACGAGAAGGCGGCATAGCGTATAAGGACGGGCTGTTTTTCAGCCCCGATCCGCCGCCGTGGTTAAGCCCTGAAGACTTTCTTTTCAGGGTTTTTTTATTGGCTGATTTATACTAGAATCCGGACAGGGAGCGCTGGGACCATGAAAACAAAATTTTCGCCCGTGGAAGAGATCCTCGCGGACCTTAAAAAGGGCAGGATGGTAGTCATTACCGACGACGAGAACCGCGAGAACGAAGGCGACATAGTGCTGGCGGGCCAGTTCGCCACGCCTGAGAAGATAAATTTCATCGCGCAGCACGCACGCGGGCTGATCTGCGCGCCCCTGGACGAAGCCGCCATCAACCGCCTGCGCCTTTTCCCCATGGAGCGCGAGAACACGGACCCTTACAAAACCAGCTGGATGATCTCGGTGGACGCCGCCAAGGGCGTTACCACCGGCATTTCCGCGCAGGACCGGGCGCGCACGCTCCGGCTGCTGGCGGGGCCCGGAACCCGGGCCGGGGACCTTACCCGCCCCGGGCACATTTTTCCCCTCAAAGCAAAAAAAGGCGGCGTGCTGACGCGGGCCGGCCATACCGAAGCCTGCGTGGACCTGATGCGGCTGGCGGGCCTGGCGCCCGCCGGCGTGATCTGCGAGATAATGAAAAAAGACGGCTCCATGGCGCGCCTGCCCGACCTGGCCGCTTTCGCCGCGAAGCACAAACTCAAGATCTCCACCATAGCGGCCCTTATAGCTTACCGCCTCGGCAAGGAAAAGCTGGTCGAGCGCATAGCCACCTCGCGCCTGCCGGCGGGAGGCGCCGAGTACGAGATAAGGATCTACAAGGACAAACTTACCGGCCTTGAGCATGTGGCCATGATACTGGGCGAGATAAAGCAGCCGGTGCTGGTGCGGGTGCATTCGGAATGCCTTACCGGCGACGTATTCGGCTCGAAGCGCTGCGACTGCGGCCCGCAGCTGAAAGCGGCCATGACCATGATAGAAGCTGAAGGCGCGGGAGTGCTGTTATACATGCGGCAGGAAGGCCGCGGCATAGGCCTGGGAAATAAGATCCGCGCCTACAGCCTGCAGGACAAGGGCTACGACACCATTTCCGCCAACCACGCCCTGGGCTTTAAAGCGGACCTGCGCGATTACGGCACCGGCGCGCAGATACTCTGCGACCTGGGCGTGCGCAGCATGCGCCTGCTGACCAATAATCCCAAGAAGATAGTGGGCCTTAACGGCTACTGCCTTAAAGTCACAGAGCGGGTGCCGATAATCATAAAAGAGAACCCGCATAATGCCAGGTACCTGCGCACCAAGAAAAACAAAATGGGCCATTTGATCTGATACGGAGCGGCAAACGATCATACGGAGGATAACATGAAAACCATAGAAGGAAAACTTACCGCGGAAAAACTTAAATTCGCGCTGGTAGTCTCGAGGTTCAACGACTTCCTTACCGACAGGCTGCTCAGGGGCGCGCTCGACACGCTAAAGCGCCACGGCGCCGACGAAAAGGATCTCACGGTGGTCAAAGTGCCGGGCGCTTATGAAATACCGCTGGCCTGCAAGAAACTGGCCGGCAAGAATTTCGACGCCGTCATAGCGCTGGGCGCGGTGATCAAGGGCGACACGCCCCACTTCGACTATGTAGCGGCCGAAACCGCCAAGGGCATAGCCCAGGTTTCGCTGGAGAGCTCTATCCCGGTAGCTTTCGGCATCATCACCGCCGACAACCTTGAGCAGGCTATAGAGCGGGCCGGCACCAAGCAGGGCAATAAGGGCGCCGACGCCGCCATGTCCGCCATAGAAATGGCGAATTTGTTCAGGCAGTTTTAAGCCGGCGCGGTTCCTTATAAAAATGACCGCGTCAAAGACGGATGAACAGCTGATGCTGCGCGCCCTTGCCCTGGCGCGCAGGGGCCTTTACGGCGCCCATCCCAACCCCTTGGTGGGCGCGGTGCTGGCCCGCGGCGGGCGCATAATAGGCGAAGGCTGGCACCGGGAGTTCGGCCGCGCGCACGCCGAGATAAACGCTATCCGGTCCGCTAAAGAGCCGGTAAAAGGCGCGACGCTTTATGTAACGCTGGAACCCTGCTCCACGCAGGGCAAGACCGGCCCCTGCACCGCCTCCATCATCGCCGCCGGAATAAAGCGGGTGGTCATAGGGGCCGCGGACCCCAACCCCGCCAATGCCGGCAAGGCCGCCCGCATCCTCAGGGCCGCCGGCATAGAAGTAAGCTCCGGCGTGCTGGCCGCCGCCGCGCGCGGCCTGAACCCGGCTTTCAATAAATTCATGCGCACCGGCCTTCCTTATATAACGCTCAAGGCGGCCCAGAGCGCCGACGGCAAGATAGCCGACCACGCGGGCCGCTCGCGCTGGATCTCCTCCCCGCAGTCGCGCGCTTACGCGCACCGCCTGCGGGCGCAAGCCGACGCGGTGCTGGCCGGCATAAACACCGTGCGCGCCGACGACCCGCTGCTCAACGTCCGCGGCGTCAGGGTGGCGCGCCAGCCCGCCGTGGTGGTGCTGGACTCCGGGCTGAACATTCCTCCTAAAGCCCGCGTGTTCCAGAACGAGCGGGTGATAATTGCGGCCGCCCGCGGCGCAGCTCCGGCCCGCATCAAGAAACTGCGGCGGGACAACGTCAGCATTCTGCTGCTGCCCCCGGGCAGGCACGGCGGCGTGGACTTGAACGCCCTGCTGGCCGAACTGGGCCGCCTGGGCATAGCTCACATCCTGGTGGAAGGCGGCGGCCGGGTGCTGGGCTCTTTTATTTCCGAAGGCTTGTTCGACAGGTTCATGCTGTTCTGTTCCCCGCTTATAATAGGCGGCGAGCGCTCAAAGAACTCCGTCACCTGGCCCGACCGGCTCAACGGCCCGGGCAAGCTGGGAATAAATGTAGGCTTTAAAAAGATAAGCAAGGTCGGCCCCGACCTCCTTATAGAGGTAGTTAAGGCCGGCAAGGAAGTTTAAGTTATGTTCACGGGAATAATAGAAGCGGTGGAAAAGCTGAAAGCGGTTTCACGCGGCCGGCTGGAAACCGCCGTGCCCGCCGGCTGGACGCTGGCCGCCGGGGAAAGCGTGGCTGTCAACGGGGCCTGCCTTACCGTAATTTCTTTCTCCAAAGGACTGGCCGCTTTCGACCTGAGCCCGGAAACTTCCGGGCGCACCGCCCTGGGAACGCTCAAGGCCGGCGCGCGCGTAAACCTGGAAAGGGCGATGAAAGCCGACGGCCGGTTCTCCGGCCATTTCGTAACGGGGCATATAGACGGAACGGCCAGCCTGCTGGGCGTAAAAAAAACTGCGGGAAGTTTTGAGCTGACCTTCGGGGCCCCAGCCGCCGCCCGGCTGGTGGAGAAGGGCTCTGTCGCGCTCAACGGCGTCAGCCTGACGGTTTTTGAAATCACCGGGCACACTTTCAAGGCCGCCGTAATTCCCCATACCTGGGAGAACACTAATCTCAAAGATCTGAAACCCGGCCGCTCGGTGAATATCGAATACGATATTTTGGGCAAATATGCGGACCGGGCCGCCGGCTCGAAAATAACGGAACAATTCCTCCGCGACAACGGCTTCTGAGCGGCAGGGCAGCTTTATCGCGCCGCCGGTGTTTCTGCCCCCAGCCGGAAAACAGCCAGCAGGGCGTCTTCATACCCAGGGGGGCCGAACTGAGCCCGGCAATAAGCTATTACCCGCGTCATATCTTCGCCGGCGCCGATAACGTCCGCGTTGCGGGGCTGTTCGGCCCGCCAATCTTTGTGGATCACCAGGTAGCCGGCCCGGACGCGCCGGTTGAATTGCGGGCTCCCGAGCCGCTCGAAATGCCGGAACCGGCTTTTGATCCGGTCCAGGGGCCACTCGCTGTCCCGGTTGCGGCCGTTAACTTCGCCTACGAAAGCGATGGCGGTATGCTGCCGGTGATACAGCTGGTAGAACGGCAGCGGGTTGGCGCGGTAATCATAATGCCACGGCGCTTCCAGCAGCGTAACCGAACCCGGCGGCAGTTTCCGCAGGGCGGTGTAGAACGGCGGCCAGGCGCCCGGAATGAACCTGCCGGTGCCGGCGTCCCAGCCGCTTTTTCCGGCCCAGTCATAACTATATTGGAAAGAACAATGATTCCGCCATTCGGCCGGCATCCGCGCCAGTTGGGGCAGCGGCCCCGCCATGAACAGCCAGGAGCCCAGCAGCGCAACAAGAACAACCGCGGGCTTGCGCAGCCGGCCGGCGGAAAGCTCAAGCCCCCAGGCAACCGCGCAGGACAACCCCGTCAGGTAAAGCGTATAACAGAACAAAGCATAACGCAGGATAACTACGCCCTCATCGCTGCTGACCGGCTTGACCAGCCACAGCACACCGGCCTGAGCTGCTGCCGCCAGCGTCAGCAGCAGCGCCAGCGGCGGCTCGCGGCGGAACAGCCGCAACAGGCCCAGCGCCGCGGCCGCTACCGCTAATGCAGCCGCAAGAGGGCTCACCAGTCCTGTACCCAGCCGCACCGCTTCCCCCAGTTTGAAAGACCGGACAAGGCCTGACGGCCACTTCGAGAATACCGCGGGGCTGTCGACGAGCAAGGGCGGCGCCAGCAGCAGCGCCCAGCCGGAAAGCACCACCCCGAGAAAGCCCGGCCATTGCGCGCGCAGGGCTTTCCCGGGCGCCGTAAAAGCCCATACCGAGACGGCGGCCAGCACGGCGATAAGCGGCGCAAGGAATGAGAGGTTGAACCACGGCGCCAGCACGGCGCAGAGCGCGGCCAGCTGCAACCAGCGGCGGTTGCCGGAGCGGCTGGCGCGCCAGAGAGAAAGCACAGCCAGCAGACCCAGCAGCAAAGCTATGGCGTAGGGCCTCGCAAAGCGGGAATAGAAGATGTGGAACGGGGAAATCGCTATCAGCCAGGCCAGGGCCGTTGTGCGTACGGCCGGATAAAGGAGCACAGGCACTAGGGCGCAGAAAAGCAGGGAGGCGGCCAGCATCGGCAGCCTGGCGCCCAATTCCCCCAGGCCGGTCAGGGAAAAGAGCAGTTTATAGAACATGGCGAGGGGGATGCAGTGGTCCGCCCCGCCGAAATGTGTAAAAAGATATGAGAACGTGTTGCCCTGTGCGGCGCCCAAAGCGTGAAATTCGTCGTCCAGCAGGATAAGGCTGCCTACGCCCCAAAGCCGCAGCGCCGCCCCCGCCAGAAAGGCGGCGGCGAGCGACCACAGTTGGTACCGTGTCAGCGCGGCGTCGGAACTCCCCGCAGTCAAGTCTCCTCTATCGGCAGGCAGCATGAATTGTTATCGCAGGCTCACCCGGCAAGCCGCTGTCTCCTTAGCGCCGGTAATAATTCCGCCGCCATCTATTCTATCAATAATACCGCCATAGCCGAACTTTTGCCCGAAAGGCCCAGGCCCGCCTGAGCCCTAGGGCATTTGACCGCCGTCAAACCCGCTGGTATAACATAGGCGTAACAGACGACCGGCGGACCAACGGAGGAGTTATGAAAAATTTACTCAAAGCCACTGCGGGCACGGCACTGATCCTTTCGCTGCCCCTTCTTTCTTTTGCCAAGAGCAAAAGCATCTATGGCGCGGATAACCGCCTGGACTATTACGAAGCCGCCGCGGGGCTGCAGACGCTTTCCGATTCGGTGGTTTCCCTGTGGCGGTCCGGCGATGTGACGGCCAACGCGGCCACCAAGATGTCTGACCTTACCACCTCCACCCTGGGCGACGACAATTACCTGTGCCCCAATGAGAGATTCGCGGACCAGGCCACCGGGGCCTTCTGCTCCGGCACGCTGGTGGGCGAGGACCTTATCATGACGGCCGGCCACTGCGTCAAGACCGAGGCGGCCTGCGCGGACACCAAGTTCATTTTCGGCTTCAAGGTGGGCGCGAAAGATGAGACCGGGCCCAAGGCCGTGGCCTCGGGAGAAGTTTACGGCTGCGCTAGCATTGTGAAGCGCTACAAGGCGGGCGAAGCGGGCTCCCCGTTCCCCGCCGGCCAGACGCTGGGCGCCGACTACGCCCTGGTAAAACTGGACCGCAAGGTTACCGGCCACAAACCCCTGGCCATCAACCGCTCCGGCTCCATCAAGAAAGATACCGGCATCTTCGTGATAGGCCATCCCTCCGGCATGCCGCTTAAAGTGGCGGGCGACGCCACGGTGCGCGACGCCGGCAAGAAAGGCTATTTCGTGGCGAACCTCGACACCTTCGGCGGCAACTCCGGCTCCGCGGTGTTCAACGCGGCCACCAATAAGATAGAGGGCATCCTGGTGCGCGGCGCCAACGACTATACCGCCACCCCCGCGGGCTGCTACACTGTGGCCACCTTCGAAATGACCGGCGGCCGCGGCGAAGACGTGACGCTTATCTCCGAACTGTCGGCCCTCATCCCCAGGCTGCCTGGCGAAAAGGCCGAAGAAGCCGCCGCCCCGGAATACCAGAGCGTGGATTCCAGCAGCCTCCAGTTGAGCAGCCCCGTAGCGATGCCGATCTTCATCGGCTTCTGAGACGGGCTCCAGATCGGGCTAAGATGAAAGCCGCCCCCCTTGGCCGGGGGGCGGTTTATTTTACGGCTTTTCAGAATGGGGCAGGGCTTACCGCTCTGGCTGCGCCCCCGGCTCTTTGGCGCGGCGGCTTATCTCCAGCGCCAGGCCGCGGAACATCCAGGCGTGCACCGGGTAGAGCGAGTACCAGTAAAGGCTGCCGAAAAGACCGTGCGGTTCGAAGTAGGCCGTCAGCCGCAGCGTGCACGCTGCGGCGCCGCGCGGGGCCGCTTCGAATTGCAGCCAGCCCTTGCCCGGCAGGCGCATCTCGGCGCGCAGCAGCAGCATATAGTCCTCGATGACCCGCTCGACGCGCCAGGAATCCAGCGCTTCCCCCTGGTGGATAATGTCGGGATGGCGGCGGCCGCGCCGCATGCCTATGCCGCCCACCAGCCTGTCCTGCAGCGCCTTCAGGTCCCACAGCCACTGCCCGAACAGCCAACCGCGCGTGCCGCCCAGGCCGGAGAACACCCGGAACACCGCCGCGGCGGGGGCCGCGATATCCAGCACGTGCGCCGTCCGGATAAGTCCCTCCCGGTCCTCAAAAGTAAAGGCGCGGGCGTAGGACGGCGTATAGGCCGCGGTCCACGAGGTTTCCACGGCGTTCTCGCTCAGCCGGATCAGCGCATACTTCACGGCGGTGGCGTAATCCAGCGGCTTGATATCGGGAAAAATACGGGAGGCCTCTGCGGTATCGCAGGTAACCTCGCAGCGCAGGCTCTCCATCAGCGGGCGGGCGAAGATCCTGGGCACCGGGGTGATCAGGGCCGCCATCGCGCTGCAAAAATCCATATTCCATTGGGGCAGGGTTATGAACCAGCGCCGCAGGCCCCGGATATCCGCGTAGATGCGCAGCAGGTCCTGGTAGCGGTGCGAGGTGGCGCCGCCGATCTCTATGATGCGACCGGCGGCCTCGGGTTTTTCCAGACAATCAATAAGGTAGAACAGCGCGTCACGCACGGCCAGCGGCCGGGACCGGGTTTGCAGGCAGCGGCAGGTGGGGATCACCGGCATGCGCTCCACCAGGTAGCGGATGAGCTCGAAAGAAACGCTGCCGGAGCCGACTATCATCGCGGCGCGGAATTCGGTGACCGGCCGGCCCGAGGTGCGCAGGATCGCGCCTACGCGGTGGCGCGAAGTAAGATGCGGGGAGAGGGCGGCGCAATCCTGGCCCGGCCCGCCCAAATAAACGATCCTGCCGCAGCCCGCGGCCCCGGCGGCTTTCGCGAAGTTGTAGGCGGAGATCTCTTCCATGCTCTCGAAGCCGGGCGTGTCGGCCATGGAGTGGACCAGGTAGTAAGCCGCGTCGGCGCCGGCCAGGGCTTCAGCCAGCCCCTCGTCCTTGTAAACGTCGCCCTGTATTATTTTCACGCTGCCCGCCCAGGGGCGGCCGGCCAGCCGCTCCGGGTGGCGCGCCAGGCAGCGCACGGCATAGCCCTTGGCCAGCAGCCGCGGGATGAGCCGCCCGCCTATATAGCCCGTCGGTCCGGTGACAAGGACGGTCTTCATTTATACCGGGAGGATGCCGCGCTCTTTAGCCCAGTTGCGGATAAAATCCACGGCCTCGGCTTTTATCACCGAGAGCGGGCGGGTAAGTTTCAGCTGTTCCAGGATGTGCCGGGCAGCGATGGCTTCGCCGGCGCCGGAGGCGCTGTACAGGGCGGAGAGCACCGCCTGCTCTATTTCGGCGCCGCTGAAGCCTTCGCAGGCGCGGGCCAGGCCGGGCAGGTCGAACAGCTCCGGGACCAGGCCCCGCTTAACGAGGTGTATCCTTATTATGCCTTCCCGCGCGGCGGCGTCGGGCAGGTCCGCGAAGAAGATCTCGTCGAAGCGGCCTTTGCGCAGCAGCTCGGGCGGCAGATTGTTGATGTCGTTGGAGGTGGCGGCTATGAACGAGCGGTCCTTGCGCTCCTGCATCCAGGTGAGCATGGTGCCCAGCACGCGCTTGGACACCCCGCCGTCCACGTCGCCGGAAGAAGCGGCGAAGATCTTTTCTATCTCGTCTATCCACAGGCAGACGGGGGCCAGGCGCTCCACCGTGGACAGCGCCTTGCGCAGGTTCTCCTCGGTTTCGCCGATGTACTTGGAATAAAGCCGGGTCAGGTCCAGGCGGTACAACGGGATGCCCAGTTCGCCGGCTATGACCTTGGCGGCCAGCGACTTGCCGCAGCCCTGCACGCCCAGCAGCAGCAGCCCCTTGGGCGGCGGCAGCGGCCCTTCCGTGAAAAAAGAATTCCGGCGGTCGTTTATCCAGCGCTTTATATTCGCGAAGCCGGCGATAGCGTCCTTCTGCTCGGAGCCGAAATATTCCAGGATCCCGTCGCGGTCGAAGGCTTCCTTCTTGAATTTTTCTATCCCGACCAGGTCGGCCCCGTCGAAACAGGCGTCCTTGAGGATACAGACGTTGAGGGCGCTGCGCACCTGCTGCAGCGAAAGCCCCTTGAGCGTTTTGATCACCCGCCGCAGCGTCTCGGGCGGCATGTCCACTTTTAAATATACGCCCGTCAGCCTGAATTCGGACACGGCCCGGTTTATCTCCGCCAGTATCTGCTTCTCGTCGGGATAGCCCCCGGAGATGCGCGCCGCCAGCGGGGCGATATCCGGGGGCAGTTTCCCCTCGGCGCCCAGCAGCACCACGGTGGAGGACGTGCCCTTAAGAATATCGAGCATGTCCTTGAAAAGCCGGGCTACCGAAGCGTCGGAAAGAAAGCGGTCGAAGTCGCTGAAAGTGAAGATAGCGGGGCGCCGCTCTTTTACCAGGTCGTTGGCCACGCGCAGCATGGCGTCGGCGGCTTCGGTCTTATAAAAAGAATTTTCGTTCCTGCCTATGCGCAGGCCCTTGGTCAGGGACCAGGAATAAAAGGTGAAAGACTGGCTCTCGGCTAAGCGGCAGAGCTGGCCGAGCACATAACTCTCGTCGATAGTGTCCACCAGCACCAGCGGGTAGCGCGATTTGATAAGCAGGGAAATTTCTTCTTCGAAATTCATGAAGTGGCGGCGGGCAGTTGCAAGACCGGTTACTTACAACAGATTTGGTGCGCCCGGCAGGAATCGAACCTGCACTAGAAGCTTCGGAGGCTCCTGTGATATCCATTTCACCACGGGCGCTTAAAGAGAACAGTACAACTCGCTTAAACCGGTAAACCGCACTTACATTATACTCTTTCGAAACCTAAATGTGCTTCTTTGCGATCTCCACCAGGCTTTTCTCGAAAGCCCTCATATCGGCGGGGATCTCTCCGCCGCCCTGGGCGAAATCCTTGCGGCCGCCGCCCGAACCGTTGATAACGGCGGCCACGCCCTTGGCGATGGCCGAAGCGTCCACCTTTACGTCCCCGGTATGGGTCAGGATGAAAGAGAACTTATCCTCGGACCTGGAATGGATGAACAGCAGGGAGGACTTCAGGTCCTTCTTGATCTGGTCGGAAAGCCCGCGCAGCTCCTTCATCTCCATTGCGCCGGCGTCGTAGCTGACAAAGTTGGAGCCGGAGCCATCTATGCCCTCCGCCAGCACTTTGCAGCCGCCCCGGACGGGCGCGGCCTGCGCCGTTTTGCCCTTGCCGGCCTTAAGTTCCTTTATATTCTGCAGCAGCTGCTCCACGCGCACGGGCAGTTCGAGCACCGGCACGGACAGGCGGGCGGATAGCGCCTCCGCCACCCGGGCCAGGCCGGAAAGGTAGAACACCGCCGCGGGCCCCGCTACGCCTTCTATGCGGCGCACGCCGCGCGCTACCGAGGACTCTTTGAGTATTTTTATCACCAGCAGCTCTCCGGTGCGGTCGATATGCGTGCCGCCGCACAGCTCCAGGCTGTAGCGCTCTTTGGCCGCGTCGAACCCGCCCCGGTTTATAAGCACGAAACGCGCCGGGTCCTTGTATTTTTCCCCCAGCAGCGTGGTGGCGCCGAATTTCTGCGCGTCGGCCAGCGGCCGCTCCGCCTTGAAAACGCGGTAATCCTCGCGCACGGCTGAATTCGCTATCTCCTCTATCTTTTCCAGCTCCTCTTTTGTGGGGGCCCTGTTTACGGTATAGTCGAAACGGAACCGGACCGGGTCCACCTCGGAGCCCGCCTGGCGGGTGGTTTCTCCGAATACGCGCTTAAGGGCCGCGTTGATGACGTGCGTCGCCGTATGATTACAGGCCGTGCGGTACCTGTCGCCGGAGACGCGCGCCGAGACCCGCTGCCCGGTCTTAAGCTCCTCGTGAACGCGCACCGCGTGGAAATAGACCTTTTCCACCGGCTTCTGCGTATCGGTCACCGAAGCGGCTTCTTTGCCGCCGCAGAACAGCGAGCCGGTGTCGCCGGCCTGGCCGCCCGACTGCGCGTAGAACGGCGTAGTATCCAGCACGGCGTAGCCTTCCGAATCCGCCGGCAGGCTTTCAACGGTCTTGCCCGCGGCATCCAGCAGCGCCAGGATGGCCGCTTCGCCCTGGGAAGATTCATAGCCCGTGAAAACCGTGGCCGGCAGTTTTTCTTCCGCCGTCTGGAACATGAAAGTGCTTTTCTCGCCGGAGTCCTTCCAGCCGGCCTTGGCCACGCCCTGCGCGGCTTTGCGGGCCGCGTCAAAGCCCTTCTCGTCCACCGGCACGCCCTTTTTCTGCGCCAGTTCGCGTGTAAGCTCCAGCGGGAAACCGTAAGTCTCGTACAGGCTGAAAGCTTCTTTGCCCGGGATGCCGCCGGGATATTTCTCCAGCAGGTCCGCCAGGAACTTCTCCCCGGTCTCCAGCGTTTCGATAAAGCCCTGCTCCTCGAAGCGCAGCGTTTCGCCTATCTGCCGGGCTGCGGCTTCCACTTCGGGGTAGACGCCCTTGAAAATACCGAACACGGCGGGAGTGAGCCGGTGCAGGAAAGGGTCTTTGGCGCCCATGATGCGGCCGTAGCGGCTGGCGCGGCGGATGAGGCGGCGCAGCACGTAGCCCCGGCCCTCGTTGGACGGGATCACGCCTTCGGAGATCAGGAAAGAAGCGGCGCGCAGATGCTCGCTGATAATGCGGAAAGCGGACACGCTCTCTTCGGAAGACAGGTAGTCCGTCCGCAGCAGGCCGGAGGCGGCCTCGATGACGGGGTAGAACAGCGAAGTCTCGAAAGGGGACTCCTTGCCCTCCACCACGAAGGTGAGGCGCTCCAGGCCCATGCCGGTGTCTATGTTCTTGCGGGGCAGCGGCTTGAAAGTGCCGTCGGCCTGACGGTCGAACTGCGTGAAGACGTGGTTCCAGATCTCTATGTAGCGGTCGCAGGAGCAGGCACCGGGCCCCTCGCAGCCCGGGTGGGAGTATTTTTCGCCGCGGTCCCAGTAAACTTCGGAGCAGGGGCCCGAAGGGCCGGTATCGCCCATCGCCCAGAAATTATCCTTGTCGCCCAGCTCGATTATGTGGGAGTGCAGATTTTTGGGCAGGATATTCTCCCAGATCGCGCGGGCTTCCTCGTCGCGCGGGGCCACGCCGCCTTTATAAATGGAAGGGTAAAAGCGGTCGGCGGGCAGGCCCAGTTCTTTGGTAAAAAATTCCCAGCCCCAGGTCAGCGATTCTTTCTTGAAGTAGTCGCCGAAGGAAAAGTTCCCCAGCATTTCGAAGAAGGTCAGGTGGCGGATGGTCTTGCCCACATTGTCTATGTCGGTGGTGCGGAAACTTTTCTGGCAGGAGGCCGCGCGCTTCAGGTCGGTCTTCAGGCCCAGGTAATAAGGCTTGAACTGCACCATGCCGGCCGAGGTGAAGAGTAGCGTTGGGTCCCCTTCCGGGATCAGCGGGCTGGACTTAACTACGGGATGCCCGTTCTTCGCGAAAAAATCCAAAAAACTTTTGCGGATCTGGTGGCTTTGCATAGCTTCCTTGAAAAAAATAGTCAGGGGCTTTTAGCCCTGCGTTCAGCAGAGATTATACCAAAATTACCCCGGCGGCCCGGCGGGCCGCGGCGTAACCGGAGGCGCGCTCAGCGGCAGCGCCTTATAAGGCGGGAGCAGGGGAGCCAGGCCGGCGTATTTATTTCCGCGCCGCGGCGGCCCCGGCGCAGGGCCGGGCCGGGAGCGGGATCGCGGTTTTTTTTGATAAAATTCTAGCGGCACATTACTTGGGGATAAAGGAGAGGCTATGGGAACATGGAACAGGGAACAGAAGGTGTGCGCCACCTGCGCCTTCTGGACGGGGAAACGGGACCTGGATTTCAGCGGCGAGATCTTCACCACCCTGGAAACGGAGGGGCGCTGCGACGGACCGCACAGCAGCTTTAACGCCACTAGCGCGGGCGAAGCGCTCACCTGCCCGATCTGGGAACTTTTTTTCCTCTGAACCCGCCCGGCGGCGGACAGTGAACAGCCCTCCTTAAGCAAGGAGGGCTGTTTCTTCAGGCTGTCTCAGAAAGCCAGCGCCGCCAGTTTGTAGCAGGCGGCGGAGATCAGCGCGGCGGCCGGGATGGTTATGATCCAAGCCCACACTATATTGCCGGCCACGCCCCATTTTACGGCCCGGACCCCCTTAAGGGTACCCACGCCCACGATGGCGCCGGTGATGGTATGCGTGGTGCTGATGGGCACGCCCAGAGCCGACGCCCCGAACAAGACAAGGGAAGCCGCGCCTTCGGCGCAGAAGCCGTCCACCGGGCGCAGCTTGGAGAGCTTATTGCCCATGGTCTTAACTATGCGCCAGCCGCCGGACATGGTGCCCAGCGCTATGGCGCCGTTGCAGGACAGCACCACCCACAGCGGGATGTGGAATTCCGTGCCCAGGTAGCCCGCGCTGAACAGCAGGCCGGCTATGATGCCCATGGTCTTCTGCGCGTCGTTGCCGCCGTGGCCCAGGCTGTAGGCCGCGGCGCTGAGCAGCTGGCCTTTGCGGAAGAAATGGTCCACCTTTGCGGGCGTAGAGCGGGCGGCCAGGTTATACACCAGCAAGCCCAGCAGCGCCCCCAGCAGCATACCCACCACCGGGGAAATAACTATAAAGGCCAGCGTCTTTATTATTCCGCTCATCACCAGCGCCGTGGGGCCGGCCTTCACCAGCGCCGAGCCGATCAGCCCGCCCACCAGCGCGTGCGACGAGCTGGACGGGATGCCGAAATACCAGGTTATGATATTCCAGGAGCAGGCGCCCATCAGCGCGCCGAAGATAATATAACTGTCCACCTGGCCTATGTCCACGATCCCCTTGCCGATGGTGCCGGCGACGTGCAGACTGAAGAAGGCGAAGGCTATGAAGTTGAAGAAAGCGGCCCACAGCACCGCGTACCTGGGCGAAAGCACGCGGGTGGCCACGATGGTGGCTATGGAGTTGGCGGCGTCGTGGAAACCGTTCAAAAAGTCGAAGAACAGCGCCAGCGCCGTCAGCGCGATTATGGCAATGAGCGTATTATCCATTTTTCACCAGGATGGCCTCGATGACTTTAGCGACGTGCTCGCATTTATCCAGCGTGCTCTCTGCCACTTCGTACATTTCCTTCCACTTTATCACCATGATGGGGTCTTTCTCGTTCTCGAACAGCTGGCTGATGGCTTTTTCCCGCACCTGGTCGCCCATGTTCTCCAGCCGGTTGACCTCTATGCAGTGGTCCAGCACCCGGCGGGCGCGCTTGGTGTCGTGCATGTGCTTCAGCGCGTTGGAAAGAGCTATAGAGGACTGGTCTATGAGGTCTATGAACTGGGAGAAATATTCTTCGCCCGGGTCCAGTTTGTAGAGCCGCATGCGGCCGGCCATGGCGTTGAGCATATCCACCACGTCGTCGATCTGGTTGGCCAGCGCGAAGATATCCTCGCGGTCTATGGGCGTGATGAAAGTGCGGTTGAGCATGTCCGTGATCTCGTGCATCAGCGTGTCGCCTTCGTGCTCCAGGTCGTGGATCTTCCTGGCCGAGTTTTCGTCCACAAGTCCGTTCTTGAGTATGGACTTGAAATAGCCGGTAGCCTGCACGAGGTTCTCGGCCTGCAGGTTGAGGTAATCGAAGAACTTCACTTCCTTGGGCATGAAATTAATAGCCATGTTTTCTCCTGTTATCCGTTTTGACCGCAGATATACTTTAGGAAAACCGCATCAAGGCCGCTTAAAGCCTGTGTAAAATGTATGTAAAGGATGACCTGGCGGCGGGGAGACAGCCTAGGCCGGGAGGGTGAACCAGAAAGTGGAACCGCGGCCTTCGGAGCTTTCCACGCCCACGCTGCCGCCGTGCAGTTCCACGATGTGCTTTACTATCGAGAGCCCGAGGCCGGTGCCGCCGAGCTCGCGCGAGCGGGCCTTGTCCACGCGGTAGAAGCGCTCGAAGATCCGGGGCAGGTGCGCCGCCGGGATGCCGGACCCGGTGTCCGCCACTGAAATTTTCATTCCGCCGTTTTCGGCAGCCGCCGAGATCTTTATTTCACCGCCTTCCTTATTATATTTCGCGGCGTTGTCCAGCAGGTTTATCAGCACCTGGGCGAGCTTGTCCCTGTCGGCGCCTGCCGTAAGCCCCGCGGCGACAAGGTTCACTACGGACACTTTCTTTTTAGCCAGTATGGCGGCCAATCCGCGGGCGGTCTCGTCCGTCAGCGCCTTCAGGTCCACCGCCGTTTTTTCCAGCGCGACGCGGCCGGATTCGGCATAGGAGATTTTGAGCAGGTCGTCCACCAGATTGTCCAGCCGCACCGCCTGTTCAAAGATGCTGCGCGCGAACCCGGGCCCGTGCTCTTTGTCTTCCAGCGCCCCGCCCAGCAGCGTTTCGGCACAGCCCCGGATGGCGGTCAGCGGGGTTTTAAGCTCGTGCGAAACATTGGCCACGAAATCCCGCCGCATGGCCTCAAGCCTGCGCGGCCCGGTCACGTCGCGGGCCACCAGCACGCAGCCGCGCACGGCGCCCTCCTCGATTATAGGGGAAGCGCTGACCGCCAGCACGGTGCCGGGAGCGGCCGCGGGCTCTATCTCGAAAGAGACCGGGTGGCCGCTGGACAGCGCTTTAATGGCCGCCGAAGACAGTTCAGGCCCTGCGGGCATGGCGGACAGGCGCATCCCCTCTGCTTCGAACCCGCGCACACCCATCAGCTGCCGCGCCCGCGGGTTCATGCGCGTAATAATGCCGGACCCGTCCGAAACGACGATGGCTTCGGACATGTCGCGGAAAGTCGCCTCCAATTCCAGGCGGCGCAGCTCGGCCTCGCGCATTTTCACGCTTATTTCCCCCGCCATGAAATTGAGCGTCTCGGAAAGTTTCTTCAGTTCGCCTGAAGACCCGACCGGGATGCGGTAGCCGAAATCGCCGCCGGCGAACCGCTTCGACCCGGCGACTATTTCGCCGAACTGCCGGGCGACCAGCGAAGCCACCAGCCACCCGGCCGCCAGCGAGAACAGCGCCGACAGCGCGAAACTCAGCGCTACGGTCTGGCGCAGGCCCTGAAGGGCCCGGGACTCAATGGAGCGGTCGACGAAGAAGGCGGTGACGGTCAGCGCGAACAGCACCAACAGCACATAAGAAAGCAGGACCCGGAATTTGAGCGTCGAGAAAAAATTCATTCAGGGTTTCTTTTCCGCCTCGAACCTGTAGCCGTAGTTCTTCACGGTAATAATGCGGCGCCCCTCCGCCCCGAGCTTTTTGCGCAGCGTGCCGATATGCACGTCCACGGTGCGGGTCTCCACCTCCAGCGCGGCGTCCAGGCCCCAGGCCTTTTCCAGCAAGACCTCGCGCGACAGCATCTTCCCCCCCGAAACCATCAGCGCTTTAAGCAGTTCGAATTCGCGGGCGGTTATGTCCAACGGCCTGCCCTTCACCAGGGCCAGCACGCGCGAACAATCCAGTTCCAGGTCTCCGGCGCGGTAGACCTCCAGCGCGGCGGCCGCGGCCGCCGACCGGCGCAGCACGGCTTTTACGCGGGAAAGCAGCTCCTTGATACTGAAGGGTTTCGTCACGTAATCGTCGGCGCCCAGTTCAAGACCCACCACCTTGTCGGCTTCCGCGCCTTTGGCGGTAAGCATTATTATCGGGATGGAGGAGATCTTTGCGTCCATCTTGATGCGGCGGCAGACCTCGAGCCCGTCGAGGCCGGGCAGCATCAGGTCCAGCAGTATCAGGCCGGGCCGCTCTTTGGCCGCCAGCAGCGCTACGGAGGAGCCTTCATGCGCCAGCACGGTGCGGTAGCCCTCTTTCCTGAGGTTATAGTCCAGCAGCCGGGCGATGTCTTTTTCGTCTTCGACGATGAGGATCTTGGCGTCCATTAGGGAATATGATAGCAACGGGAACCGGCCAAAGCAAGTGGGCCGGCCCTTTCGGAAAGCCCGGCGTCTTGAAGACGGCGCGCTAAAATGGAACAATGTCCTGAGTGATACGGTGAACTATATGAAAAGAACTGTTTTCGCGCTTTCAATAATATTTCTGGCCGCGACCGCGGCCCGGTCCGCTGACATATTCGACAAGAAAAGTTCTTTCTCTTTCCGGGAAATGATGAAAAGTTTCGCGGCCTTCTTCACCGCCCCCGCCCCGAAAAAACTATCCCCGGCGGGCTTGCCGCCCAGCCTGCCGCCGGCGGACGCGCTGGCCTACCTGACGGCTGAGAAACCCGCTCTGCTGGATATACGCACCCCCGACGAATACGCCCAGGGCAGCCTGAAAGACGCCGTGCTGCTGGATTTCTACGCCCCGGATTTCTCCGAGAAGCTGGGCCGGCTGGATAAGGCCGCCAAGTACCTTATCTATTGCCGCTCCGGCCGCAGGAGCGCAAAAGCCCTGGAAACCATGGCTCAGCTGGGCTTTACGGAAGCGCACGATATTAAAGGCGGCATCACCGCCTGGGCAGCCGCCGGCTACCCCGTTTCAACCAGCGGGCAGAAGTGAAGAACGAACAATGAGACCTTGCCGGGTCTGCGGCAAAAATATCGCCGAAGACGCGCAGGCCTGCCCCGGCTGCGGCGCGCCTTACCCGGCCCGGGAGCGCTGGGACGGCCGGGGCTTCGAATACAAGTCCGCCTTCGAGATCGCCGGCCTGCCTTTGCTGCACATTTCCTTCAAGTACCGCCACAACCGCGTGCCCGTGCCGGCGCACGGAATCATAGCCATCGGCCAATTCGCCGCCGGGATACTTACGATCTCCCAGTTCGGCCTCGGGGTTTTCAGCGTCAGCCAGTTTACCGTGGCGGGCTGGGCGCTGGCGCAATTCGCCGTGGCTTATTCGCTGATAGCCCAGATGGGGATCTACATTCAGCAAGGCCGCGGCCAAATGGTGCGCAGCCTGCCGGAAATACTGCGCGCGCTGGGGCTTAATTAAAGGCCGGTTCCGGCCGAACCGCGGCGGCGCGCCGCGCCGCCAAGGCAAAAGAAAACCGCCGGGGAGACCGGCGGTTTTTCTATCGGCGGGCACCGGCGGGGTCAGCCGGCCGTCTTCAGGACCACAACTTCCACGCGCCTGTTCCTGGCCCGGCCGGCCTCGGTCTGGTTGGGCGCCACGGGGCTGGCGGAGCCCAGGCCCTCATAGGCCAGGCGCTGCGGCGCTATACCGGAAGCCGCCAGGTATGCGTAAACACGCTCCGCCCTGGCGCGCGACAGGGCCAGATTCCGCCCCGCGGTGCCGCTGGAATCCGTATACCCCCTGATGATCACGCCGTTCCTGGAATACGTTTTCAGGAAAGCGCTTATCTCGCGCAGCGCCGGTATCGCCTCCTCCAGTATCCGTACCTCTCCGGGATTGAAGATCATTTTTTCCTGTATGCCGATGACCAGGCCTTCCGGCGTATAGATGAATTTCAGCTTATGTTCGGCGAGGCTGCTGATCTCCAGCGGGGTGAAAAGGCTGAAAGAGACATTTTTAGTGGCGCGCGCTTTTTTATCCGCCCCCAGCCAGGCCAGCCTGGCATTGTAAAAACCGCTGGGCAGGGGCTCGCCGCCGTCGGAAAGGCCGGACCAGGGAAGAATGGCGCCGGGCAGCCTGCCCTTGCCCTGTATAAAACTGACCTTGCGGCCGCTGCGGTCCAGGATCTGCAGCTGCCAGGCCTGGATATCCCCCAGCTCTTCGGTATCCACCGGCGACAGCACGCCGAAATCCGGGTCCTCGCTGCGGATGGCGAAGCGCACCGGGGGCTCGGACAGGTCCGGGGCCGGGGTCAGTTTTTCCAAGGCCTCCAGCGCCAATTGCCGGGCGCCCAGCTCAAAGAAAGCGGTATGGGTATTGCCCGCCAGCAATAAGAGCATGGCGGCGCACAGCAAGGCCGGCGGCATTAACTTTAAATTAATTTGCTTCATTGTCTAACCCGTATATATTGTAGCAAATGGCGGCTGCCGCACCAATGACGATGGTCAACTGCCCCGTTGCCGGCTCTTTTGAAGTTCTGTACATTAGTTTAACGCTGCGTCCCGGCGCGGATAAAATATCGGAGCCGGGCGGTGATTTAATACAATGCTGATATGCTCTGGAACAACAAGGCCGTTCTGCTGATTTTGGGGCCGCTGGTATGCTGCGCCTGTTCCGCAAGCGTACAGGAGCGGCGGACGCCCGCCGGAACGCCGGAGGTGCTGGCCCCGCTCTCCGACTACCGCGCCTGGCTGGGCCAGGCCAGGGGCGGGGACAAGACGCAACGGCGCATGCTGTACCAGGAACTTATCATAGACAAAAATCCCGCCGTCTATAAGGCCCTCGCCGCACAGTTCGCGAACGAGGGCCGGCCGGAGGAAGGCTTCTATCGGGCTATACTCGAAGACGCGGACAGGGCCGACGAAAAGCATGAAAAGGTCCTGGCCCTGACGGAGCGGCTGGCGCCCGCGATGCCGAAGACCGCGCAAGCGCTGCTCTCCAAATTCCCGGCCGGAACCCTGCGCGTCAAAATGATGATCGCCCCGGGTTTCTTCGAGTTCAGGGAATTCAAGGCTATCGACTCTTTCGCCGTGGGGACCTCCTTCATTCCGGATTTGATCGACGACCTGGACATGCTGGAAGCCGGCATCGTGCACGAGCTGTTCCACCTTCTGCATGCGGAGCGCACCGGCTTCCCGACCGAACCCCGGCATCTCGGGCAGCACCTCTGGGTGGACGGCCTGGCCACCTTCGCGGAACAAGTCGTATTTCCCGCAGCGCCGCTGGAGACTATCCTGGTCCAGCGCGATCTTGCGCAGCAATGCCTCTCCGGGAAGCAGGCCTTCGCCGCGCAGCTGCTCCCGGACTTCGACGACGAGGGAACGGAGACGGGCCGTTTCTGGTTCAACGGCGGTGGGGACAGGCGGCAACCGGTCCCCGAGCGCGCAGGCTACTGCCTGGGGTTCCTGATAGCACAGAAACTGGCCAGCGATAACGCCATAGAAGAAATGTTCGCCTGGAAATGGGACAAGGCCGGTCCCCTGGTAAAAAAGACGCTGGAAGAGTTCGCCGCGGAATAAACGGCGCAGTTCCTCCTCCGGTCTGCCGCCCCTTCTCCGCTATAATTTTCGCCGGGCGACTGGATTTACCGCCTCCCGCAGGAACTCCGCTTATAAGTTCAAAAAAAGAACCCTCCGGTTTAAGGAGGGTTCTTTGCTGCGCCGCGCGGGAACTTTATTCGGGTTTGGAGCTGTAGTAATCGTCCATGGCCTGGGAGATGCGGCTCACCTGCAGCGCGTGGCCGATGGGCCCCAGGTGGCTGTCACGCAGCTCGACGCTGCCGTCCAGCACCTTAACGTGGACTTCCCTGAATTTTGAGCCGCCGAGTTTCTTCACCAGCCGCCTGGCGGCGGCGTCGGACGAAGACAGCAGCGCGTCGGGCAGCCCGATAGTCCCGTAGAATTTCCCGGGCTCTCCGGCCTTGGCGGGGAGCACGACCTCCCTGGTGTAGAATTTCAAGGGCGTGTTCTCAAAGCCGGGGACCAGCAGCACCGCCTCGCCGTTGCGCGCGCTGAAACCTTTGAGCGCCGAACCTTCCGGCAGGCGGGAATAGTTCACCGCGATATCCTTCTCCAGCGAAGGCGACAACTCGTCGGCGCCGTCCAGGAAGGGGCCCGCCGCCAGGCCGCCCGTTTTCACGAACTTCCACTCCGCCCCGTAAATACTTTTAGAGTAATAACCCGCATTACCGGCGGCGTCCGCGCCTTCCACCCGGAGCTCGCGCGCCGCGTTGCCGCGGCCGTTCTGCAGTATGGTTATCGCGGCGGTCACGCGGCCGTCTATGCGGGGCTGCTCGCGCCAGTCCTCGGCGGGCAGCCGGATCCTGCCGGTTTTGGAACTGGGCTCGAAAGAATAGGAAAGCAACGGGTCACAGCCCAGGGTATCGAAATCGGCCAGCCGCGTGAACATGCGGCCGCTGCCTCCGATTATGAACAGGGTGGAAGCGCTGGCGCTCAGGGAGCGGGCGACGAAACGGCCGCGCAGCGGCATTGTGACGTGATGGTTGAACACGGCGGGCAGCCAGGGGTCTATATACGAGATCTCCGAACCGTCCGGGGCCAGCGCGTAAAGCGTGGAGACGCCTGCGCGGTTGGAGATGGGTTTGCCGTCGGGATCGTTGTAGTAGCCGCCGACTTCCGGCCCCAGATGCGAAACGGCCCAGGCCCGGTTTTCCGGCAGGTAAAGCTCGCGGCTGAAAGGCTTCCCTATCTTCACGGCCCACTTGCGCGTGGAGAACTTCATGTAGAAAACCCGGCCGGCGGCCGAAACCGCCATCAGGTTGTCGCCGTCGGCCGAAACCTCTTTTATGCTGCCGGCTTCCTGCGGGACAGCCAGTATTTCCCAGGCGCCGTCTTTGCCGGTGCGCTCATAATTGGGCTTGATCCACACCTTGCCCTCGGCCGCGCGCACATAAAAACCGGAGTTGAAAGTCAGCGCCCGGCTTTTGATGACCGGGTAGTCGGCGAGAGCGCCCGCCGCGGGGGGCGGGGGCGCGGCCGGGACCTGGACAGCGGCAAGAGTTTCGGGGGACGGTACGGGAAGATTTCCGCTAAGGTTACTGTCGCCTGCGGCGGCGCCGGCTGCGGAAAAGAGGAAAATGAGCGTGAACAGCAATTTATTATTCAACATCCGGTTAAAGCCTCCCTGCGCCCGAGATGACTATATTATACGGCGCGCGCGGAGCCTTTAATAGTGCCGAAGGGCCTTTTATCCGGCGGCTAAAGGGCCCAATACCGCAGGCAGCCGGCCCGCTGAGCCGCGGCGGACATAAAGCCGCCGCCGTTTTATTTCTTAGGCGCGGGCTCCTTGGGGGCCTTGGGCGCTTTCGGCTCGCTCTTCCAGACCAGCCGCCAGGGGTGCTTCTTCAATTCGGCGGTAAGCTCCTCCGTGTTCTGCATTATGGCCGGCATATGGGACATGGAAGTGTTGAGCCGCTGTATGATCTGGTCCAGGGGTTCCCGGTTCTTCACCATAAAGCGGTTCAATTCGCCGGCCAGTTCCCTGGTCTGGGACAGGGAGCCCTTCAGGTCCGTCCGGCTCTCGTCTATCATCAGGTTGGCGCTGCCCAGCAGCCGGTTAGTGTTGAGCGCCAGGGCGCGCACCTGCTCCAGGGTTTCCCGGATATGGGACCCCGGCTCGTTCTTCTGTAAGTTCTTGATGACATCTTCCACCCGGCCCAGCACCATGTTGGCGTGCTGCATCAGGTCCGTCTCCGAGCCCACGGAAAGCAGCGCTCCCTCCTTGATGATCCCGCCCGGCGCATCCTCGGGAGGCGGGGAAAGCTCAAGGGACTTGGCTCCGCCGAAGCCCTTGTTCCTCACCAGCACTGTTGTCCCCTCCTTCAGGCGGATCTCCTTTTTGATCGCCAGGCGCACGATGAACCGGAAGGCGGGCTCGTAAGAGATCTTCACCTGGTCCACGGCGCCGGCCTTGAAGCCTTTATAGATCACGCCTATCCCCTCTTCGATCCCGCTGATGTCGCTCAGGGAAATGTTGACGTGGTAAGTATCGGCCGTAAACCGGCGGTGGTTGACGTAGAACAGGACCGTCAGCAAAAGGACGGCGGTCAAAACCACCAGCGCCCCGACCAGCGCGTCTTTTTTATCAAGTTCCATCGCCGCCTCCTATTCTTCCGTAAGGAACGATCTGACCTCGGGGTCGGCCGACGCCGACAGGCCCGCTTTCCCCTCAAAAATATCCAGCCGCCCCCTGCGCGCCAAAAGGAACCGGTCTCCGAGGCCTAGAAAAGGCCCGATATTCCCCGCGGAAACCAGGAGCCCCGTCCGCCCGTCCGCCTTCAGCCGCGCCAGGAGCCGCCGGACGGTGCGCGCGGTCTCCGGGTCGATATCGCTCAAAGGCTGGTCCGCCACGATCAGCGCCGGCTCCGCTACAAGGGCGCGGGCGACCTGGGCCAGCATCCTGCCCGAGGCGGTTACCATGGACGGCAGGCGGGCGGCCAGCCCCGCTATGCCCAGCTCGTCGAAGACGGCTTTCGCCCGCTTTTCAGCCGCGCGCAGGCTCAGGGCGCCGTGAAAAACGGCGGGCAGCATGGAATTCTGAAGCAGGGACATATTGTTCAGGAGCCCGCCCTTGTGCGAGATGTAGCCCGCCGGGACCGGGCCCTTCCCACGCGCATCGCGGGTGAGCACCTCGCCTGCCTCGGGCGCCAGGATCCCGGCCGCCAATTTAAGTACAAGCTCCTTGCCCACGCCCGCCCGGCCGAAGAGTACCAGGCATTCCCCCGCTTCCAGCGCCAGGTCGAACGGCGGACAGCCGGAAAACAGGGGTCCCGGAAAGACCACTTTTTTAAATTCCAGGAGGCTCATATCAGGTAGACCCCCACCGCCAGGATGCCGTCGATGATGAAAAGCACGGTCAGGGCCGAGACGACCGCGTGCGTGACGGCCCGCGGCAGCTCCGTAGGGGAGCGCTGCACCTGGAGGCCGAAATAGCACGAGAGCATGGCGATAGCGGTGCCGAACAGCACCGCCTTGACCGCGAAAAGGAGGAGATCGATGTTCGAAAGCGCGGACAGAACGCGGCTCTGCAGCAGGGTGAAGGAGATGTCCGTCAGGGTGGCGGAAACCGCGAAACCGCCGAAAACGCCCATCAGGTCGAAGACCGAGATGAGGACGAACATCGACAGAACGGCACCGAGCACCCTGGGCAGCACCACAAAGGCCAGGGGATCGACGCGGTACGCCAGCAGGGCGTCGATCTCGCCGTTAAGCCGCATGGAGCCGATCTCGGTGGCCATAGCCGTCCCCGACCGGCCGATCAGGACGACGCCCGTGACCAGCGGTCCCAGTTCCCGCACGATAACTCCCACCAGGAAAGTGCCCACCATATCGTCGGCCAGGCTGGTCAGGATGCTGAACGCCTGCATGATGGAGATGGCCCCGATAAGGGTGGCGATAACCGCCACAAGAAAGATCGCGTCCATGCCGCTGAAGCGGACCTGCACCAGGATTATCTTGAACAGCAGTTTCAGGTTGGGGCGTTTGAGAAAAACCAAAGCCTTCGCCAGCAGCCAGAACAGTTCGGCGAGGTTCCCTACATGAGAGAGGGACAGGCGGGTCCAGGCACCCAATCTGACAAGAAGCCCAAGCATTCCTTTCCTCCACCCGCAACTAATATTACTTACTTTACCCCAGCACCCAGCCCAGCAGGACGGAAACGCCGATGAAGAGCAGGGCGTCCAGGATGCCGGCCGCCTGGCTGGGCGGCGTTTTTTTAAAAATCTCCTCGTTGAACGTGGCCTTGGGGAAAAGCCAGGCGTCGGCCAGCCAGCGCGCTCCCAGCAGGGCGGCGAAGCCGAAAGCGAAATAGCCCGCGCTCTCCAGCGTGCTGCGCACCCAACCCAGGAACGGGCCGGACACGGCCGCGCGCGCCAAATTGCCGAAAGCTATCACCGCCCCCGCCATGCTCAGCGCCGCGGGGAAATTGCCCTTGCCCAAATGCTCCGGCATGTCCAGGCGGAAAATTTTCAGGTAAGCCGCCAGCGCCAGCCCCAGGAAAACCTGGCCCAGCAGCCAGAACCAGAGCATGACGCCCGGCCCGCCGGAGTCGCCCCAGGAAGCGCCCAGTATCATCAGGCCCAGCGCTATATAATGCGCGCCCTCGGCCAGCCCGGCCCCGGCGTCGCCCGCTCTGACGCCGGCGGCGAGCTTCCATTTCAACAGGTAGGTTTTCTCCGCTATCAGGACCGAAAGGGTCAGCAGCAACACGGCCAGCAGACCGAAGACCGAAGCTTCGAACAGGCCCAGCCAGAAAGGATCCGACGCCCAGGAAATAGGCCCGCCCAGGCTGAGCAGCACGGCCAGGTAGTAGGCGCCGGAGCTGACCGCCTGCGCGCTGTTGCCGCCCGAGCTTATGCCGGCGTCGGTATTCTTCCACTGCAGGAACCGGGCCCGGATCTTTTTGCCGGCATAGCACAGGCCTATGCCGATCAGCAGGTAAGCCGCGGCTTTGGCCGGCGGGTAAATAAATTCAAACATTGCAGACTCCTTTATCTGAAAGCGCGGCCAGCAGCAGGCGGGCCAGCTGCGGGTAGAAATACAGGTCGCGGCCGCCGCAGGTCAGCGCCCGGCGGCCGCCGAACCGCAGCTTGAACGGCGTGAACCGCGAATAAGCGTGCAGCGGCTGCCCTTCCGGCGCTATGCCGTACATATCGTATACCCGGCAGCCCCGGGCGCGGGCGTCGCGCATTATCTGCCAGTGCATGGCGTAAGGGGCCATGGCCGAGCGCATGAACGGGGCGCTGGCCCCGTAGAGGTAAGTGGCCTTGTCGCCGTAAAAGACGGCAATGGCGGCGCTGAGCAGCATGCCTTTATACCCGGCGAAATAGAGCCTGGCGCCGCCCGCCGGCCCCAGCGTTCTAAGCAGCGCCTCAAAAAAGGAAGGCGGCTCGCCGTTAAAGCCGTGGCGGGCGCAGGTAAGTTCGAAAAGGCCGTAAAAATCGTTCAGGCTTTCCGCGTCGGCCGCGCTTACCACCTCTACGCCTTTGCGCACGGCGAGCCGCACATTATAGCGGCCCTTGGGCTGCATCGCGCCCAGCAGTTTCTCGTCGGAGCAGGAAAGCTCCACCAGCAGCGTCGGCGTAGGCACCAGGTCCAGCGGCGCGCGCGGCATTTTCTCCAGCCAGCCAGGCAATTCCCCCTCCAGGCAGGGCTCCAGCCTGGCCAGCGGGGCGCCCGTGCGCGCGGCAATTTCGGCCAGCCGGGTTCTCAGCAGCTCCAGGCACTGCGCGGCTTTCAGCGGTTGCTTCCACGGCAGCACCGGCCCGTGCGGCAGCTGCAGCGGCGCCAGGCCGGACTCCACCGAATAGACCAGCGTGCCGCCGGCGAGTTCATCGCCCTCGAAAATTCCCAGCCGCGTCACGCACTGGCCCTGGGCGGCCTTGAACTCCGACCAGTCCCAGCTCTGCATGAAGCCGCTTTCCGGGGTGCGCTGCACCAGCGCCTCCCAGGCGGGCTTATCTTCCGGGGTTAAGTTTCTGATAAGCATCGTCGTCCATTTCGCCCAGCCTGCGCGCGGGGTTTTCGAGAGGCAGGATCTTAGCCTTGTTCACCAGCAGGGCCCGTACAAAAGCGGTAAGCCCGGTGCCGGGCGCTATCTGCACCGCGTCTTCTACGGGAGACAGCCCGGGCATAGGGAAGCTGACCAGGTCCCCGTCGTCGCGCAGGAAAACCACGGAGCCCGCGGCCTGGTCCGCGTAGACGCCGGGCGCGAGCTTTATGAAGCCGGCCGGGGCGGCCTCCCGCGGCGGAGCGGCAAGTTTTGCGGCGGCTTTTTCCAGCGCCGCCTTTATTTCCAGCATCAGCTGCCCCTCCCGGGATTCCGCTTTTATGGGCGGCAGCACCGCCCCGGCGGGCGCGGTCCAGGCCATCCACTTGAGATGGGCGGACAGGGCTTTAGCCAGCGCCTTCTGCTGCAGCTGTATATTCAAGGACAAGGTCTGCAGCGCTTCCGGGTCGGGCCTGAAGTTGAACAACGGCTCGGCGCTGCCTTCCCTGAACAGCACAAAACGCTCAGGCTCTATTTTATAGGCGTAGGGCAGCGGCGAAAGCACCAGCAGCGCATCCCCGTCGGCGGTGAGCTGCATGCTGTCGGTAACGGCGTAAAAAGGTTTGCCGCTGCCGGACCCGCTGGCCGGGGCGGCGGGCGCGGCGCCGCCTTGAGGGAAAATAAAATTTTTCTTGAGATAGATCTTCCCGGCGCTGTCGGGCACCAGCCCGGGGTGCAGGGCGACGAACTGGAAAGCCTGGCCATGGAACGGGGCGGGCATGCCGGGGGAGATAAAAGTGATGTTTATCTCGCCGTTGCCGCCGCTGTGGGAAGAGTAGCCTTTGGCGAAGGCATTGTCCGGGTAGGCCATGTTTATCATTATCAGCAGTATGGCAAGCACCGCCAGCACCCTGTAAACCCGCTGGGCGCGGCTGCCGTCGCCGGAAAAGAGCGCGGGCAGCTCCGCCCTGAACTCGTCGAGCTCGTCGCGCAGCCTTGAGCCCGCCTTGTCCGAGAGCCTGCCGGCCTCTTCGATGAACTTGTCCCAGTCGAAATCCCCCAGCAGGCCGGCCAGCCTGTCCTCCCAGGCGGCCAGGGTTTCCGCGCTCCACTGCGCCGGGTCGCCGGGAAAGCCGCCGCCGGGCAGCGCCCGGTTGGAGCGGCTGAAGAAATCGAAAACCTCGCCGCACTTAGCGGCGGCCGGCCCGGGCAGATTGAGCAGGGCCAGCAGGTCCGACGGATCTTTAAGCGGCGCCGCCAGGCCGCAGCCGAACAGGACCGCGGGTTTGGGGAAGCGCATATTCTCCCGGAGTTTTTCCCGCGTTAAAAACCCGGCCGCTGGCGGCAGGCGCAGGCGGGCCAGCTCGCCGGGCGTGATGGCGCGCGGCGACGAGAAGAAGAAGCCCCAGCGCCCGTAGCCGTGGGCCGAGAATGACGGGATGGAGGCCGACAGGGGCTTGGGATAGAACCCCGCCGCCCGCAGCGTTTTATAGATGGCCCAGTAGGCCGGCGGGAATTTCTCGGGGGAGACCGCGTTCAGGGCGAAGAGCCCGCGCCTTGAAATTACCGATCGCACCTTGCTGAAAAAATCCTCGGTAAAAAGAGAGCAGCCGGCCAGGTCGGCGGGGAAAGTGAAATCCGCCAGCACTATATCGTAGCCGCGCGGGGCCGTCCGCAGGAACCGCGCGGCGTCGCCGCAGTGCACCTTGACCCTGGCGTCGGACAGGGAGCCGCGGTTGTACG
>DAOPZW010000012.1:0-30406 GCA_035353595.1 Elusimicrobiales bacterium | reverse complement strand
CTGCGAAAAGCGGTCGGCGATGTCGCCTTTCTTGCTCGCACCGCTGCCCTGGACCGGCACCGCCCGCTTCCTTATAAAGAAGGATAGCGATATCAATAAAGTCTCCTCTCCCATAGTGCAGAACCTGGGCAAGACCGACATGGGCTCCTACCAGAGCGTGGTGAATTTCGTGAAATGGGCCCAGGCCACCTACCCGGCCAAGAAGTATATGCTGGTGCTCTGGAACCATGGCGCCGGCTGGATCAAGTCGGTCCGCAGCCTGGACGCGACCAAAGGCATCTCCTACGACGACGAAACCAATAACCACATCACCACCCCCCAGATGGGCCTGATGATGCAGTCTATCGGCAAGATCGCTGTGTACGGTTCGGACGCCTGCCTGATGCAGATGCCCGAAGTGAACTATGAGCTCAAAGACTATGTGGAATACATCGTGGGTTCCGAAGAGACCGAGCCCGGCGACGGCTACACCTACGACCTGCTGCTCGGCCCCCTGGCCAAGAACCCGACCATGAGCGCCCTTGAGCTCGGCAAACTGGCCGTCAACGCCTATGCCGACCATTACGGCACCGAGGATCACACGCAGAGCCTTGTGAGCGGCGCCGCCATGAACGGCTTGGTCGCCCCTGTCAACGCCTTCGTGCAGGCCGCCATGGCCGCCAATGAGAAAGCCCTGATCAAGACCGCCATGTCCGGCACCCAGGCTTATGCCTATCCCGAGAACAAGGACCTGTGGCACTTCCTCAGCCTCTACGCCGCCTCTTCCAAGAGCGCCGGTGTGAAGACCGCCGCGAAGAACCTGCAGAATTACCTGACCGGCAACCTGGTGATGCTCAACCGCACCAACAGCAACTACTCGGACTCGCATGGCCTGGCGATCTATATGCCTAACTATGTTAAATCCTCCTATGCCGCCCTGGCTTGGGCCAAAGCCGCCCAGTGGGACGAGTTCATCGCCTGGTATACCGCGAAATAAGCGGTGAAGTAACCTGAAAGAAGGGCCGGCTTAACAGCCGGCCCTTCTTTTTTTATGGGTTTGGAGCGGGTGCGGGCCCTCAGGCGCCGCGCGGCAAAGAAACCGTAAAAACCATCCCCGGCCCGGCGGGGTTGCGCTGCGCTTTAACGGCGCCGCCATGGGCTTCCATGATCTGCTTTACGATGGCCAGCCCCAGCCCTATGCCGCCCACGTTGCGGGTAAGGTAATCGGCGGCCTGGAAAAAACCGTCGAAGAGCTTAGGCATGGTTTCGTCGTTGACGCCCCGCCCCGTATCGGTGAACCGGAAAACCGCCTTATCCGGCAGGTATGCGGCCTTTACGGCCACGGAGCCTCCCCTGGCATTGAATTTCACCGCGTTGGCCAGCAGCTGTTTGAAGGCGGCGGTGAGCAGGGCCGCATCGGCGGTCACGGGGTAAGGCTCTCCCTCGGTAGAAACAGAGAGGGAGACTCCCATGTCCTGGTACAGGAAAGCGAGGCTCCGCGCGGACTCTTCCAGCAGCGCCAGCAGGTCGGCTGGTTTTTTCTTCAGCTCCGGGCGCTCCTTGAGCAGTTCGCTGAAGAGCAGCAGCTCTTCTATGGCCAGGCGCAGGTTCTTAAGCGCTCCGTCTGCGCGTTGCCAGAGCTCTTCGGCCCTGGTTCCCTTGAGTTCCGGGCCCAGCAGCTCTATGGAAGTCAGCGCTACGGCCAGCGGGGTGCGCAGCTCGTGGTTTATCCGGGCCAGGAAAGCGTCCTTGACGTTTTCCGAATTCTTCAGCTGCGCGTAAGCGGTCTCAAGCTCGGCCTTGAGGGCTTTTTCCCTTTCCAGTTCCGAAAAAAGCCTGGACCTTTCAAAGGTGTTGCGCACTACGCTTTCCAGGTATTCGGGTGAAAAAGGTTTTACTATATACTCCATGGCCCCGCTCTTCAGGCCGCCTATGGCGGTCTCGAGGGTGGGGTCGGCGGTCATTATTATCACCCGGGTGGACGGCGAAAGCGTCCGGATCTCGGAGGCCAGGGCCACGCCGTCGCCCCCGGCGTCTATGTTTATGTCGGTCAGCAGGAGGTCGAACTTCCTGGAGCGGAAAGCCGCGCGCGCGGCCGCGCTGGAACCCGCCCCCTCAACGCTGTCGCAGATGCCGCCCAGGATGCGCAGGCAGAGGTCGAGCATATCCTCGTTGTCGTCTACGACCAGCACGGAAACATCCAGTTTTTTCATAGCCCCCGTCTCCCCGCGCGGGCTTGCGCACGCAGCGCGGTAACTCTGCTGATTATATAAAAATGCGCCCGCTTTTATATCGGCCGGCAGTATTGTATTATTGTCGTATATCCTATGAAGATCCTGCTCATCCAGCCCAACCCCCGCACTTTCTCTTTCCGCCCCGTCTGCGCAAGCCTGCCCCTGGGCCTGCTGTACGTGGCCGCCGCCCTCAGGCAGGCGGGCTGCGGCGAAGTGTCCGTGCTGGACGCCAGGATGCTGCGCCTGAACCATAAAGAGATCTCCGCGCGCATCCGGGACCTGGCCCCCGACCTGGTGGGCCTGACCGGCATGAGCACCGAAGCGGAGTTCATCCATGCCCTGGCGCGCCTGGCCAAAGAAGCCGCGCCCCGGTGCAAGGTCGTGGTAGGCGGCCCTTACGCCACTACAAGCCCCGAGGAGGCGGTGGGGGACCCGAATATAGATTTCGCGGTGCTGGGCGAAGGGGAAGGCACCGCCTGCGAACTGGCCGCCGCCCTGGCCCAAGGCGGCGAGGTTGCCGGCCTGGCCGGCCTGGCGTATAAAAAAGACGGCCGGCCCGCGGTAAATCCCCGGCGGCCCGTCATCGAGGATATCGATTCCCTGCCCATGCCGGCCTGGGACCTGGTGGACGTGGAAAAATATTTCCACCTCTGGGTCCGGCACTCGCAGAACCCTTTCCCTTACTCCGAAAGGATCATGCCTCTGTTCACTTCGCGCGGCTGCCCTTACGGCTGCGTCTACTGCCACAACATCTTCGGAAAAAAGACCAGGCTGCGCAGCGTAGACAGCGTGCTGCGGGAGATAGAGCTGCTGGTGGAGAAATACGGCGTCGGCGAAATAGAGATAACCGACGATATCTTCAATATCGACCTGCCGCGCGCCAAGGCCATCTGCGACGGGATAGTCCGGCGCGGGATAAAAATAAAGATCTCCTTCCCCAACGGGCTGCGCGTAGACCGGATGGACGAGGAACTGGTGCTCAAGCTCAGGGCCGCCGGCACCCACGCGCTGGCCTACGCCATCGAGTCGGGCTCGCCGGCCGTGCAGCGGCGCATCGGCAAGAACCTCGACCTGGAAAAAGCCCGGCAGATCATCAGGTTCACCTACGCGCAGGGGATCATCGTCTGCGGTTTCTTCATGCTGGGCTTCCCGGACGAGACCAAAGAGGAGCTGCTCTCCACGGCGCGCTTCGCCCGGGAAGTGCCCTTCCACCAGGCCAACTTCTTTTTCGTGACGCCCAGGCCCAATACCGCGCTGTATGAAATGGCCCGCAACAAGATCAGCGCACAGAAGGCGGATACCGGGGCGAATTATTTCAATTTCTCGGTGAACCTTTCGGCCGTTTCCGACAGCGACCTGAGGGACATAATGGAAGAGGCCGGGAATAGTTTCTATCACCGCCCGGTGCAGTTCCTGCGGGTGCTCTCTAACGTTCCCAACAAGCTGTACCTGTTTAAGGTGGTAGCGCGGTATTTCTTCCTGCGCGGCTGGGCCTGAAGTTGCGGGCGCGGCCGGCGGGGCGGGTTCGTTCAAAGGGGGAGATATGAAAAAAATAGCCATGTTCATCGCGTTCCAGGGTTTCCGCGACGAGGAATACACGGAGCCGAAAAGGATCCTCGAGGCCGGCGGGCACAAGGTGGTCACGGTTTCCACCGCCAGGGGGCTGGCGCGGGGCAAATTCCGCGCCACGGCTGAAGTGGATAAGACCGTGGACGAGATCGCTCCGGCCGATTACGACGCCCTTACGCTGGTGGGCGGGCCGGGCGCGCTGGAGCACCTGGATAATCCGAAAGTCCACGCCCTTTTTCGCGCCGCGTCCGCGGCCGGCAAACTTATAGGCGCCATCTGCATTTCGCCGGTAGTGCTGGCGCATGCCGGGCTGCTGAAGGGGAAAAGAGCGGCCTGCTGGCCCGACGGCGCGGGCGAAGTGGAAAAAGGCGGCGGCAAATTTACCGGCGCCGACCTGGAAATTGACGGAAAACTTATTACGGCCGACGGCCCGCTGCCGGCGAAAAAATACGGGGCGGCCCTGCTGGAAGCTTTGAAGTAATGGCGTCTTTAGGGAGAATAAAATGAAAAAAACTGCGTTATTAGCGCTGTGTCTCGGTATGGCGGCCGCGGGGCCGGTTCCTGCGGCGGAAAAAGCTCCGGCGGTAAAGGCGGCGGCCCCGGCGGCAAAAGCAGCGGCCCCGGTTCCTGCGGCAGCGGCGGCTCCCGCTCCGGACGCCTGGAAGAATAAAAAATTTACCGCCGAGGAACTTAAAAAGTATAACGGCAAAGACGGCATGCCGGTGTATGTAGCGGTGGACGGGATCGTGTACGACCTGTCAAAATCCAAATACTGGAAATCAGGCAAGCATATGAAAATGCACGACTCCGGTGCGGACCTTAGTTCCGCCCTGCACAACCAGGCTCCGAAGCTGATACATAAAGACGGCAAGATCCTGGAAAAAATGCCGAAAGTGGGCGTGCTGCTCAAAGAGCCCCCGGTAGCGTCCGCCGCCGCGCCGGCCGTAGCCGCCGCTCCCGCCGCGCCCGCAGCGGCTGCGGCTCCCGCTGTCGCTCCCGCTGTCGCTCCCGCTGTCGCTCCCGCTGTCGCTCCCGCTGTTGCTCCCGCTGTCGCTGCCGCTCCCGCGGCGGGCGGGGCGGCGCTGCATAAGATCTCCAAAGAAGAAGTGGGCAAAGAGGTGCGCTGCGCTGTCACCCAGGCGCCTATAAAAATAACGGAGTCCACTCCCGCCGTGGATTATAAAGGCAAGACCTATTACTTTTCCGCCGGGCCGCTGGTGGAAATGTTTACCAAGGCGCCCGAGAAGTACCTGGTTCCGATAAAAGAAAAGACAAAAGGGTGGTTCAAGAAAAAAGCCTGAGCCGCTCCTGTTCGCGGAGGGCCGGTATCGCCCGGTCGGTTTATTCCGGCCGGGCGGTTCGTTCCTCAGCGGCCGGTTCGGCCGGCACAAGGGCCGGCTCCGCGGGGGGCGGAGTTACCGCGTCGGTGCTGGCTGTCACCTCTTCCAGCGATACTTCCAGGTCCTCCTCTTGCGCCTCTTCTGGCAGGTAGCCGGAGGCGCGCATCCGCCTCACTATCTGGCTCTTCCTCCGCTCCATGAAGCGCGTGCCCCTGGTGGGGCTGTAGCGCCGGGGGCTGGGCAGCACGGCCGCCAGGGCCGCCCCTTCTTCCGGCGTCAGGTCGGAGGCGTTCTTGCCGAAATACGCCATGGCTGCCGCCTGGGCGCCGTAGATCCCTTTGCCCCATTCGGCTACGTTGAGATAAATTTCAAAGATGCGGCGCTTGCCCAGCACGGCCTCCAGCCTGCGGGCGATAAGGATCTCCTTGATCTTGCGCAGCGGGTTCTTCGACGGGGACAGGTAGAGGTTCCTGGCCAGCTGCTGGGTTATCGTGCTGCCGCCGCGCGCCAGGCGCCTGGTTTTCACGTCGGTCTTGATGGCTTCCCAGGTGCTGTTCCACTCCACGCCCTTGTGCCGGTAAAAATCCCCGTCCTCCGCCACCAGCACGGCGTGTTTTAAATTTTCCGAGATCCCGTCCCAGCGGGTCCAGACCAGGTTGCGGCCCAGTTTTTTGCCCTGGGCCGCCGCCTGCTTTTCCTTGATCAGCATATAGGAGGTTACCGCCGGGTTAGTCTTTTTGAGCGGTTTTACGTCGGGCAGCCACAGCAGGTAAACCGCGCTGGCAAGGAAAACGGCGCCGGCCAGCGCCGCGGCCGTTTTCCGGGGGTGAAGTTTTAAAGCAGCAAGGATGTTCAGCATAAGAAGGTTTTTTTAAAGTCGGCGAAAAACGCCGGGTATGATTTCCTGACGCAGCCCCGGCCCTTTATCCGCAGGGGCGCGGCGGCGCAGATGCCGGCCGCGGCCGCGGCCATGGCCAGGCGGTGGTCGCCCGCGGGCTCGAAAGCGCCGCCGCGGAAAAGACAGGTTCCCTGGATCTCCAGCGCGCCTTTGCGGTACTTCGCGTCGGCGCCCAGAGCTGCCAGCAGGGCCAGCGTAGACCGTATCCTGTCCGATTCTTTGTGGCGCAGTTCGCCGGCCCCGCGGATAATGGTACGGCCGCGGGCCGCCGCCGCCAGCACAGCCAGCAGTGGGAGTTCGTCTATCATGGCGGGGATCCCGGAGGCCCCGACCGCTGCGCCCCTGAGTTTGCCGGGATAAACCAGTATGTCTCCGGCCGGTTCCGGCGCCGCCCGCCCCTGCGTGATCCTGAAGGAAGCGCCCATTTTTTTCAGCGTTCTGAGGAACCCCAGCCTGGAGGGATTCAGGCCGACATCCTTTATAAGGAGCCCGCGGCCGGAAAGCAGCGCGGCGGCGATGAAAGGCGCGGCGGCGGAAATGTCGCCGGGTACTGCGAGCCGGGCGCTTTTAAGGGGCCCGGGTATCAGCGTTATGGTTTTACCGCGCCGGGCTATGCGCGCGCCGAAATGTCCCAGCAGGCGTTCGGTATGGTCGCGCGACGGAACCGGTTCTTTTATGACGGTTTCCCCCGAGGCGTAGAGGCCGGCCAGCAGGATGGCGGATTTTACCTGCGCGCTGGCCACGGGCAGGGTATATCTTATGCCTTTGAGCGCCGCGGGCCGTATTTCAAGGGGCAGTTTACCCGCGCGCGTCGTTACCCGCGCGCTCATCAGCGCGAGGGGGGCGGCCACGCGGGCCATGGGCCGCCGCAGCAGGGAGCCGGAACCGTTTATCTTCGAAGGCCAGCTTTGCCCGGCCAGGATGCCGGCCAGCAAGCGGGCCACCGCGCCGGCCTCGCCGGCCTGCAGCGGGCCGCCTGGCCGCAGCAGGCCGTAGTGGCCGCGGCCTTCGACGATGATCTTGTTCTTTGAAACCAGCAGTTTTACGCCCAGCGCGCGCAGGCACCTGACGGCGGCGGCGGTATCCGCGCAGCTCAGCGGGTTGCTGACCACGGTGCGCCCGGCGGCGATGGCGCCCAGGAGCAGGGCGCGCAGCGTGATAGATTTGTCGGGCGGCGGAGTGTAGCTTTTCATATCGGGATAAAATACCAGCGGGGTTCGGGGCGTCTCCGGGAACAGCTAAGCGGCCTTCAGCTTCTTTACGCAGTACTCCAGCGCTTTCAAATACGAATCAGCGCCGCCGCCTTTGAACTGCGCCGCGCAGACCGGCTTTATAACGGAAATCCTGCGCCACGGTTCGCGCCGGGAAATATCGGTTAGGTGCACTTCCACCGCCGGCAGCCCCACGGCTTTTATGGCGTCGCGGATGGCGTAGCTGTAATGGGTGTAGGCCGCCGGGTTTATCACCAGGGCCTGCGCCCAGCCGGAGTTGGCGGTTAGCAGGTCTATTATCCCGCCCTCGCTGTTGCTCTGGAATGAGCGTATCTTCGCGCCCAGGGCCGCGGCGCGGTCCTTGATCCGGGCGTCCAGCTGTTTAAGGGTAGCGCGCCCGTAAAGTTCAGGTTCTCTTTTGCCCAGCAAATGCAGGCTGGGACCGTGTATGACCAGGATATTCATTTGAGGGCTCCGTAAAAAGCTTTTTTGAGCGCGGCCGGCGCTATATTCTCGGCGGCGGCCAGGCGGCCCGGGCCTTTAATAAGGATGAAGCGGTTCTCCGCGCCGCGCGCTTTTTTATCCTTGGAGACCAGCGCCAGGAATTTATTAAAATCCCAGCGTATGGCCGGCGGAGGGTCCAGGCGCAAGGCGGTTATGATGGCGTCCAGCTTTTTGAAAGCGGCGGGGGGCAGCAGCCCGGCCTGCGCGGACAGCAGCAGCGCGCAGCGCAGGCCGCGGGCCACCGCCGCGCCGTGCGCCAGCCGCCCGGCGGCCAGGGCTTCGAAGGCGTGGCCGGCGGTGTGGCCGAAATTCAGGGCTTCCCGCAGGCCGGTCTCGTCCCGCTCGTCGCGGGCGGTGATGCGCAGTTTAAAAGCGGCGCAGGCGGTAACGCAGGCCGTCAGCGCCGCCATGTCGCCGGCCAGGGTATGGGAAAGGTTGCGCTCTATGGTACGCCGCAGCGCGGCGGGGCCTATCATGGCGTATTTGGCCAGCTCCCCGGCGCCCGAGCGCAGTTCCGCGTGCGGCAGCGAGTCCAGGAAAGCGGTATCGCATACCGCCAGCGCCGGCTGGTGGAAAGTGCCGGCTATGTTCTTGGCGCCGCCCAGGTTCACGGCGGTCTTGCCGCCCAGGCCCGCGTCGATCTGGGCCAGGAAAGTGGTGGGGACGCTGATCCAGTTTATCCCGCGCATATAGATGGAAGCCGCGAAGCCGGTGAGGTCGGTGGCCGCGCCGCCGCCCGCCGCTATGAGCAGCGAATTGCGGGAGAAGCCGCGGGCGAACAGGAAGGCGCACAGCTTGCCCGCCTGCTCCAGCGTCTTGGCGGTCTCCGACGGCGGCAGCTCGTAGGCGTAGTAACCGGTGCTCTTGAAGGGAAAAAGCTTAAGGGCCCGCGCCCGGAGGCTCTTGGGCGACCCGCCGTCCACCACCAGGCAGACCTTGTCCGCGGCGGCGAATAATTGCGGGTACAGGGCGGGGATATCGGCCATGTCCCGGCCCACGGCCGCGTTGACCGTGCGCCGGGAACTCACCGTGAATTTGAAAGTTTTCATAAATTTAACTCCGCTCTTTTCGCCAGCAGCGTCTTTATTTTTACGGCCGCCGCGCGCGGGGTCAGGCCCGCGGTGTTCACTGTCAGTTCCGCCCGGCGGTAGAAGGGCAGCCGCTTGCGGTAAAGCGCCGCGGCCCGCCGGCAGGCGGCGGCCCAGTCGCCGGCCAATAAGGGCCGCGCGCCGCGCGCGGTCCTGAGCCTACCCTTAAGTTCCGGCCAGGGGCAGTGCAGGTAAACCGTCACGCCCGACTCGCCGAGCCTTCTTTTCCACCTGGGCGAGGGATAAATTCCGCCGCCCAGCGCCGCCACTAGGCCGCCGCGCGCGGCTATTTTTTTTACCGCCGCGGCTTCGGCTTTCCTGAAGCCGGCCAAACCTTTCTCCCGGACCAGGCCGGCTATCGTGTTCCCGTATTCCTTTTCCAGCGCCTGGTCCGAATCGCAGAACGGCCGCCGCAGCAGCCGGGCCAGCGCCCGGCCCGTAAGGGTTTTCCCGGCGCACATGAAGCCGGCCAGGTAAATGTTCTTCACAGGCGGTCGAGCACCTGCCCCGTTTTCCTGCGCCATTCGCTTAACCGGGGCTGTATCTCGGCCAGCGAGTCGCCGCCGAACTTTTCCAGCACGGCGGCGGCCAGTTCCAGCGCCGCCGCGTGCTCGGCTATCACCGCCGCGGCGAAGACGGCCGTGGTGTCGGAGGTCAAAGACTTCACGGCGGTTTTTTTGAAAGTTTTAAGGTCCACGCTCTGCGCGCCCGCCGCCAGCCCCGGCACCGGCTTTACGGCGCAGCGCAGCGTCAGCACGCCGCCGTTGGTCATGCCGCCGTCCAGCCCGCCGGAGAGCAGCGGTTCTTTGGCGGCCTGCGCGCCGCCGAGGTCCGCCAGTCCGAAGCCGCCGCCCACCGCGAAACCTTTGACGGAATTTATCGCCAGCAAGGCCGCCGCCAGCCTCGAGCCCAGCCGCAGGTCGCCCTGGGAGTAGCCTCCCAGCCCGGCCGGCAGGCCGCAGACGTCCAGTTCGAAAACGCCGCCCAGCGTATCCCCCGCCCGGCGCGCGGCCGCCAGGGCCGCGGAGATCTTTTTTGGCGTCGGCGCGTGATCGGCGCCCAGGCTTACCACGCGGGAGCGGAACCGGATGCCCAGCAGCTCGTGCAGCCGCAGCGCGAAAGTGCCCAGCGCCACCCGGGCCGCCGTTTCGCGCGCGCTGGCCCGCTCGCGGATCAGGGCGGCGTTGAGGATGCCGTATTTAAGCATACCCGCCAGGTCGGCGTGGCCCGGCCGGGGCGTGGAAGAAAAAGGAAGTTTGCCCAGCGGCTTTGAATTCTTAAGGCTCACGGCTATGGGGGCGCCGGTGGTCAGCCCGTTGTATACGCCGGCGGTTATCGAGACGGCGTCGGTTTCGTAAGCCTGGCGCGGGCCGCGGCCGGGGGCCAGCCTGCGGCGCCGGAGCTGGGCGGCTATGTGCGCGGCGGTGACGGGCACTCCCGCAGGAAAACCGTCGAGTATCCCGGTTATGGTTTCGCCGTGGGACTCGCCGGCCGTAAGGTAACGAAGCATGGATCCCCCTTCACTTTCCCCGCAGGAGCAGGCTCATGGCCTCCCCGCAGAATTTTACAATATCTCCGCCCGGCAGGCCGGTCCAGAATTTCAGCGACAGCGCCGCCTGCGCCACCAGCAGTTCCAGCCCGTCCACGGTGACGGCCCCGGCCGCTGTGGCCGCGCGGATAAATTCCGTGCCGCCCTGGGCGTAGGCGAAATCCGCGCAGACGCAGCCCGGGCGGGGGGTGAATGGCAGCGCGGCCTGCGAGTACATGCCTATGGGGGTGGCGTTCACTACGATATCGGGCGTGCCGGCCGGGGCGGCGAAAGGCCCGGCCGAGAAAATAGTTTCGGGAAAGCGCTCCGCCAGGCGCCCTGCCAGCCGTCCGGCCCGGCCCTGGTCCCTGGCCAGTATGGCTACCGAGGCCGCCCTGGACCGGCCCAAGGCCCAGCCCGCGGCTCCCGCCGCGCCGCCGGCGCCGAAAACCGCCGTTGCCTTGCCGCTGACCTGTATAGCCTGGCGGTCAAAAGCCTGCAGCAGCGCCCGGGCGTCGGTATTGAGCCCTTCCAGGCCCGCCCTGCCGAAGCGCACCGCGTTGACGGCCCCCGCCGCCGTGGCCGCCGGGTCCGGCAGGTTCAGCATGGCCAGCACGGCGCCTTTATGAGGAATGGTCACGTTGAAGCCGCACCAGCCGCAGGCCCGGGCGCTTTCTATTTCCGCGGCGAGGTTGGAGGCTTCGGTTTCGCGCAGCTCGTAAGCTATCCCGGCGCCGGTCAGGCGCGCGAAGGTCCCGAAAACCTCGGGCGAGAGGGAATTGGACAGCGGGCGGCCGAAAAGGCCGGCCCGGATCATTTTTGTTCGCACAGGATCGCGCCGGCCAGTTTAGAAAATGTTTCCATGGTCAAAGTCTGCCTGCCGTCCACCCTGGCCGTAGCCGGTGAAAGGCTGGCTTCCACCAGCAGCCCGTCGGCGCCGGCCCGCGCGGCTTTGAGAGCCAGGGCGTAAGCGCGGCCGCGGTCGCGGGTTGAATGGCTGGGGTCCGCCAGCACCGGCAGGCCGGTGAGCTTTTTCGCCGCCAGCAGCATGTCGAAATCCAGGCCGGGGCTGTCCGAAGTGAAAACGGAGTTGCCGCGCTCGCAGAGGATAAGGTTCTTCGCGCCGTACTTGAGCAGGTATTCGGCCGACAGCAGCCATTCTTTGAGCGTGGCGTACATGGCGCGCTTGAGCAGCACCGCCCGGCCGCAGCGCCCCGCTTCTTTGAGCAGGTCGTAATTGCGCATGTTGCGCGCGCCTATCTGCAGCACGTCGCAGACGGCCGCCAGTTTTTCTATCTGCCTGGGGTCCGTGGTCTCGGTGACCAGCGGCAGGCCGGTGAGTTTTTTCGCCCTGGCTATGGTATCCAGCCCGGCGAAGCCCATGCCCTGGAAAGCGTAGGGGGAAGACCTGGGTTTGAAAATGGCCGCGCGCAGCGCGTGGGCTCCGGCGGCTTTAAGGGCCAGCGCCGAGGCCAGGTAGGAGGCTTCGTCTTCCACGGCGCAGGGGCCGGCGATGAGCACCGGGCCGGCCTGGAAATTAAGCGGTTTTTTAGCGGTTTGGGAGCGCCGGGCGCAGGCCAGCGGGCACAGTTCCTGCGCGGTCTGCTCTACCGCCGTCACGCCGGGCATGTTTTCCAGCAGCGGCGCCGCGTCGGCCGCCAGTTCCGGGCTGAAGCCTGAAACTTTTATGCCGCCGGCGGCGGCTGCGGCTTTTGCGCCGGGCAGCAGCGCCGCCAGGCGTTTTTTTATGGCCGCCTTTTCTTCCCGTGTGGCGGAGGGGGTCAGGTGTATCAGCATTTTTGCAGTTTTTTTGACTGGCGGATGATCTCCGTGAAAACGGCGCGGGCCCCCATCCTGAAGGCGGGCTTCCCCGCGGCGGCGGCCGCATGCGCCAGCACCTGCCGCTCACGGGCGCGGTCCGTGATCTTTTTTTTAAGACCTTCGCGGGCGATGCTCCGGGCCAGGCTGAAGCGCTTCGCCAGCAGGCCGGCTATGCGTCCGTCCAGGGCGTCAATTTTTTTGCGTATTTCCAGGATCCGGTCCTTCACCCTATAATTCTATTAAATACTGACCGGAATAAAAATTTAAAAGCCGGCAAAGGCCTGAACCCCGTGCCTGCGGGTCACAGCAGCCCTATGACGAGATCCGTGCCCGTCTTTTCCCTTAAAAATGAACGGGCTTCGGACGCTATGTCCGTAAAAGCTTCCAGATCTCCGGGAGAGGCCGCGAGGAAGCTTTCCGAGTTCTTTACGGCCAGCACATAGCCTTTGGCGGGGAGCTCTACGGGCAGGGAGCGCAGGCAGTCGAGCAGCGCGTCCCAGTTCTTCCCAAAATAGGCTGGGAACCGGAAAGCCGCGGCCAGCGCGTCCATGAGCGCCGCCTTGCCGGGAATGCCCGCGCCGTCGACATAAGCTATGAAATAAGAGGGGGGAGGGAACCTTCGCTCCAACTCCTGCGCGCCGGCGGCGCGCAGGTTCAGAAAAAGAACTTCCCCGCCGGGGGCCGGCACGCTCAGTACACCACGGTCAGCGGTATGAAGGTCCTGTAGTGGTCCGGGGTGTAAAATATCTTTTCGCCGCCGCCGATCATTATCCGCTCCGAGCCGCGGGCGCCTTGGTCCGGGGACACGGGGTAGGTGGTTGCGCCGATCACAACGCTGTGCGGGGCGTTGCCGGTGATCAGGGTGTACTCGCGGTAATAACCCAGGGGCTGCGCCGGCAGCAGGCCTTCCTTGTTCTTGAAGGCCGCGCCATCCTGCGCATAGGGCAGGGGGGTGCCGTTGTAAATGTCCGTGATCAGTTTCATTATCAGCTTCGTTCTGACCTGGTCCTGTATTACGGGGGAGAAGCTTTTGCCGGGCTTGGGGCCTGCGGCGCGGTTGTGCTCCAGTGCCGGTACGGGGGCCGGAGGCGAGATCCTTATGTTTTCCGCCGACAGTACATAATTGCCTGCCGGGGCGGCGGAGGCCAGCAGCGCCGTCAGCGCGCCGGGACAGGCGGCCGAGCCGGTGATGAAGTTGGCCGCAGGGGGGGCGCCGAGCGCGAGGGCTGAAGAGCAGAAGAAGGAGAGGAATGCCGCAGAATTCAACAACCGTTTTGCATTTTTAATCATTTGTTTGCCTTATATGATGAGCAGTTGCCGGGCGCGTGCCCGTGTGTACCTGGCAATATTGTAAGTGCCAAAAGTCTTTTCCTTAAGTGTCGAAAGGCCTAGGCTGGACTAGGCCAAAAGACCTATATGCGGACAGGGCCTTTTTTTTTAAAGCCGGCAGCGGACCTTGATCTGATCAGCGATGGGCATGTAAATCTCTACCGGGCCGCTCCGGCTGAAGTAACGATACCGTACTGGCCGGAGGCGCAAGTATTGTAAAATAGTGTTATGGCAGGAACACTGGAACTCAAGGACGTGGCCAACAAGCTGGCCGAACTCGACGCTTTTCTGGGCGACTCCGCGCGCCTTTTCGGCCTGGAAGCCAAGCGCGCCACGCTGCGCGAAAAAGAGGCGCAGAGCGGCGCCGACGGTTTCTGGGAAGACACGCAGAAAGCCCAGGTGCATTTAAAAGAGCTCAACGATCTTAAGAAAAGCGTGGACATGCTCGACAGCCTGGCGCGCGAGATGGAGGATTTCCAGGTGCATTTCGAGCTGGCCCGCGACGCGGGCGACGCCTCCGAGCTGCCGCATATCATGGAAGGCCTGGCGGCGGTGGAGAAAAAACTGACGGCGCTGGATTTCGAGCTGAAGCTCTCCGGCGAACTGGATAAATACGACGCCATATTAAGCATCCACGCCGGGGCCGGCGGCACCGAGGCCTGCGACTGGGCGCAGATGCTGCTGCGCATGTACACGCGCTGGGCGGCCAGCAAGGGTTTCACTTTTTCCATAACCGACATGCTGCAGGGCGAAGAGGCCGGCGTGCGCGGCGTTACGGCTTTTATCCGCGGCAAATACGCCTACGGCTACCTGAAGAGCGAGATCGGCGTGCACCGCCTGGTGCGCATCTCGCCTTTCGACTCCAATAAGCGCCGCCACACCTCTTTCGCCTCCATCGACGTGCTGGCCGACATCGACGACGTGATAGAGATAAAGGTGGAAGACAAGGATATCAAGCTTGACACTTTCCGCAGCGGCGGCGCCGGCGGCCAGAACGTGAACAAGGTGGAGACCGCGGTGCGCCTGACGCATATCCCGTCGGGCATAGTGGTGGCCTGTCAGATAGAGCGCAGCCAGCACCAGAACCGCGAGACCGCCATGAAGATGCTCAAGGCCCGCCTGTACGAAGTGGAAATGGACAAGAAGCGCAGCGAGATGGAGCGCCGCTACGACGCCAAGGGCGCCATAGGCTGGGGCCACCAGATCCGCTCCTACGTTTTCATGCCCTACCAGCTGGTCAAGGACCTGCGCACCGGCCAGGAAACTTCCCAGATCCAGACCGTGATGGACGGCGACCTGGACGCCTATATGCACGCTTACCTCACCTGGGCGGCCTCCGGAAAGAAAAAAATAGTGGCGGACGGGCCGGATGCGGAAGATTAAGCCCGGGCACGGCAGGCAGGAGCAGGGCGCCGGGGCCGGTCCCTTCCCGGGCGGAGTGCAGCTGCTGGCGGTGGTCTGCGTCGCTTTCCTGGCCTTTCTGCCCATCCTGCACGGCGAGTTCCTGGACTGGGACGACGATTTCAATTTCCTCAACAATTTGAATTACCGCGGGCTGGGGCCGCGGCAGCTGTACTGGATGTTCACCACTTTCCTGGGCGGGCCTTACCAGCCGCTTACCTGGCTGAGCTGCGGCCTGGACTATGTGCTGTGGGGCATGAACGCCGCCCGTTACCACCTGACCAATGTGCTGCTGCACAGCCTCAACGCCGGGCTGTTCTACGCCGCGGGCCTGCGCCTGCTGCGCCTTGCCCGCCCCGAGCCGGCTGAAGAGAAAGACCTGCGCTGGGCCGCGGCTTTCGCGGCGCTGATCTTCGCGGCGCACCCGCTGCGGGTGGAGTCGGTGGCCTGGATCACCGAGCGGCGCGACGTGCTGAGCGGGGCTTTTTACCTGGCGGCGCTGCTGTTTTACCTCAGGGCCGCGGCCGAGCCGGCGCTGCGAGTGCGCCGGCTGAGGCAGGCGCTGGCGCTTTACTGCGCCGCCCTGCTGTCCAAGGCCATCGGCGTGGGTTTCGCCTTCGTGCTGCTGGCGCTGGACGTATACCCGCTCAGGCGGCTGCCGGCCTCCCCTAAAACCTGGCTGGCGCCGGAGTCGCGCCCGGTGCTGCTGGAGAAGCTGCCTTTCCTGGCGGCCGGGCTGCTGGCCGGGTTCGTGGGCCTGTTCGGACAGTACAATTCCGCCGCCACTTTCCAGCTGTCCGAGTTCGGCCCGGCGCAGCGCCTGGCGCAGGCGGCTTACGGCACGGTCTTTTACCTCTGGAAAACGCTGCTGCCGTCGGGCCTGCTGCCTATCTACGAAGTGCCCGCGTCCTTCGATCCTTACGGCTGGCCCTTCCTGCTGTGCGGCGCCGCGGTCATCGCGGCCGCCGCGCTGATCTATAAATTCCGCGCCCGCTGGCCCGGCCTGGTGACGGCCGCCGCGGCGTACCTGGCTTTCCTGGCGCCGGTGCTGGGCTTTGTGAAGATGGGTTCGCATTTCGCCGCGGACCGCTATTCCTACCTGGCCTGCGGCGGCTGGGCGCTGCTGGCCGGGGGCCTGCTGGCGCGCTGGCTGGCCGCCGGGCGCGGCGCGCGCGCCCTGGCCGTGCCGGCCGCGGTGCTGCTGGTGGCGCTGTCGGCGCGGCTTACCTGGACGCAGACGGCGCGCTGGAAAAATTCGGAGACGCTCTGGACCTACACCGTGCCGCTGGCGCCCGGGTCTTCGCTGGCCTATAACAATTTGGGCGACGTCTATTTCCGGCAGCGGCGCAACGCCGAGGCGGCGGTCGCCTACGCCCGCGCGCTGGCGCTGCGGCCGGATTACGCTTTTGTCTCGTACAACCTGGCCAATGCGCTGGCGGGCCTCAAGAGCTGGGACCAGGCCGAGCGCCAGTACCGGGAGACGCTGCGTATTAAGCCCGACTTCCCGGCCGCCCGCGGCAATTACGGCAATTTGCTGGCGGACCAGGGCCGTTATGCCGAAGCCGAAGCCCAGTACAATGAAGCCCTGCGGCTGGAGCCCCGCAACGGCGACGTGCGCTGCGGCCTGGCGGAAGTGTACCTGCGCCGCGGCCTGCTGGAAGAGGCGCAGGTGAACTATGAGCAGGCCCTGCGCGACAAGCCGACGCTCTACTCGGCCGCTTCGAACCTGGCGCTGACGCTGTACCGGCTGAAAAAGTGGGACCAGGCCGAGCCCTGGTTCCTGGCCGCCATACGCCTGGCCCCGGACCGCGCCATAGCGCACGACAATTACGGCAATTTCCTGCTGGACTTCAACCGGTTCGGCGAAGCCGTGGCCCAGTACAGCGAGGCGCTGCGGCTGGACAATACCCGGCCCGAAACCTATAACAATATCGGCGCCGCCCTGTTCCGGATGGGCCGCGCCGAAGAAGCCATCCCGTATTTTCAGCGCGCGCTGGAGATAAACCCGGGCATGGCCATGGCCCGCCAGAGCCTGGCCGCCGCCCTCAAGCTTAAAGGAAAGAAACCGTGAAAAATACCGACTGGATAAAAGGCGCGGTGATCTACCAGATCTACCCGGACAGCTTCGCCAAAGCCGGGGACGCGGGCATAGCCGGCGTGTTCGAGAAATGGGACAGCCCGCCCACGCCGTACGGCTTCAAGGGCGGCAACCTCAAAGGCGCGGAGCAAAAGCTGGACTACCTGCGCGGCCTGGGCGTGGACGCGGTCTATTTCAATCCTGTTTTCACGTCGGCGGCCAACCACCGCTACCACACCCACGATTATTACACCGTGGACCCCATCCTGGGCGGCAACAAGGCTTTAAAGTCGTTTATCGACGCCGCGCACCGGCGCGGCATAAAGGTGATCCTCGACGGCGTGTTCAACCACGCCAGCCGCGGCTTCTTCCAGTTCAACCACGTGCTGGAGAACGGCCCGGATTCGCCTTACCGCAACTGGTGGCGCGTGCAAAGTTACCCGGTGAAAGCCTACAACCTCTCCGGCGGCGAGAAGCCCAACTACCATTGCTGGTGGGACCTGCCCGCCCTGCCCAAGTTCAATACCAAAAATCCCGAGGTGCGCAAATTCATCCTGGACGTGGCCGCGTTCTGGCTCAAGTTCGGCATAGACGGCTGGCGGCTGGACGTGCCCCATGAGATAAACGACGATTCTTTCTGGCGGGAATTCCGGCGGGTGTGCAAAAAAATAAACCCCGGCTGCTACATCGCCGGCGAGATCTGGGGCCCGGCGCAGCGCTGGCTCAGGGGCGACCAGTTCGACGCGGTGATGAACTACCAGCTCAGCAGCGCCTGCATCGCGCATTTCGGCGCGGAAAAGCTGAAGCTTTCCCATTTGTACGACGGGCGCAAGCTGCGGCCCATGGGCCAGAAGGCTTTCATGGCCGCCATAGAAAAACTGCTGGGCCTATACAACTGGGAGACCACGCTGGTGCAGATGAACATAATGTCCAGCCACGACACCGACCGGACGGCCGACACTTACGGCCACGACGCTCAGCGCGCGCGGCTGGCCGCGGTGTTCAGCTTCCTGTTCCCGGGCGCCATAAATGTTTATTACGGCGAGGAGATCGGCCTGCAGGGCACGCTGGACCACGGCACCAGGCGCACCATGCCCTGGAACGATAAAAAGCAGTGGGACCTGGAGCTGCTGAAACTTTACAAGCAACTGGCCGCGCTGCGCCGCGGCAGCCCGGCGCTGCAGAGCGGGAAGTTCGCTTTCCTCAGGGAATACTGCGACGGCAGCGTGCTGGCTTTCCGGCGTTTTTTGCCGGGAGCCGGGCAGGTGGTCTGCTTCCTGAACAATTCAGGCGCGCTAAGGGAAATGTCCGTAGCCGCGGCTGCTCTGGAAAAAGCCGGGCCGCTCAAGATCAGCTGTGGGTTCGGGCTGAAGGCCTGCGGGAATAAGTATTCGCTGAAAATGGCGCCCGGGGCTTACGCCGTGTTCGCCGGGAAATAATTATCGCGGCGGCGCGGCGCCGGCCGGCGGTACCCGCCGCGGCGGCGCAGATGCCGGGCGGCAGCTTTATTCCGCGGCAAACATGACAGACAAATGGCGGCTCTCCCCTTATCATGCGCTGGCTTTCTCCGGTTCTTTCCTGCTTTTTGAAATTGAACTTTTAATAGCCAAGATCCTGCTGCCGTATTTCGGCGGCAGCGCCCAGGTGTGGACCATCTGCATGATGTTCTTCCAGGGCGCGCTGCTGGCGGGCTACCTGTACGCCCACCTTGGCGCCGGGCGGCTGTCGGTGCGCGGGCAGGCGCTGCTGCACCTGGCCGCGCTGACGCTGGCGGCGCTGTCTTTGCCCATCCGCGCCGAACCGGCGCTGACCGCCAGCCCGGCCACCGCGCTGCTGGCCGCGCTGGCGGCTTCCATAGGTTTGCCTTTTATTATCCTGTCGGCCACCGTGCCGGTGATACAGCGCTGGCTGAGCGCGGCGGGCCGCCCGGAGAGCAAAGACCCGTACGTGCTTTACGCCGCCTCCAACGCCGGGGCGCTGGCGGCGCTGCTGGGGTATCCCTTCCTTATAGAACCGCTGCTGCCGCTGGAAGCGCAGGTCCGGCTCTGGCAATACTGCTACGCGCTGTTCGCAGCGGGGCATTTGTTGTGCTTGCCCGCCGCGGTGCCCGCGGCCGCCGGGCTCTTTGCCGCGCGCTCCGCCGCGCCCGTTGCCGGGCGCCGGCTGCTGAGCTGGCTGGCGCTCAGCGCCGGGCCCTGCGCCGCCATGCTGGCGGCCGCTCATTTCCTTACGCTGGAACTGGCGGCGGTGCCGCTGCTGTGGATGGCGCCGCTGGCCGCCTACCTCGGCACCTTCATCCTTTACTTCCGCCGCGGGGGTTTCCGGGCGGGTTTCCTGAGCCGGGCGCTGGCCGCCGCCGCCGGGCTGGCGGCGCTGGCCGCGGCGGCGCTGGCCGTGGGTGCGGGCGGGCCGGCGCGCGACGCCGCCGTGGGCTTCCTGGGCTTTTTCCTGAACATGGCGGCGCTGCTGGTGATAGCCATGATCTGCCACGGCTCCCTGGCCGCGGACAAGCCTTCTGACGACGGGCAGGCTTCGGTCTATTACCTGGCTATTTCAGCGGGCGGCTGCCTGGCCGGCGTCCTGATGGGCGTGGCGCTGCCTTACCTGGGGCGCAGGGCGGGTTGGATCGGGCTGGATTGGATGATAGCGGGGGCGCTGGCGTTGGCGGCGCTGGTGATAAGGGACTGGCAGCGCTGGCGGGCCCGGCGGTTCTTCAGGCCGGCGCTGCTGCTGGGCGGCTGCGCGCTGCTGGGCGCGGGCCTGCTGGGCGCGCACGCCGCCGCGCGGACTAAAGGCTTCACCTTGCGCAATTTCTACGGCATTTCCAGCGTTGAGGAAAAAGACGGCGCGCGCGTTCTGCTGCACGGCAATACGGAGCACGGGCTGCAGTACCTCGACGCGCGGCGCGAGCTGGAGCCGACGCTGTATTATCACCGGCAGGCGCCCATCGGCGATATCTTCCGGCTCTTCGGGCCGCAGCTTCACGACGCGGGCGTGCTGGGGCTGGGCGCCGGGACCATGGCGGCTTACGGCCGGCGGGGCATGACCATGACTTTTTACGAACTGGATCCCGACGTGGCGGACATAGCCCGCAACCGTTTCACTTTTTTGGAACGGTCGCCGGCCGTCATCAGCGTGGTTACGGGCGACGGGCGGCTTTCGCTGAAAAGCGCCGGGGGCGCCCGCCACGACCTGATAGTGCTGGACGCGTACAATAGCGGCGCTATTCCCGTGCATCTGCTGACCAGGGAAGCCTTCGAGCTGTATTTAAGCAGGCTGGCGCCGGGCGGGCTCATCCTGTGCCATATTTCCAACAGGTACCTGGACCTGAAGCCGGTGCTGGCGGCCCTGGCGCAAAGCCTGGGCCTGCACGCGGCGGTGAAGGCGGAGGCCGCGCCCGCCGCCGGCGGCCAGGTGCAGCGCACGCAATGGGCGGCGCTGAGCGCCGACGCGGAAAAAATAAGCCGGCTGGAAAGCGGGGCCGCGTGGAAAGATATCGCTGCCTATAATTCCCGGTGGGTACGGCCGTGGACGGACAGCTACGCCAGCCTGCTGCCCGTCATCCGTTTCCCCTGACGGGCGGGGCCGGCAGGGCGCGCGCGGTATTCCTGAAAAATAAAAACCGCGCCGGCTCCGGCGCGGTTTTTTTGCCTTAACGGCGCCGTCGTTCAGCGCAATTTCTTGGCCTTCAGGTATTCTATCAGGTCGGCGGGATAGTCGGTTATGATGCCGTCCACGCCGTACTCGATGGCCTTGTCCCAGTAAGCCGGCTCATTGAGCGTCCAGGGGATAACCTGGAGGCCGTCCTTGTGCGCCAGTTCCACGATGTCCTTGTTGATCCATTCAAAATACGGGCTGAGTATTTCCGCGCCGGAGGAATTCACCGCGTCCTTGGGGGCGACGAGGTCGTCGGAAGTGAGCTGGGCCTTGAGGATCTTCGAGGAGAGCTTCTTTACTTCGGCCAGCGTGCGGTAGTCGAAAGACTGGATGATAACGCGGTCTTCGAGGTTGAATTTTTTTACGACCTCCACCACCAGCCGGGCGAAATCCGCCGGCGCGGGGGAATTGCCGGGCAGGCCCGGGTTGATCTTGGTTTCGATATTGAACCGGACTTTGTCCGCGCCCGGGTGTTTAGAGGCGGCCGCCAGTTCGAACACTTCGGCCAGGGTGGGGATGCGGGTGCCAGGCACGGGGACCTGGCGCTCGAATTTGGGGTTTTTCAGCGTGCCGCAGTCGTATTTCTTCAGCTCTTCCAGCGTCAGCGAATTTATCAGCGGCGCGGTCTCTATTTTTTTCCCTTCGGCATCCAGGCAGATCACCGGGCTCACATGCTGCTCATGCGAGACCACCACCACGTTGTCCTTGGTGACGCCCAGGTCCAGTTCCAGCACGTCCACGCCGACGCGCAGGGCTTCTTCGAAGGCGGGCAGCGTGTCTTCGGGACGGGTGCCGCGGCTGCCGCGGTGCCCCTGCACTTCAATGGCCTGCAGCGTGCCGCCGGCCAGGAACAGCGCGGCAAAGATCGGGAACAATATTTTTTTCATTTACTTTTTCCTCCCGGGTGGCTATTTCTAAATGATAGGAAATTGCCGCCCGGTTGGCAATTTGCGCCCCGCCGCGGAGGATTTCCGCGATTAATATCGTTGCGCGACTTTTGGTATTATAGCTTCATGGGTCAGCGCGGGGCCGGCAGATCCGGCCCGTATGGCGAGCGTTGCCCGCACCGGAGGAAAGATGCGCTTTTTCAGGATAGCCGCGATATTTTCTATGCTGGCCGCGGCGGGGCAGGTTGCCGCCGCAGCGGAAACCCCGCACCGCTACGGCCTGGTGGGCGAAGATGGCCGGCCCGAAGGCGCCCCTGTGCTGGACCTGGCCGGAGTTAAAATAGTTTTCTACGGCGTTCCGGGCGCGGTCTCCTCGGCCCAGGCCCTGGAGGAAATTTCAAAGGACGCCGCCGCCGCGGCCGCGCTGTTCACCCGCGGCTTCCTGCTGACCGGCGCCGCCAACGCCGGAGCCGCCGCGCAGTGGAACGGCGGCAGCCGGTATGAATACGCCGTGCTGTATTCCACCGCCGACTGGCCGGAATTGGCCGGCGCCGCCGCGCCCCAGTTCCTTTTTTACGCCGGCGGCGCGCAGGTTTGCGCCGTGCAGGGCCGCGGCGGCGCGTCCGTTGCGCAGGAGTTCAGGGCGTGCATGGGCATGGCGGGGCTGGGCACCGCGGCGGCCCGCCTGGAGAGCGCGGCGCTGGTTACCGCCCTGGGCGGCGCAGCAGAGAGCGACGGCGAAGAAAATAAAACAACGGCGGCCGCGGAAGGCGCGGCCCTGCTGGCGGCTGGCGTGTTCATGCCGGAGACGCTGGCGGGCTATGACGCCGGGACCCTGAAGAACGCTTACAAGCTGGCGGCCAATATTAATTTTTACACTCCCTACGCCGAAATGCTGGCGGCGCAGGCGGCGATACTGGCGGCGCTGGAACAGCGCGGCCTGGCCAACGAGAATAAGGTGCGGGACCTGCACGAGCGCCTGCTCGATTCCAAAAAATTCGCGGAAGCGGAGGCGCTGCGGGCGCATTACCCGGCTTATGCCCTGCAGAAGGTTCCGCCCCTGACCGCCGGCCCCGCCGCCGGGCCCGGCGAGGCGGCCGTGTATTACACCCGGGACGGCGAAACGGGCCTGGCCCTGGAAAACGTCGTAAAAGTGGGGACGCGGATAATAGTGGCCGCCAGCCCCGGCTGCCATTTCGCGGAGAACGCCCTGGACGAGATAGAGAAGGACGCGGAGCTTTCGGCCGTCTTCGGACGGCACGCGCTGCTGCTCACTTCGAAAGTGGATTTCGGCGCGCTGGGCCAATGGAACCAGGCGCATAAAATGCAGTACCGGGTAGCCTCCGACAACAGGGATTGGCCGGGCGTGGATTTCAGCTTTTCTCCCGGCTTCTATTTCTTAAAGGACGGCAAAATAGTGCACACGGTAGGCGGCTGGGCGAGGGAGGGCTTCCTGGAGGATATTTCCGCGGGGGCGCGGCTGCTGTTCCCCGACCTGAAACTGAGCCGGGTTGCTCCGGAGAAAGCGGAGCCCAAAACAGAAGCCGCCGCGCCCGCCGCGCGCCGCCGGACGGCGCGCCTGAAGCTGGGCGACCTGCTCAAGGGCCTCAACGACGCGCAGCTGTACCGGTTCTGCGCCAGCCTGCGCTTCAGCGGCGGCGTTTACGCCGGGGCGGACCTGGACGAGGTGCGGGAAATTTTCGGCGAAAGCCGGGTGGAGAAGCTCAATAATTATTTCACCGGGGGGGCGCCGGTAAAGCCGGGCCTTGCCCCCGGCCCCACCCTGGGCGAACTGTGGAAAGACCTCGACGCCGGGCAATTGAACCAGACCTGCCGGACGATAAGTTTTTATAAAGGCTCTTTCGGCGGGCTGAATTTCGGCGAGATAGAGGACGTTTACGGCGCCAAAGGCGCGGACGAAGCTTTCGCGTATTTCATGCCGGCTGAAAAAGACGGGCAGGAAGATAAAAAATGAAGACCGACACCGGCACCGAAGGGCAGGGGGGGCGGGCAAAACCGATGCCGGCAAGCGACCTGACGATAAACACCAAAAGCCGCGGTTTTTTCGCCGCGCTGGCGCTGGTTGCGCTGCTGTTCGCCTGGACGGCCGTGGGCCCCTGCCTGGACAACGGCTTTATCAACTGGGACGAGAACTTCACGGTGGTGAACAATCCCAGGATAAAGACGCTGACGCCTTCCGGCGTGCTGGCGATCTTCACCGGGCGCGACCTGGGCATGTATTCTCCGCTGGCTACGCTCAGTTACGCGGTCAATTACCATTTCTCCGGGCTGTCCCCGAAGACTTACCACGCCACGGCGGTGGCGCTGCACCTGGCCAGCACCGTGCTGGTAATGGCGCTGGTGCGCCTGCTGCTGCCCGGCGTGTGGCCGGCTTTCCTGTGCGCCCTGTTCTTCGGATTGCACCCGGCCCATGTGGAATCGGTGGCCTGGGCGGCGGAAAGGAAGGACCAATTGTATTCCTTCTTCTACCTGTTCTCCCTGGTCGCCTATGCGCTGAGCCTCGGGGGCAGAAAAACTTATCTCCTCTCGCTGCTGCTGTTCCTCTGCTCTTTGCTGTCCAAACCCATGGCCGTTACGCTGCCGGCGGCGCTGATACTCATTGATTATCTTAAACTTGAAAAAATAGAACTGCGGCGCTGGATAGATAAAATCCCGTTCTTCCTGCTGGCCGGCGTTTTTTCGGCGCTGCAGGCTTCGGAGGCGGCCGCGGCGGCGCAGTGGCCGTCCCTTGCCCGGCGCCTGGCGCTGGCGGTCTACAACCTCGGGTTCTATGTTTACACGCTGGCCTGGCCCTTCGACCTTTCCGCCATGTACGTGCTGCCGCTGGGCGGAGCGAAAGGGATGTACCTGATAGCGGCCGCTGCGGCGGTTGGCGCTGCCTTGCTGTGGCATTACGGGCGCGGCAATAAAGCCGTAATGTTCGGCGCGGCTTTTTACGCGGTGATGCTGCTGCCGGTGCTGCAGTTCTTTCCTTTCGGCCCGGTAGTCGCCGCCGACCGGTATACTTACCTGTCTTCGGTGGGGGTTTTTATAGCGGCGGCGGCGGCAGGCGCCGGCGCCTGGGCGCGGGCCGGGGGCAGGGCGCGCAAAATCCTGGTCTTTGCAACGGTAATTGTCGCGCTGGTGTTTACGGTTACTGCGCGGGTGCGCTGCGCGGTGTGGCGGGACGGCGTGTCGCTGTGGAGCGATACCCTGCGCCGGCAGCCTTCCTCGGGCCAGGCGCTGGTGGGCCTGTGCTCGGCTTACCTGCAGGCCGGCAGGCCGGAGGCCGAAGGCTGCCTGCGCGCCGCCATAGAGCGCTACCCGGAAAAGGACGATAATTTCAGCAATCTGGGCATGCTGCTGGCCCGGCGCGGGGACCTGGCGGCCGCGCAGCCTTACTTCGAGGCCGCGGTAAAACTTAACCCGGCACATGCGCTGGCGCTGTACTCCCTGGGCCGGATAGCCCTGGTCAAAAAAGACGCCGCGCTGGCCGAAAGATTGTTCCTGCGTTCAGCCGCGGCCGACGCCGCTTTCGCGCCGGTCTGGCGCGAACTGGCCGGCCTGGCCTTAGGGCGCAAGGATAAGGTTAAAGCCCGCCTGTATTCTGAGCGGGCCCTGGCCGCCGATCCCGCCGGTCCGGCTGCCCCGGCGCCGGGCGCCGTTAAGGTTCCGGGCGGCGCGCCGCTTAAATGAATTTCTTCGACGCCCATAACCACCTGCAGGACTTCGCCCCAGGGGCGGAGCTCGCCGCCGCGCTGGCCGCGGCGCAGGCCGCGGGCGTAAAGGCCATGCTGTGCTGCGCCACCCGCCCGGGGGATTGGGCGCGCGTGCTGGAAATTTCAAAGGCGCAGAAAGGGATAGTCCCTTGCTTCGGCGTTCACCCGTGGTTCTGCGCTGACGCGGCGGGCGATTGGCAGGAGAAGCTGGCGGGCTTCCTGGTGGCCGCGCCGGCCTGCGTAGGAGAGATAGGCCTGGACGCCCTGCGCGGCGGAGCCGGCCAGGAAGAAATTTTCCGGGCGCAGCTGCTGTTGGCGAAAAAGCTCTGCCGCCAGGCGGTGATCCACTGCGTTAAAAGCTGGGACCGGCTGAAGGGTGTTCTCAAAGAAACGCGCCCCGGCGCTTTTCTGCTGCACGCTTACGGCGGCCCGGCGGAACTGGCGGGGGAGCTGGCGGAACTGGGCGCCTATTTTTCCTTCGGCGGTGAAATAGCGGACCCGGCCCGGGAGAAACTGCGCCGGGCGCTGAAGGCCGCGCCGCGCGGCCGCCTGCTGTTTGAAAGCGAAGCCCCCGCCGCGGCCGGCCGGCGCGCCGGGCCCGCCGGCGTGGCGGAGGCGGTGAAAAGCGCCGCGGCCTTGCTGGGCGCGGCGCCCGAAGAGCTGGCGGAACTTTCTTATAATAACGGGCTGGGATTTTTGGGCGGCCAGCTGCGGAACCTTTAAAGACGGCGTCAGGGCCAGGCCGGGTAAGCCGCGCCGGCCGGGCCGGCCAGCAGGACGATGTGCGTGAAGGGGGGACTGTGCCGGGCGCGGTACACCGCCTCGGCCAACGCGCGCAGGGCGGATGCCGCGGGGCCGCCGGAAAAGACGGCGGGGGCCAGCGCCAGGATCACGCCGCCGTATTTGCCGCCTGTCCTTTTGCGCGAACTGTTGACCTGCCGTATCTTCTTCTCATATTTCAGGCTTAAATATTTTACCGCGTCCCGCCCGGGGCCGGCTGACGCGGCTGCTCCATTGAATAAATAGTCCAGCGGGCCCGCCCCGCCGCCCGCCAGCAGGCAGCGCACTTCAAAAATATAAGTTTGGCCGGCCAGCCGCCCGGAAATATCCGCGCCCGTAGCCGCGCCCTGGCGCAGCAGCGTTAAACCGGAGAAGCCTTCGCCGGCCAGGAACAGCGCGGCCCGCAGTTCCGCCAGCGCGGCTTCGAACCGCCCGGGGCCCATGTCGTTCTTGTTGAAGCCGGTGCGGAAAAGCAGTTCTTCCGCCGGACAACCCAGCGCCGCGCCGCCGGCCGCCAGCAGGCCGCCGAGGTCCTTTATAAAAGCCGCCGGGTCCAGCCTCAGCGCGGCTTTAAGGCCGCAGGGCGTTTTCATCGCCGCGGCCCTGGCGCAGTATTCTTTAATGTCCGCCGGCAGGGCGGAGGCCGCTATGCAGGCCAGCAATTCTTTCTTGCGCATAAAAAAACCGCCGCGTACGTGGCGGCGGCCGGGGAACGGGGCCGGTTATTTATAGCCGGCCAGGGCGGCTTGGTATACGGTCCAAAGCTTCGCCAGCGAATGCGTGGGCTGCCCGTAGGGGCTGCCGGGCAGGGAAGCCCAGATGGTGTTTATCTTCGAGATCGCCTTTGTGAAATTTGCGTAAGTGGACGCTTTTGAAGCCAGGGTATAGGCGCCGGCCCGGCGCACAAGTTCCACCGCGGCTTTATCCTGGCTGGGCGGGGTGAAATCCGTCAGCGCCAGGTCGCCGGCCAGGGTGTCCCAGGTCTTGGTCAGGAACTGGTAGCGCCCGGCCGCGGTGGAGCACAGGCCGCCGGAGCAGATCTTCTTGCGCGGGTGGTCGGAGTAGCTCTTGAAGGTGACGAAAGTGTAGATATAGTTATACTGCTCTTTGGTGCCCTCGGCGAAAGCTATGGTGTCCATGAAAGCCCTGACATTAACGGGCAGTTCCCACAGGCCGCCGGCCGAGGTGGAGGAAACATGCGCCATATAAATGTAGCCGCGGGTGAAAGCGCAGCCGGGTAGCGGCGTTTCCAGGTCGGCTATGATATGCTGCGCCTCGAAGACGGGCGCCGCGCGCAGGTTGTAAAGCGTTTTCGCGCTGAGGCTGCATTTGTTGACGCCGTCCAGCAGCGTTTCGGGCGCGGCATCGCTGGTTTTAAGGTAGGTGGCTTGCGCGCCGGTCTGCAGGTAATTCAGTTCCGCTTTGCCCTGGTAGGGCCAGTTGAAGCCGGGTTCGTTATTGTCGGCGGGGATATACTGCACGGCCTCGGTCTGCCGCGGGGCCGCCGGCGCCGACGGGGCGGGTACGGGTGAAAACTTATCAAGGCCGGACTGCCCGGCCAGGTCCCCCCAGGCGGATTGCCCGGCCATAAGCCCGCAGGGCAGGGCGAGCAAGGCGGCCAGGGCCAGATATCCGCAGTGAGCTTTCATGCTTATAGTGTAGCCCTCGGGGCTTTACCTGTAAAGCGCCACCGGGCCCAGGGCGCAATAGGCCTTATGGGCAGGTGCAAGGGGTAGTAAAAGAGGGCGGTCCCGGGGCGGGCCCTGTATGCGCTATCATACAATTTACTTCGTCCTTTCATGGTACGGTGTAATACGCCGCCCGTTTATTGGTGGAATGATGTTAATAGAGTTAAGCACTTACGAAAGTCTTAAAATATACGGAGATTTATTGAGAATTTAATATAATCATTTAATAGGGTTAATTCGGTGCAAGCTGCGTTGTATAGGGTTATTTTTACAATAGTTGGAAAAATAAATGAGCGAACATACACAGTACGCTAAAAATTTTATTGATAGGGTTGTTTTTCGTTTGGATTTATCTCCTGTATTGGCAATAAGTAAAGAGGTCCCAACAAAATTTCAAGAAAAGATTAAGGATAAATTCCCAGTTACAGATTTGGGCGCTCTTTTAGAAATAGAAACCATTATCACTGGAACTGGACGGACTGATAAGCAAAATAGTATTCCGCTTTATACATTTCGGACCGCCGACTCAAGCAAAAAAGTAATTATTTCACAAAACAACTTTAGTATTGAGGTTTCAAAATATACTGAGTTTGAGGAATTTAAGACTGATGTCTTAAATTCATATAATTATTTTCAAGGGATATATTCCCCGCTAACTATTACCCGGTGTGGCTTGAGATATATAAATAAAATTAAAATACCTGAGGGAAACCCTTTGGATTGGAATGACTATATTAACCCGTCTCTGCTTAGTTTTATAGGCTCATTCCCGGACAATCTCGGTAATATTTCCAGGGCAATGTCTCAGCTCTGTTTTAATAAAGACTCTTTCAATATTCACTTTAATTACGGCATTTTTAATCCAGAGTTTCCAGGAAAGGTGAGTCGAAAAGAATTTATATTGGATTATGACTGTTTCACGCGGGAATGCACGCAGGAAGGCGTGGAAACCCTGCTTAAAAATTCTAGTACGGAAATACAAAAAATGTTCGAGCAGAGTGTCACGCCCGGGTTGCGGGATCTTTTGGGGAAGAAAATATGATGGAATATACGCGCTTAGAATTTGATTATCCCGAGACAGATAAAAATAAAATAATCACTAGAGGCACAAAACAGATTGTTCTGGAAAAAGAACCAGAGCAGGCTATATCTTTTGAGGATAAATATTATAAGAAAACAATTCCCTCGGCTAAAGTTATAGGTACTATAAATGTGGAAGAGCAGAATAGATGAGCCTTACGTTAAACACACTTGTGTGCGAATATGTCAAGGAGACATCCTTCGCGATATAAAATTCCGTATTGTATACCCCTCTACTGACCCCGCAAAAGAGAACATAAAGGAAATATTCTTCCCTTATGTGATTATTCTGTCTCAAGATTGCGATTTAAAAAACAGTTCTCGCCCTCCTAAGTCAGGAAAAGAGGCGCTTCCGGGTGGGGTGCTAATTAAAAATCAGTTCTTGCCTAATGTCCTTTTTGCGCCTGCGTTCCCGATTGACTTGATTGCCTCTGGTGATCATTTTAAAGAAGTATTTGGTCTATGCCAAGAAGTGATTTCCAGTGATCGTAAAAAAAGAATCAGACAAAATCAGGATGATAGATACCATTTTCTGGGTACTTTTCAGCAATTGCAGATTCCAGACTTAGTAATTGATTTTAAAGCATATTTTACATTGCCAATAGAGACTATTAGCAGTCTCCATGCAACACATTATCAAGCGACATTAAGTGAGTTGTTCCGGGAAAGGCTTAATCAAAGGTTTGCTAATTATTTTAGTCGAATTGGATTGCCAGAATTATATCCGCCAACACCTCTGTAAAAGATAAGCAAGGGGTGCATTAATGTTTCAGCAGTAAGAGGGATGGTTAAAGGAAGTAATTATGAAAGAATTATATATTCGGTTTATGGCTCCAGTTATTCCGGTTACTGTAGACCATTTAATGAAAATTGTTGACAAGAAGATCCATGAGAAATATGAGCGCATAAACTTGCTCTTATCATCGCCAGGTGGGTCTGTTTTTCACGGCCTGTCGGTTTATAATTTTTTAAAAGGGGCGCCAATAGAAGTTTACACATATAATTTCGGGAGTGTGGATTCTATTGGTGTCGTCATGTATTGCGCTGGTTCCAAACGTTTTTGCGTCCCGCACGCCAGATTTTTAATTCATGGGGTTAAATTAAATTTTCAGGGTCAAGTGAGCTTAGATGAATTTCAGGTTCATGAACATTTAAAATCAATACAAATTGATCAAAAAAATGTTGCTCGTGTGATTGCGGATAATACAGGCAAAGGTTCTGACGTAATTGAAAAAGACATGCACGATAGAAAAACCTTGAACCCCAACGAGGCAAAAGATTATGGCTTGGTTAATGAGATAAAATCTGAGCTTTTTCCCGCAGGTGCAGAATTTGTTGCTATAGGAGAGCCGCTGCAACAAATGCCATTTCAGATTGTGCAACAAGTTCCTCAATCAGGGAATTTTACTAGATCGGCTGATCTTGACATTGTGACGAGTTAGGGTGTGATAGGAAAAATACACAAGCCAATGCTCCAGCAGTGACCAAGGAAATGCACAAGGTCTATCCCGATGCCGAGGAAAACACCCTGCGTAACTGGGTCAGCCAGGTCTGGCCCTTCTCCCATGAAGCAAAGTATAGTGGTCGGGTTTGTCTAGACCAGTCTTAGGCTCTTG
>DAOPZW010000011.1:0-31908 GCA_035353595.1 Elusimicrobiales bacterium | reverse complement strand
AACGGTCATATGAACTTACACGACGGAAGAAAAAACGAAAAAGGGATTGAAATTATTGTTTCACTCGATATGCCAGATAGACCTTGGCTTGTAAACACCTCTTGCACCTGCCGCTTCCCGCCAGCCCTGCCTGCCTATCTTATGTGTTATGCCACTCCGCCTTTTAAATGCAATTCCGCCACTTGTAATGGTGCATGCGGTGCAAACTTCCCCAAATTTACATCCGGATATCTCAATATGGCTGATATATTTCTAAAAGTTCCAGAAGATGTCGCACGGGTATTTGCGGGGAGTCTTATACTCAACGAGGGGAAAGTGGAGGGATATTACTATGGGGGAATATCCAGGCATTTAGACGTTGATGAAACAAAAGCAGTCTTGAAAATTCTGTCAGGAAATTAAACCGGGAAATTTTAAAATATCGGAGCGCTTACAATAAATTGACGAGCGCTCCGACGTTTCAAAAGGATAATTCGATGCGCCTCATTATTGCCCTTGTTGGCATGATAGTTCTAACGGGCTGCCAACAGTCAATGGTTAAGAAAAATGCGATTTTCAGGAATTATATAGATACGCAAAGGCAGAAACTTATGAAATCCGAGATTTCCCCGGAAGAACACGCCGGAAGTTTCAAAGCGAAATATAATGAATTATTCGGGGGCAAGAAACTGGAATTCGCAAAATATGAGGATAAGGAACTGAAGGGCTTATGGCTGGCCTCCTATATGGTGGCGTATTATAGCCTGGAGCAAAAATATGTTCTGCAAATGGAGAGCATCTTTAAAATTCTGAAACAACGAAACCTTGATAAAAAAGAATGCTTTGCAAGCCCCTGTGCAGAGGAACTTTTCGAGATCTATCTCAGATTTAGCGATTTCTCAAAGGCTAAACAACTAGCACTGCAATATCCCGATATCATAACGGATTATGTCCCCGATATAAGCGAGGATGCAGCAACAGTTCAGCAGCCGCATAGGCTATATAAAATTTCGCCGGATGGAAGATCCCTAAAATTGATCTCTGTTCAAATGGATTACGACAAGCAAATAGTCGCCCTAATGAATCCGGAATGCGAATTTGCACAGCAGGCCATAAGCGCAATTTCATCCACACCAGATTTAAGGAGCTACTTCGAAAAACACGCGCTTATTATATACCCGATGTACACATCAGTATCCGGTCTTCCAACAACCGCAGAATGGAACAAAAACAATCCTCAATTAGAATATTTTGTATATCTAGACAAGAACAATATGAAGAAAGATTGGGAACGATTCGATCTTAATGCGTTGACTGATTTCTATTTCCTCAAAAATGATCAAATTGTCCACAGGATTCCCGGCTGGCCACAAACTGAAGAAGAATTCATCGCGGAAACGCGTAGGGCAATAAGCAAACTTGAGAACCAACCGTAGAACGTCCCCTTTGGAATTCGTGGAGGGGCGGACGGGGGGTGGTGGAGCAAAACCTCACGGAAGGCTCGGCTTGCGTAAGCGCCGAGCCTGAGTGAAGAAGGGCGCGCACGGTGTGCGCGACCCTGTTTTTGCGGAACCAACCCCCACCCGCCCCGAACCGCTCATGGAATCTGGCGACTGTCTGTTTCAGCTCCGTATTCCACCTTGCGGGTCCGTTAAAATACTAAAATATTGAGATGAAGAAAGTCGTTGTCGCTATGTCGGGGGGGGTGGATTCCTCCGTGGCCGCGGCCCTTTTGAAGCAGGAAGGGTACGAGGTCGTGGGCGTTACGCTGCGGCTGTTCGCCGAGGAGAAGAACGCCGTGAAGTGCTGCGGCGGGGCGGAGAGCGCGGCCAAAGCGCGGGCTTCCGCCGACGCGCTGGGCATACGGCATTATTTCAAGAACGCGCAGGGGCTGTTCACCGAGAAGGTCATAAAGAATTTCGTGGACGGCTACCTGGCCGGGTCCACGCCCAATCCCTGCGTGGAGTGCAACCGGCACCTAAAATTTTCCTACCTGTTCGATATCGCCCGCAGCATGGGGGCCGAATACCTCGCCACCGGCCATTACGCCGAGATCCGGAAAACCGGCGACGGCTGCGGCCTTTACCGCGGCGCCGACCCGCTCAAGGACCAGAGCTACTTCCTGTACTGCCTGCAGCGCAGGCAGCTGGGCCAGCTGCTGTTCCCGCTGGGCGGCATGAAAAAAACGGAGATACGCCGCATCGCCGCGGGGCTCGGCCTGCCGTCGGCCGCCGCGCAGGAAAGCAAGGATATCTGCTTCGTGACCAGCGGCAATTACAACACTTACCTTAAGAACAGCGCCGCCATAAAGCCAAAGACCGGCGCCATCCTGGACGCCGCCGGCAAACGCCTGGGCACCCACAAAGGCTTCTTCAATTTCACCGTGGGCCAGCGCCGCGGCACCGGCGTTTACGGCGGGCAGCGCCTTTATGTTACCGAACTGCGGCCCGCAGCCAACGAAGTGGTACTGGGCCCGCTGGCCGCCGTCCACTGCGCCGCTTTCAGCGTGGCCGGCCTGAACTGGCTGACGGAGCCCCCGCTGGGGCCGCTCAATACCGCCGCGCAGATACGCTACCGGCATAAGCCCGCGCCGTGCCTGCTGACGCCGGAGCCCGGCAGCAAAGCTTCCGTAGTTTTCGAGACCCCGCAGTTCGCCGTGGCCCCGGGCCAGTCCGTGGTGTTTTACGACGGCGACAGAGTGCTGGGCGGGGGGATAATAGCCCCCCGTATCAAGTGAGCGCAAGGAGAAATTTATGGCGAAAAAAACCGTAGGCGTGATCTTCGGCGGCAAATCCCCCGAGCACGAAGTTTCGATAGAATCGGCCAAGACCGTCTGCGCCGAACTTGAAAAAGCCGGCTTCGCCGCGCTGCCCATTTATGCCCCGCGCGGCGGCGGCTGGCGGCTGGTCTCCCGGGCGGCGCTGGCCGCGGGCAAAAACCTTTCCGGCCCCAAACTCGAACCCTCTTTCGAAAATGAATGCCTTATACAGGAAGGCGGCCGGCGCCTGCGCCCCGACGCCATCTTCCCCATCATCCACGGCGCCACCGGCGAGGACGGAATTTTACAGGGAGTGCTGGAACTGCTGGGCATAGCTTACGCCGGCTGCGGCGTGGCCGCCTCCGCCGTGGGCATGGATAAAGTTATCTCCAAGGAGCTGGCCGCCATAGAAGGCGTGCCGGTGCTGCCGCATGTCGTGATACGCGCTTACCAGCGCCCGGCCATGGGTCCGCTGCTTAAAAAAGCTGCTGCTTTTGGTTTCCCGCTGTTCGTGAAGCCGGTGGCGCAGGGCTCCTCCGTGGGCATCACCAAGGTGAAAAAAGCCGCGGACCTGGCGCCGGCGGTGGCCTACGCTTTTAAATTCGATACCGCCGTGATAATCGAGAAAGGCGTGGACCGCGCGCGGGAGATAGTGTGCGGCGTGCTGGGCACGGCCGAGGAGGCCAAAGCCAGCGTAACGGGCGAAGTGGTGCCCAAGGGCAAGCATGAATTTTACGATTACGAGGCGAAGTACCTCGACGATAACGGCATGGAACTGCGGCTGCCGTCACCGCTGGGGGCCGGGACCGAGGCCGCGCTGCGGGCTTTGTCCGTGAAGGTTTTCCAGGCGCTGGGCTGCTCGGGGCTGGCCAGGATAGATTTCCTGCTGGACCCCGCCGACGAAAAGAAATTCTGGTTCTGCGAAATAAATACCCTGCCCGGGTTCACTTCGCACAGCCTTTACCCGCGGCTGTGGGCCCGAACAGGCCTGAAGCCGGCGGCCGTGCTCAAGCGGCTGATCGGGATAGCTTTGAAGCAGCGCGCGGCCAGGAAAAAACTATCCACCGCGCGCAAATAGCGCTTACTCTTCTTCGTAAACGTATTCAAATTCTTCAGCCGGCTTGGCGCTTTTTTTGCCGGCCGCCGTTTTGGTTTTGCCCTTCGGCGCCGTTTTTGCCGCGGGGGCTGCCTTGGTCCCTTTGGCCGCGGGCGCCGCTGCTGCGGCGGGCGCGGCGGCTTTTTCTTCCTCAGCGTCCGGGGCTGCGGCTTTGGCGGCGGCGCCTTTCTTTGCGCGGCGGCCCGCTTTAGGCTGCGCTCCGCCCGTTTTTGTCAGGGCTATAAAGGCGGCGTTGCCTGTGGGATCTTTGGGGGCCAGCGTCTTTTTTGCGTAGTCTACCGTATAGGTGAAGGTCAGCATGTCGCCTTTCACGCGTATCACGGTGGCGGTCTCATACTGGTCCGGGCCGGTCTTTTTCGCTTCCCAGCCGGCCTGGTTATAGGTGCCGCCGGCGGCGGTCGCAATTTCTGCTATCTTATCCTCCAGCTTGGGCCCGCCGGGAGAGGCCGTGTAATACCTGGTGAAATAAATGACTTCGGGAGAAATATCCGCCTCTTTGGGCGCCTCTGTTTTCTCCGCCGCAGGCTCCGCGGTTTTCGCCAGGTCCGCGGCTGCGGGCGCTGCATTGGCCGCTGCGGGCGCGGCTTTAGGCATGAACGGCAGGCGCTGCAGCAGCTTGTGCAGGACCGGTACGCGCTCAGTAGGAACAGGGATGCCGGCCATTTTCAGCCCGACTACGGCTACCAGGCCTACCGCGGTTAGCAGCACTATAGTCATTAAGAACTTGAAGAATTTTTTCACTACGGAGCCCAGCAGCGCGGCTATTTTTGAGCTCTTTTTCCCCTGGTCTACGATGACGGTCCTTTTTGAGTCCGCCGCGGGCACCGGCTTGCTTTTCTCCAGCGGAGCCGGGACAGGGGCGCCGAATACCGTCTCAGAGTTCTTTTCAAAAACCAGGGGCTGGGACGCCGGCGCGGGCGCGCCGCCTCCGCCGCCCTTGATGCCGGACTTTATGTCTCCGAGCGCGTTCTCAAGGTAGGCCAGTTTATCCATTATTTCCCGCTGGAACTGCGAGTTCTTCATGCTGGACAGCACTTCTCCCATCTGGTCCAGCTTCATACGCAGCGGGTCGGTCATGGCGGAAATATCCTGCCGGCTGACTGAGTTTTTAGCCAGCATTTCCAGCTTGCGGCCGAGTTCTTCAATGGCCGCATTGTCCGGAGCTCCGCCGGCGGGGGACGCCGCCGGGGCCGGCGCGGAGGCCGGCGTGGGGGCCGTCTGCTGCTGGAAAGATTCAAGTACGGGGGCCGCGGCGGGTTCGGCCGCCGGAGTGGAAAAGCTGTGCTGCGGTTCCCTGGCTATGCCTTCCGGGGCGTTGCGCGCGGGCATTTCTATGCCGGAGAGGGTGTCCGCTTTCCTGGAGATGGAGGACAGGGAGATGGGGTCGAAACTGGCGCCGGCCTGGTGCACCGATACCGGGGCGGCGGCCTGGGCCTGCGCGGGGGAAAGGCGCCCGGAGCGCTCCAAATGACCGACTTCGAGCGTAATGCCGCCTAAATTGGTTTCCTTGGGGGGCACGGGGTCTATCTGTGCGGCGGTGAGCGGTTTGAAATCCTGGGCGGCGGCCAAAGAAGGCTGCGCGGCGGCGGGGGCGCTGGCGGCGGGGGCGCTGGCGGCGGGGGCGCTGGCGGCGGAGGGGCCGCTCTGCATCGTGCCGGGGGTAAGCACGGCGGAAATTTCAGGGTAAGTGGCGGCCTCTTTCCAGTCTTCTGTCTTTTCTCCTACGGGGGTTTGGGGGCAGATCAGGAGGGAAGGGGTGAAGGACGGAAGCTCCAGCAGCTTCTCCTTCTCGAACGGCCCTAGAATCTCGTTGTTTACGTAGGCCCAATATTTCATAGCTTTCTCCGATCCCTGCTTGTTTCACCCGCTCCCTGTAAAGGGCCCGCCTTCAGAAATTATGGCGGACCTGCTCCTAGACTAGTTTAACTTAGGCCTGTTACAGAAATGATACCGAATCTTTAAATTGTTGTACAATGGGAACATGAGCGCGAGAACCATCAGGAATTTGATGAACGCTTTATTCGTGTTTATAGGGATACTTATTTTCCTTATGGCTATCAATGCGATCGGCCGCTATAACGCGAAAAGGGGCAAAAAGAACGCCTCCGGCAGGGAAACCCGCACCAAAGACATGATGGACTATAATTTTCCGTCCCAGGGCGCGCCGCTGCCGGCCCTGCCTGCCGTTTCAACCGAGCCTGTCAGGAGTGAGGGCGCGATAATGCTGGTGCGCAATAAGAATTTCGGCGGTGTGGCGGAAGCGCCCAAAAGCCTTATGGCTACGCTCAACGATATGGGCGGCGGCGATAAAAAAGGGCCGCCCCCTGTAAGTTTGCGCTCCGGCGCCACCATGAAGAGCATTTCCGGGCCGGTTTCAACGGAGCCGCGCAAAGCCGGCGCGCTGATGCCGGAACTCGGGCGCAAGGCCGGCCAGGACGGGGTTACCCTGTTCACCGCGCCGGTGGATTATAAAGTCTTTAAAAGCTCGGCGGTCTGGCAGGCTTTCGCCCTCCAGCGCAATATCAAAGACATTAAACACGATTTTTCCTCCGGCGACCTGCTGATCCTGTTCTCCGTCTCGGATTTCCCCAACGGGATCTTCAAGATCAGCGGCGTGGAGCGCGGCGCTAAAGAGACGGTGGTGAAATACCGCGTGGACCCGCTGGCCATGGCCGAAGAGGCCGGGGCCGCCCTGCGCGAAACTTACGCCAGCGTCGCCGTCCCCAGGCGCAGTCCTCCCATCAGGCTTCAGCAGGTCCCTTAACTTAAAATTTGTCGCGGGCCAGGCGGGCCGCGAAAAGGATAGCCGCGGCCATGCCGGCGGCGCCGGCTTTGCCTTGGCCGGCTATGTCGAAAGCCGTGCCGTGCGCGGGCGAAGTGCGGATGAAGGACAGGCCCCAGGTCCAGTGTACGGCCGGCGCCGCGGCCGGCGCCAGCTTCAGGGGCGCCAGCGCCTGGTCATGGTACAGGCACAGCAGGCCGTCGCTGTCGCCCGCCAGGTGGCCGGCCCAGGCCGCGTCCGAAGGCGCCGGGCCCGACAGGCGCAGGCCGCGCCGCCGCAGGCTTTGCAGCGCCGGGCCCAGCACTTCTATTTCTTCGCGCCCCAGAACGCCGCCGTCGCCGGCGTGGGGGTTCAGCGCGCATAGTTTTATACGCGGCCGGGCAAAGCCCAGCGCCCTGAGGGCGCCGCTGAAAAGCAGCGCTTTTTCAATTACCAGGTTTTTCGTGACGGCGCGGGCCAGATCTTTAAGCGGCAGATGCTCCGTTACCAGCGCCACATTTATGCGGCCCCGGGAGAACAGCATCAGCGGCTCTTTCCTCTCAAGGGAGCGGAAGAGGTCCGTATGGGCCGGCTGCGGCGCCGCGGCCAGGGCCCAGGCCTCTTTAGAAACCGGGGCCGTTACCAGCGCCCGGAACAGACCCTGCTTAACCAGTTTGTATCCAAGCATTACCGCCCTGAGCGAAGCGGCCCCTCCGGCCGCAGTCGGCCCCGGGCGGGGGGCGCGCCGCCAGGCGGCGTCGGCGGGCAGCAGCGGGCACAGGTCCGGGGTCCAGCCGGCCGCGGCCAGCGCCGCGGCGTCGCCTATGACAAAAGGCCGGCAGGCCCCGCGCACGGCGCGGTCCTGCAGGGCTTTTACCGTGATCTCCGGGCCTATGCCCAGGGGGTCGCCGGCGGTTATAAGGATATCGGGTTTCAAAGCTTTAAAAAACGAAGGCTGGAAAGCGGTTCAGCTCTCCAGCCCCCGTACCGGCGTCTTAGTTGGCCGCGGGCTTCTTTTCTTCCAGGAAAACCTGCACCTTAGCGGCGGCGCGCAGCTCCTTGAGGTAGGCGGACAGTTCCGTGGTGAAGCTGTTCTGGGAGAGCAGCTGCTCCAGGTCGTTCTTCACCGCGTCGAAGCGCAGCTTCTGGGCGGCGCGCTTCTCTTCCAGGCGGAGTATATGCCACCCGAACTTGGTGCGCATCGGCTGGGAGATCTCGCCCACCTGCAGGCCGAAGGCGGTCTTTTCCAGCTCCGCCGGCAGCATTCCCTTTACGATATAGCCCAGGTCCCCGCCGTTCCTGGCGCTTTCGGCGTCCTCCGAATACTTGGCGGCGGCGTCGTCGAAATCAAGGCTGCCGTCCAGCTCCTTGCGGATGTCCTGCGCTTTTTTCAGGGTAGCCGCGGTCATTTCGGGGGTGGCGTCCTCCGCCAGTTTCAGCAGGATGTGGCGCAGGCGCAGGCGCTCGGCGGTCACTTCGCGGAAGCGGCCGGTCACGGCCTTCAGGTCTTCCATGGCTTCGGCGCTGAGGCCTTTAACTTCGGCCTCCGAGCCCTTGAGCATCAGGGAAATATTGTCGAAGTACGCTTTAACGTCCGCGTCGCCGGGCAGCTTCACCCGGGCCTTCACGGTATCCTGCACCAGCTTCTGCACCATCAGCTGCTTGCGGATCCTTTCGCGGAACTCCTCCATGGTGGATCCGTCTTTTTTCAGCTCGGCGCGGAAGGCTTCCTCGGCCTTGTCGGCGGGCAGCGGCGTGCCGTCCTGGGCCGTGGCGAAGCGCTTGCGGATCTCGGCCACGCCGTTCTCCAGCTCGCGCTCGTAAACTTTTATCTTCAGGGTTTCGGCTTTCTGGCGCAGCAGCGCCTCGTCAATCAATTTGTCCAGGGCGGCTTTCTCTATCTGGGCGGCCGCGGTCGCCTGCTGGAAGAAATCGGGCATCGCCTGGGCGTACTGCTCGGCCAGGGCCGTCTTGGATCTCTCGTAGTCGGAAACGGTGATGGGTTCGCTGTTCACGCTGGCGGCCAGGCCTTCCGTGATCTTGGCGGCGGCGGCCGCCGGCGCGTACAGCGCGGCCAGGAGCAGCGCCGCGAGGGTAAGTCTATTTGTAGTTTTCATCCAGAACCTCCACCTTTATTTTTTCCTGGAACCTGGCCAGGTAAGCGTCGAATTTCTTTTTTTCCAGTATCTTGCGCACCCGTTCAACGGCCTGCGCTTCGGGCATCCTTTCCTGGGCCAGTTTCTTTATGATGTGGAAGCCCAGCGGGGTCTTTACTATGCCCTGCGTTTCGCCCACGCGCATCTTGAAAGCCATGTCTTCCAGCTCCGGCATGAATTCGCCGTACATCACGGGGGGCAGGCGCACGGTTTCGCGGTCCAGCGAATTCTCTTTGGCCAGCTTTTCAAAATCAGCGCCGGCTTTGAGCTTGCGGTAAACGTTCTCGGCGGCCTCTTTATCGGCCATAAGGATGTGCGCCAGCCGTACCGTGTCCGGGTATTTCTGGTAATAGTCGCGGACTTCGTCTTCCGTAACCTTGAGCTCGCCGTCCCGCATATTCTCCACCCACATCTTGGTGAGCATGAAATCCTTGTAGGCGGTCAGGGCGGTCTCCATCTCGGCCTGTTTCTGCAGCACCTGGCTCTTGTATTCCTTGCCGGAAGCTACCCGGCTCTTGCGCGCGGCCAGCAGCATCAGGCGCTCGTGGATGAGCACGTCCAGGAACTGGCGCCGGCCTGGCTTAGTGGACAGGTAGTCCTGGGCCTCGGGGCTGATCTCGCCCAGCTTTTCCTGGAGGGAGGATTCGGTTATCTTTTCTGAGCCGATGCGCGCTATGACTTTATCGGCTTGCTTGGAGCAGGCGCAGGCGAGCAGCAGTACGGCCGGCAGCAGTGCGGTAATTTTCATAAGGCTAATCTATCATTTTTTCAGGGCGCTGTCCCGTCCTTTCAGGTAAAGGCAACCGCGCCCGTGCCGTCCGTGCCGTCCACGCGGATATCCAGCGGCCGCTCGAAGCGCAGGTGGCGTATATAGGCATATTCCGCCAGGGGCTTTTCGGCTTTCAGCTTGTCCCAGTTTATGAAGGCGTCGGCCGCGGTTTCGTTGATGGTGAAGTAGCCGATGCCCAGCGAAGTTACATTATGAAAAAAGTGAGTGCCATAGGAGGGGTCCACTATGAAATCCCCGTAGGCCGCCTCCACTATGATGCGCGAGGCGGAGATATGGTTCCATTTGACCGGTATGCCCAGCAGCGGGTCGCTCGAGCCCCAGCGGCCGGGGCCTATCACCAGGTAGGAGCGCCCTTCGGCCCGGAGGCGGGCGTTCAGTTCCCCGATCTCCGCGGCAATGTCCCTGGTTTTCAGCGAGTCGAAAGTTTCCGGTATTACATAGACCAGGTCGAAGATATCCTTGTGGGCGCCGTTGCCCAGCGCCTGGGCGCTGCGGCACAGCAGGTTCTCCGGCTTAAGGTCCCTGAGCGTCACTTTCTTTACCTGGCTGCGCGAGACCATGGGGCGCATCTGCAGTATGTTGAAGGCGGCGGCGCCGGAGACCGGGTCGTAGTCGCAGGCGAACTCCATTTCTATATTGGAGCCCATGGCTTCCTTGCCCAGCGCCGACAGCGCCACCAGTATCTCGGCCAGCGGCAGAGCGTCGCTTTTAAGGATAGGGGCGAAAGTGATCAGCCGGGGCCCGGGGTCGGCTATGCCGTCGCAGATGCGGTCGTTCTCGCGGGAGTAGGTGGAGCCCACCAGCTCCAGCGCGCCGTCGGCTTCGGCGGTGTCCAGGCCGGCTTCCGCCAGGGCCGGTTCCGCGTCGTAGCGCGGCGGGGCCGAAATGGCCGCCAGTCCCAGCGCCACGAATTTTTTCTGGGAATTGGCCAGGAAGTCGCCGATGGTGGAGAACTGGTGCAGGTTATGCGGGTGGGCGGGGGAGAAACGCAGCGCGTTGGCCCCTTCCACTATGGTCTTGCCCAGCCCCAGCGCCACGTGGGCGATGGGTTCCTCGGCCTCCAGCGGCGGCACCGGGTAATAGTTATAGGATTGCATCACGCCCGAAAAAGCCGGGTAATGCAGCCCCGACGGGTGATTGCGCCCCACCACGCGCTGTATGATCACCGCCATCTTTTCCTCGTCGATGACCAGCGGGTTCAGCTTGCGGTAGGCCCGCGCCTCGTGCGAAAAGACGGAGGCGTAGATGTATTTTACGGCCTGTTCCAGTTCGGCCAGGCGGCGCGCCGGGTCGGGGCTGTTGTTGGGCAGCATGTAGGTCTTGTAGACGCCGGCGAAGGGCTGCGTCTTGGAGTCTTCCAGCAGCGAGCTTGAGCGCACCGCCAGCGGGCCGTCGAGCTTCTCTATAACCACGGCCAGGTCGCGGCTTACGTAGTCCGGCAGGCGGGCTTTTTCGAAGAAAGAGGCCACGCGCTCGTCGGTATGGTTCTCGTTGAGGACGGCGTCCAGGCCGTTCTGCTCCATGAAAAAATCGAACACGTCGGTGGCCAGCACTATGGTATTGGGCACCGTCACCGTAACGCCGGGCCAGCGCGTTTCCAGGTCGCTTTTGCTGAGCAGGAAATCCACGAAAGCCAGCCCGCGGGCCTTGCCGCCGAGGGAGCCGGAGCCTATCTTCACGAAAGGGGTGGAATTGTCGAACAGCCTGCGGTCGAACTTGAGCACCGTGCCCATCTGCGTCTTGTAGATGAACTGGTGCAGCGTCTCGATGAGGTATTTGCGCAGCCCCTCGGGGTTGCCGAACTCCGAGATCTTCTTGGGGCGGATGTGGTAGGCCGTCTCGAACTCGGTGCGGGCGAACAGCCATTTTGAGAAATGGTTGCGGCCGGCGTGGTAGAGGATGGAGTCCAGCGGCACCACCTTGAGGAGCTTGAGCATGGTGTTCATGTCGGCCGCGCGGGCGAACTCGAAGCCGTTCTTGTCGGAGAAGATGAAATCCCCGAAGCCGAAATAGCGCAGGATGAAGGCGCGCAGCTGCTTGGACAGGTCCGGGGCGTTCTTGTCCATGAACGAAGCTCCCAGCGCGCCGGCCGCCCCGGCGAATTTGGAGTTGGAGGACTGCAGCAGCACCGGCATGTCGGGGTGCTCGGCCTTGATGCGGCGCGTCAGCTCCAGCCCGGCCTCGGGGTCGCACACGTTGCCGCGCGGGTATTCTATGTCGCTGACCACGCCCAGCAAATTAGCCTTGTACTGCTCGTAAATGGCCCAGGCTTCGTCGTAATTGCTGCAGAACAGCACCTTGGGCCTGGCGCGCAGGCGCAGGTTCTTCTTCACCGGGTTGAGCTCCTCGGCCATCACTATCTGCGTCTGTTTCAAAAGCTCGGTGTAGATCACCGGCAGGTAGGAGGAGTAGAACTTGATATTGTCCTCCACCAGCAGCACCGCCTGTACGCCCACCTTGGAGTCGTGCACGAAATTCCTGGCGTCCTCGATGATGTTTATGATGGCGGAGAAGATGCGCGTGTCGCCGCTCCACAGGTAGACCCCGTCGGCCAGCGCGCGCGCCTCGTCGGGGATGTTCTTGATGTCCTGGATATTGAAGGACAGCAGCACCACCGGCAGATCGGGCCGGCCGGCTTTGAGGCTGCGGAAGAATTGCGGCATATCGGTCTCGCCCACCTGTATCATGGCGATGACCAGGTCGAACCCGCCGCCTTCGAGCTTCTCCAGCGCCTTCTCGGCGGTGGCCACGCGGGTGATCTTGGGCGCGCTGCGGGCGCCGGAATCGGGCATCTCGCCGAACAGCGCCTCGTTGAGGCGGTCGTCGTCGGCCAGCAGGAAGGAATCGTACAGCGAAGCCACCATCAGGACGTTCTTGATCCTGTGGGGCATCAGTTTCTCGAACCCGCCGAATTCAACCTCGAACTCCGAAGCCTTGCGTTTAGCGTCCATAAGGGGAATTTTACCAAAATTCCTGGAGGGGACGTATTTAACTTTTGGACTATTTTGGGCGCTGTCGGGCGGGGGACCGGGTTAGCAAAACACGGGGTCGGGCAGTCACGGATAAACCGCATAGCGGTTTTCCGCGACCCCGGCTCGGCAATTTTTCGCTGTAAAAATTGCCTCCGCCCTTGCGGCCCGGACGCGAGGCATAATTATGCCTCGCTCTAAAGCCGGGCCTCACCGTGCGCGCCCCTCCCCACTCAGGCTCGGCGCTTACGCAAGCCGAGCCTTCCGTGAGGGTTTTGCTAACCCGGTCCCCCGCCCGGCAGGGAGGGGACCTAATGGGGCAAATTCTTTGGACTTCTATCCGGCCGCTCCTGAATGTAAGTGTTGAGGAAAAGATATCTTCCCCCGACAAATGATATATTTTGGTATGAATAGAAGACACCGTGCCGTACTTTTAGCTTTTGCCGGGCTGTTCACTGTTTCTTGCCTCCCGATGCTTGCCGGGGTGCGTGCCGCGAGGGCCGAGTGGGGGCAGAGCGGCGATGCGGATGAAGCGCCGGTGGGCGGGTTCAGGTATTTCGTGAAAACTCACCCGGTCGAGGCCGGCGCGGGCGCCCTGGCGGCTATCTTCTGCCTTTTTGCGGCGATAATGGGCCCGGCTAACCTGTTCGACGCCCTGCTGCGCACCCGCCGCGCCGGCAGGCCTTTGCGCGATATCCAGCGCGGGTTGGGCGGCGGGGACATTGTGGACAGGGTGCTGGACGACATGGACGACGCCCGCCGCAAGGACTAGCCCCTTCCCTCCCCCGGGCCGATCGGCCGTTCCCGGCTTGGGCCTTTCGGCTCTCGCGCGGGGGCCTCGCGCATGCGATAATATCCTAATGAGTTCACTTCCCGCGGCAAGGAATAACATGCGCCACCTTCTTGCTTTTGCCTCCCTGTTCCTGTTCTTTCCTTCGGTGCTTTCCACCCAGCTTAAAATTTCCTTCATCGACGTGGGCCAGGGCGACGCCGTCTATATCGAGTTCCCCAACGGCCGCAACGCGCTCATATACGGCGGCCCTTCCGGGGCCCTCGTGGATTCTTTCCTGCGTTCCAAGGGCGTTACCCGGCTGGATTACGTGGCGCTGACCCACCCGCACAGCGACCATTACCGCGGGCTCAAGAAAGTTTTTACCAACTACCAGGTGGACAACTATTACGACACCCGCGCCGAGAACGTGGACGCGCTGGGCGACAACAACCTGCGCGAGCTGGCGGCCGCCGAGCCCGGCTGCAAGACGTATTATCCCAAGCCGGGCGATATCCTGAACTGGGACAGCAAGGTGACGGTAAAGGTTTTCAACGCCTGCTGGCAGCCGGTGCAGATCCGCGAGAACGACGAGACCAATAACTGTTCCCTCGTGGTGCGCCTTTTCTATAACGGCAACGGCGTGCTGCTCACCGGCGACGCCAACTCCGAGATAGAGGAGGTCATGCTCAACCACTTCAAGTCCGGCCTGCAGTCGAACATACTGAAGGTGGGCCACCACGGCTCGCGCACCTCCACCAGCGACCGCTTCCTTTCCCGCGTGCGGCCCGACCACGCCATAATCTCGGTAGGGTTGAACAACAAGTACGGCCATCCCCACCGGGAGGCGCTCGACCGCCTGCACAACGCCGGCGCGAAGATCTATCTTACCACCTCCGGCACGCAGGTGCTGACCATCCCCGCCCCTGACAAGGCCGGGGCCGGCGTGACGCTGACTACCGAGTCCCTGACGGCCGAGCGGTCCGTGGCGATGGACCTGACCTGGGACCCGGCCGAGCTGGAAAAATACAGCTCCCCGGCCCTGGACCAGCTCCGTTCGCAGGTAAAATAAAGGCGGCGGGCTGTCAGCCTGCCGCCGCGCCCAGGCCCCGGCAGCGGGGCCTGTCTTTTCAGCCCCGGTCCCCAGCCCGGTAAGGGCATGACGCCAAGGGGCTTACTTGCCAACGCGGTCCCCATTTGCTAAAAAGTAATGCGGCATTTTATTCCAAGGATCGATCCCCGCGTTTTTCGCTACATTATGAAAAAAAACATCCTGGTTGTGGGTTCCGTGGCGCTGGATTCCGTAAAGACTATTCATGGATGTACCGATAAGGGCCTGGGCGGGTCGGCCGTGCATTTTTCGCTGTCGGCGGCGCAGTTCTCCCCGGTGAGGATAGTGGGGGTGGTGGGGAAGGATTTTCCCAAGCCCTTCTGTACCCTGCTCAAGCGCCGCAATATCGACCTGGAAGGAATGCAGGTGATGCCGGGCAAGACCTTTCACTGGAAAGGCAGCTACGACAAGGATTTCAAGAACGCCAATACCATAGCCACCGAACTCAACGTTTTCGAGCATTTCAAACCCAAACTCAGCGGTACGCACAGCAAGTGCGGCGTGCTGTTCCTGGCCAATATCGACCCGGACCTGCAGTGGGACGTGCTCGCGCAGATGGACAAGCCCCGGCTGGTGGCCTGCGACACCATGAATTACTGGATAACGCTCAAACAGGCTTCCCTGAAGCGGCTTTTGGCCAAGGTTAACCTGTTCTTCGTCAACGAAGAGGAAGCCCGCCAGCTTACCAGGCAGCATAACCTTATTACGGCGGCCAAGAAGCTTATGCAGATGGGGCCGCAGGCGGTGGTGATCAAGCGCGGCGACAGCGGCTCCATGCTGTTCTACGGCAAGGAAGTGCTGGCCATGCCCGCCCACCCCGTGGAAAAAGTGATAGACCCCACCGGCGCCGGAGATACTTTTGCCGGGGGCTTCATGGGCTACCTGGCCGCTTCCCCGGATTGGCGCAATTTCAAGGTTTTAAAGCGCGCCATGGCCTATGGCACGGTGATGTCCTCTTTCAGCGTGGAAAACTTCAGCGTCCGGCGCACGGAGAAGCTTTCGAAAGCGCAGATAAACCGGCGCTACCAGGCTTATACCGGCTCCCTGGCCGTAAGCTAGCCGCCCCTTCCTTATATATAGCCTTGCCCTTAGGGCCCATAGCGATATGGGCCTATGGTCATTTGACCTTTATCAAGCCCGCTGGTATAACATTACCGTAAGAGACTTGCACGGCGGACCAAGGAGGAGTTATGAAAAACCTGATAAAAGTAACTTTGAGCGCGGCGGTGGTTCTTTCCCTGCCCCTGCTCTCCTCGGCGGAAAGCAAGAGCATTTACGGCGCGGACAACCGCCTGGACTTTTACGAAGCCTCCGCGGGGATGCAGGCCATCTCCGATTCCGTGGTTTCGCTGTGGAAGTCTTATAAGGTAACGGAGAACGGCGCCAAGTACGATCTTACCACCAGGACGCTGGGCGAAGCCCAGGGCCTGTGCCCCGGCGAAAAGTTCCGCGAGCAGAAGATAGGCGCTTTCTGCTCCGGCTCGCTGGTAGGCGAAGACCTGATCATGACCGCCGGCCACTGCATCAAGACCGAGGCGGACTGCGCGGCCACCAAGCTGGTTTTCGGCTTCAAAGTGGCTAAAGCCGGCGATGCCGGTACGTCCTCGGTGGCCAAGAGCGAGGTTTATAGCTGCGCCTCCATAGTGAAGCGCCACCTCGATCCCTCGGTGCTGGGCGCCGACTACGCGCTGATCAAGCTGGACCGCAAGGTTACCGGGCATAAAGCCCTGGCCATCAACCGCACCGGCAAGATAGCCAAGGATACCAAGATATTCGTAATTGGCCATCCCTCCGGTATGCCCCTTAAAGTGGCGGCCGATTCCAAGGTGCGCGACGCTTCCAAGACCGGCTACTTCATAGCCGACCTGGATACCTTCGGCGGCAACTCGGGCTCGGCGGTGTTCAACCTGGCTACCAACAAGATCGAGGGTATCCTGGTTCGCGGCGACAACGACTACGTGTCCACCCCGGCCGGCTGCCAGACCGTGGCTACCTTCGAGCAGACCGGCGGCCGCGGCGAGGATGTGACCAAGATCTCTGAACTTTCCTCCGTGATCCCCAAGCTGCCCGGTGAGAAAATGGAGCCCGCCAGCATGAGCTACTTCAGCGTGCCGATGGCTGCGCCCGCGGACAATACCCGCGTTGCGCTGCCCATACTCAGGAATCCTTTCTGAACGGACAGCAAAGACCCGCTAAGATGAAAGCCGCCCCCTTAACCGGGGGCGGTTTTTTTGCGGCGCGCCGTCATTGTTCTTTGCCCAAAGGGCCTATATCTGGACTGGGCCCTTTGGTCCTAAAGAAATAGGCCGGGTGGGTATTGACAAAAATCAAAGCGGGTTGTATAACATTAGGACAAAAAGCGGCCCCGGTGAAAAAAACTGTACGGAGGCAATATGAAAAACCTGATAAACCTTACTTTGAGCGCGGCGGTAATTCTCTCGCTGCCCCTGCTCTCCTCGGCGGAGGGCAAGAGCATTTACGGCGCCGACAACCGCGTGGACTATTATGAAGCCTCCGCGGGGATGAAGACCATCTCCGATTCCGTGGTTTCGCTGTGGAAGTCTTACAAGGTGACTGAGAGCGGCGATAAAGCCGTCCTGACCACCCAGATACTGGGCGACGCCCGCAACCTGTGTCCGGCCGAGAAGTTCCGGGACCAGAAGTTCGGCGCTTTCTGCTCGGGCTCGCTGGTGGGCGAAGACCTGGTCATGACCGCCGGCCACTGCATAAAGGATGACGCTGGCTGCGCGGATGCCAGGATGGTGTTCGGGTTCAAAGTGGCCAAAGCCGGGGAATTAGGCGCCTCCACCGTGGCCAAGAGCGAAGTCTACAAATGCGCCTCTATCGTGAAGCGCTACCTCGACCCCGCCATGGGCGCCGACTACGCGCTGATAAAGCTGGACCGCAAAGTGACCGGCCACAAGCCCCTGCCTATCAACCGCAGCGGTTCCATAGCCAAGGATACCAAGATCTACGTGATCGGGCATCCCTCGGGCCTGCCGCTGAAAGTGGCGGCCGACTCCAAGGTGCGCGACGCTTCCAAGAAGGGCTACTTCATAGCCGACCTGGACACCTTCGGCGGCAACTCGGGCTCGGCGGTGTTCAACCTGGCCACCAATAAGATAGAGGGCATCCTGGTGCGCGGCGACGACGATTACAAGCCGACCCCCGCCGGGTGCAATACCGTGGCCACTTTCGAGCAGACCGGCGGCCGCGGCGAGGATGTGACCAAGATCTCGGAGCTGTCCTCCTTCATCCCCAAGCTGCCCGGCGAGAAGATGAAGGCTGAATACCAGCCCATGACGGTTGCGCCCGCGGACGCCACCCGCGTTGCGAAGCCCGCGGTAACCAATCCCTTCTAAGCCAGGCAGGCTTAAAGGTCCCGGTACTCAGAGAGCCGCCCGCTAAGCGGGCGGTTTTCTTTTGCGGGCACCGGCGCGGCCGGGCCCCTGTTTCAAGCGGTCCCTGTTGCACAGCTGCCGGCCGGCCTTACAGTTAAACCCGAATAAAATCCGCCCGGGGGGGCGGGCGGAGCGTTTTTTAATTTATCTCGGGGCTTATTTCAGGCAGGAGCCGGGCCCGGTCTTTTTCAGGAAGCCGGCTTTGAATGCGGCTATGTAGAGCGGGCGATCTTCCGGCTGTTCCAGCTGGGACGGCTTTTTCTCTGCCAGCGCGGCGCGGTAAAGCCGGGCCCCGGCCGCTTTGAGCCTGCCCCCCAGTTCGGCGGTCAGGCTGCCGCCGCTGCGCTCCATTTCTTCGTCCACCTTCGCGCGGAAACCGCTGCAGGCGGCCAGTTCGCAGTTGTTCAGGATGCCGTCCATTACGCAGGCGGCCCCTTTCTGCTCCGCGGCCTTGTCCAGCGTGGCCGCGCCGGCCAGCGGCTTGCCGGTGCTGCACAGGTAGGCGTATTTGCGCAGCTGCGCGCAATCCCGTCCCGCGCAGGCATAGCTGTCCAGTTCGGGAATGGTCAGGCCCTGGCTGCGCTCATAATTCCCCAGGCGGTCTATTTCATCGGTGCCTATGTTCCTGAACACGCCGAACTGGCAGCCGTATACAGGGTCGGGAAAGCCGGCCCGGGCGTGCATGGCGGCGGAAAGTATGAGCTTGCCGTCGGGGTCGGCCGCGTGGATGAATTCGTGGAAGATCCGGTCGGCCAGCGGATACTGTGAGCCGCCGGCTTTCAGGTACATGGTTATATTGACCGCGCCGCCGGCCTCGTGTTCGGTCTTGCCGCCGTCGAGGCCCGAGCTTTCGCCGCACAGGACGCGTATCTTTTTTGCCTTGATCTTAAGCAGTATTTTCCGCGCCAGCGCCTTGTTCAAGGCCGGCAGCGCGGATTCCACCATCTGCACCGCTTCCTGCGTTTTGGCGTTCAGGCGCGCCGTCGCCTCGGCGGCTTTGGCGCCGAAGTAGGCCGGGCAGGCTTCCACCGGAACTTCAGTCTGTACGATGGCCTTGTAGGAGCCTGGGGGAGGAGGGGGCGCCGGCGCCTGCGCGCCGGCCAGGCCTGTCAGTCCGTCCAGGGACGAAGCGGGCGGCGCGGCGTAGGCCCCGGCCGGAAAAAGCAGGGAAAACAGCACAAGACCGCGCATATGTGCGACCTCTCGCTAACCGGGCTTTTATTCACCTTCGCCGCCGGCCGCGAGTTCCTTAAGTATCAGCGCCATTTCGCCTATTTCTTTGCCCATTACCACTTTCTCGTAGACGCCGTAGCCCTGTTCGCCGGCTTCCAACGCTTTTATGCCGGTGGCCAGCAGGTAGCAGGCTTTGCCCGCGTTGTGCAGGTTGGCGGCGATGGCGCCCACGCCCACTTTCACCGTAAGGCCGACCAGGATGCCTTTAACTATGTTGCCCACTATGCCGATGACCTCGTTCCACAGCACCTGTTTGTTGCAGGCCATCTGCTTGCTGCCTATCTCTTCCCGGGCGTATTCTATGACATTGCACGGGATACTCATCTTGTTGCCTTCCCACACGCTTACGTGGTGGGCTATGTTCTGCAGGCAGACTTCCGAGGGCTTGCCTATGGAAGACAGCGCCATGGTGGCATGGATGGAATAATTAGGCAGCGAGGCGAAGACTTGGTTGAAGTAAGGATACTTGCTGCTCTGCTGTTTGAACCCGCAGAGGGTCTCGTTGGCAAGGTCTTTAAGCTGGGTGTAGGCCAGGTTCTGCATCTTCTTCTGCTGCTCGCCCGCGGCGGGGTCGAAGAAGCTGGCCAGGATCTGGGCGCCCATGCACTGCACCGAGCCGTCGTTGGCCGCCTGGTCTTCCAGGTCGGCTTTGGCGTTGTTCTCCATGCTGTACTTCGGGTTGCAGTAGTAATACTTGTCGCACTTGTCGCCGTCGCACGCTTCCCCGGTGAAAAGTTTATAGGACTGCGGTATATAGCCCAGGGCGTAAACGGAGTCTTCCGAGCTTATGCCGGCCAGGGCCACCATGGCGGTTATGCGCACTTCCAGGTCGTCGCCGTTGCCGCCAGGCACTTTGCTGGTCTGGTACCACCGGTCCCCTATGGTGACGGCGCTCTTGGTGTTGTTCTCTGCCTTGTTCGAGAGCAGGTCTATGATATTCTTCGTCATAGGCGAGCCAGGCGCGGCGCTGCCTATCATGGCCAGGGCCATCGCCGCGGTTTCCCGGTTGCCGGCGTCCTTATCGTTGGAGAACCTGCCCGCCAGGGTCTGTATGATCCGCGTGGAGACTTTGGTTTCCCCGTAGGAGAGCAGGATGCCGCCTATGAGGCCCAGCTTGTTGATGGCGGCGTCGGCTTCCCGGGTGTTGAGCATCGCCATCAGGATGGTGGCTGCGTAGGCGAGCCGTTGCGAGGTGGGCCGCTTGGCTTTGTCGGTGGTGTAGAAGTTAAGCAGGTCGCGGGCTATGGCGGTCATGGAGGCGATGGCCGGCTTGCCCGTCCAGGTTATCTTCACCTCGTCCAGGGACAGCGGCGTATTGGGGGCCAGGAAAGGTATGGCGTCGTACATCTGGTTGCCGTGTATGTCCTTCTTGAGGGAGAAGTCCTTGTTCCGGGCGGGGATTATCGAATACTGGGTGTGCATGCCGGCATCGGCCATGAGGGCAACCGGCACCAGGTCCTTGGCGGTCTTGGGACCGGTGTTGTATTTAGCGTTGTTGGCGTTGGTTTGCTGGGCCAGCTTTACGTTCTTGGCCGATAGCTCCTCTGATTTCAGCTGGGAATTCCATTGGTCTTCCTGTATCTTCATGCTGCGCATCACGTCCGGGGACGGGTGCGCGTTGTCTATGCGCATCGGCTCGGTCTTGTAGGCCAGCATATTGCCGCTGAGGAGCTTCTGTTTGTCTTCTTCGTATTTTTTAGCTGCGGCCTGCTCTTTTTTTACCTCTTCCTGCGCGAAATACTTACAAATAGCCTGTTTCTGCGCCAGGGTGTACTTGGTGACATCCTTGTACTTCAACATCCCCGCGGCGTAATGGCTCTGGTAGGAGGCTTTGTCTTTGGCGGTAACGCAGGTGGCCGGAATGCTGCCGGCCGCTTCGGTGTAGGAATAGGAGTAGGACAGCATCATCTTTTCTTTCGAGCCGTTGAAGTCAGGAGTGGAGGCGTATTGCGTCGATACCTGCTTGTAGGCGGCGGAAGCTTTCAGGGAGGCATTGCAGGCTTTGAAGGCGGCGGTGTTCCCGTCTTTAGCGCAATCCGCCGCGCTGTTCACGCAGTAGTTGTAGTGGGTCCAGTCGAGGGTGCAGCCGGCTACATAGGCGGCGGCTTCCTGGGGGATAGAAGAGAAAAGCAGCAGGAGGGATAGCGTCAGCGACGTATATTTTTTTATCTTTTCCATATAATTAACCCTGCCCCGTATAATTTAAATACAGATATAGTTTTGCATATAGGTTGACTAATGTCAATGCCCTAAAGGCCCAGGCGGGAAAAGGTCTAAAGACCTAAGCGGCGGCTTTGCTGCAGGCCTTCAGCTATGCCGGCCGCGCGTTTTGTGCGCCTATTGCCTGAAAAAATTATAAACTGTCAGCAGTCAGGAAAGGACGGGACGCAACGGAGGGAACATGAAAGTACTGGCGATCAACGGCAGCCCGCACGAGAAAGGCTGCACTTATACGGCCCTGAAGCTGGCTGCGGAAGAACTGGAGAAAGAAGGCATAAACACCGAGATAGTCCATGTCGGGCACGCCCCGCTGCGCGGCTGCAAGGGCTGCGGCGCCTGTTTCAAAATGGACGATCCCAAATGCATTTTCGGGGAAGATATCGTCAATGTCTGTATCGAGAAATCAAAAAGCGCGGACGGCCTTATCATCGGTTCCCCCGTTCATTTCTCCGGCATAGCCGGCACCATGAAATGTTTCCTGGACAGGTTCTTCTTCGCGGGCGGCACCGCCCGCCTGCAGTACAAGGCCGGCATGTCGCTGGTCTCGCTGCGGCGCTCCGGCGGCGTGGCCGCCTTCCAGCAGCTCAACAATTACCTCACTTTCGCTAAAATGGCCATTCCCGCTTCCCAGTACTGGAACGTGATACACGGCACCAGCCCGGAGGAGACCATGCGGGACGCGGAGGGGGTGCAGATCATGCGCGTGGCCGGCCGGAACATGGCCTGGTTGCTGAAGCTTATCAAGAACGGCGCGGCCATACCGCCGCCGGCAGCCGAGCCGCGCGAGCGCACCAACTTCATCCGCTGAGAAAGGGGGAGGCGGGCCCGGCCCGGGGGGAAGTTCTCCGCTTAGGCCCTTTGGCTCTTGTAGGGGCGCCGCGCGCTTAGTATATTATTTCTGCCGCGCCGCGGGGCCGGGCATAACGGAGGCCGAATGTACAACAAGAGATCCCGGACCTTAGCCGCAATTTTCCGCAATTCTTTCGCCGCCCTGGTCCTTTCCGCCGGGCTGTTCACCGCGGTTTCCGCGCAGGAAAGTTTCTATTATCCCCAGCCGCAGGCCGCGGCTTTCAAGGTCCCGGCCCCTTCCGCGCCGGCCGCCGCGCTCCGCGCCGCCGGTTACCTGTCTCAGGCCCAGCTGCAGATCAAGGATTTTCCCGCCCCGCCGGCGGCGGGTTCGGCCGAAGACAAGGCGGACCTGGCGGCGGTGCTGCAGTGGCAGAAAGACCGCACCCAGGACCAGTGCGACGCGGCCCTGGCCCAGTCCGACGAGAGCTTCCTCTCTTTCTTCGGCGACGTCAACCCTTTCCCCGTCCCGCTGCCCGCCGAGGCCGCCGCTTTCTTCAAGCGCATCGACAAAGAGACCGGCGACGCCAACCGCTACATAAAGAAGATCTACCAGCGCGAGCGCCCCTTCCTGCGCTCGCCGGAACTGGATCCCTGCCTGGGCCGCGTCCAGGGTTTCTCCTATCCCAGCGGGCATGCGGCCGTGTCGCACCTGTTCGGGCTTATCCTTTCCGACCTGCTGCCGCGCCAGGGCTCCATTTTCATGCGCGCGGCCGACCAGGGCGCGCTTAACCGCGTTATAGGCGGCGTGCACCATCCTTCCGACATCGAGGCCGGCAAGCGGCTGGGCGACAGGCTGTACCGGGAGCTGCGCCAGAACCAGGCCTTTGTGGCCGACACCGAAGCTTTGGGGCGCCTCCTGCGCTGACCTCCTCAACGGCGATCCTTCCGCCGCGCCGCGGCCGGGCTGGACAGCGCGGCGCAAAAAACAGTACAGTTTTTGGGAACCGTTAAAAAATAACGCGGGCAAAGCCGCGCCGGAAAGAAGCGCGGTTTTTTGCAGGGGGGGGCATGTACAATGTTTTGGTGATAGACGATGAAGAGAGCGTCCGCAAGGCGCTGACCAGGCTTCTGACGCCGGAGGGTTATTCCGTGTCCGGCGCCGCCACCCTGGCCGAAGGCTTTGAGTTGTGCGCGCGCTGCAAGCCCGACCTGGTCATCCTGGACGTGAACATGCCGGACGGCTACGGCATCGACCTGTGCCGTAAAATAAAAGGCGACCCGAAGCTGCGCCATATCCCCGTGCTCATCCTGACCGGGGATTTCATGGACGTGGAGAACCGCCTGGAAGGCCTGAGCTCCGGCGCCGACGATTATATACTTAAACCCTTCAACCAGGGGGAACTTGTGTTCCGGGTAAAGCGCAGCCTCAGGGACGTGCCGAGGAAGTAGCCGGCGCCCGGGCCGGGCGGCGCGGCGCCGCGGCCCTGGCGGGGACCGGTTCCGGGCCGCTGACTTTTACGGCGCTGCCGCAGCCGGCCGAAACAGCGGCCAGGTACCGTTTCAGGCCCGGATTCTCCGGGTCCAGCCCGGAGGCAGCCTCCAGCTGCTTTACGGCTCCGGGGCAGTTGCCGCGGGCGAGATAGGCGCCGGCCAGGCTGAACCTGGCCCTGGGCGATTGCGGGGATACCGCCGCCGCGGCCGAGAACAGCGAAAAATTATCCTTAAATTCATGGTTCCTTTCCAGCGCCAGGAAGGACAGCCCGCCCAGGCAGAGGGCGGCCGCCGCCGCGGCATAGGACCGCAGCGGCCTGCCGGCGGCCGCCAGCCGCCCGTAGGCCGCTGCCGCGGCCAGCGCGCCGCCGGCCAGCGGCAGGTAAAGATACCGGTCGGCCTTTATGTTGTAGAGCGGCCGTATATTCAGCACGGGCAGCAAAGCCGTTATTGCAAGGAGCAGGCCCAGGCCTTCCGGCCTTTTGCGGCGGAAGAGCAGGACGGCGGCCGCCAGTATCCCGGCGTCCGCCGCCAGCGGGGCCAGCGCCTCCGGGAACGTGCTTATCACCGCGGGAGCATAGTCCGCGCTGAGCCGCAGCGGCAGCGGCAGCGCGATGAAATAATCAAGCAGCACCCGCGCCATGGTGTAGAAGTTCGCCGCGGGGTCCGCATAGATGCGGCGCCAGGGCAGGATAGGCAGGTATTCGGTCGGCGCCGCCGGCGCGCCCGTGAAAAGGAGCTTCGGGTACAGCGGCGACGCGCCGGCTATGCCCGGCGCGGCGATGCCGGGCAGCAGGTAGCCGCTGCGGGGCGCCCGGAACCAGAGGTAAAAAGCGCACAGGCAAGCCAGCGCCGCCAGCAGCGGCAGTAGCTTTTTTAAACCTTGTTTTCCGTCCCGGAACCACGCTACCGCCAGCGCGGCGGCCGGGAAAATTACCGGGGTCTCCACGCTGAGCATGGCCGCCAGGTAACAGGCCGCGGCGGCGGCCCCGGACCGGAAGCTGCCGCTGCGGGCGTGCGCCAGCGCGGCGCAGAGGCCCGTTATAAAAAAGAAAAAGCCCAGGAGATGCGAGCGGAAGGTTATGATGTGCACCGCTTCCGCGGCCGCCGGGTGGACGGCGAAAAGCAGGGCGCCGAAGCAGGCCGGGACGGCTTGCCCCAGCAGCGAGGCGATAAAAAGAAAGAGCAGGACCGCGTTGAAAGCGTGCAGCAGGGCGTTGGTGAAGTGCATGCCCCGGAGGCCGGCGCCGGAGCAGCGGTCTACCAGCAGGGTGGCGTTCACTATGGGCCTCGCGCTCATCGGAACGGGCAGGACGCGCGCCAGGTTCAGGGGGTTCAGCGCCGCGCCCAGGTTGGAGCAATCATTTACAAAGGCGTTGGTTTTTACGAAGGCCAGGTCGTCCCAGAGATATTCGCGCGGCGCCGCCGGGGCGTAAACCGCCAGGGCCCCCGCGAAGATCAGCGCCGCCGGGAGCAGGAGCCCGCCCGGCTTTTTTGCCTCGTCCATGGCTAAATAATACAAAACATTGGCCGCGCGGCCCCGCGGCGCGGCCCTGAACCGGCCGGCGGGGACGGCCGCCCGACGTAAAGATGTATAATGAAGTTCCGGGGTCCCGGAAGGATCGAGACGAAAATGGGCGGATATTCTTTCAGCGCCGTAGTAATAACCAGGCACCGGCCCGGGCTGCTGCGGGCTTGCCTCGAAGGGCTGGTCCGCGCGCTGGCCGGTACCGGGGGTGAGCTCGTGGTCGCCATAAACGGGCCCGACGGCGCCAGCCTGGCGCTGGCGCGGGAAATGGCGCAGGGCCGCGATTTTATCAGGGTGCTGCAGTTGGCGGGGCTGTGCAGGGGGGAGGCGCGCAACGCCGCTATGGCCGCGGCCGGCGGGGAGTGGTTCTGCTTTTTCGACGACGATACCGTCGCGGCGCCGGACCATTTCAGGAACTTGAAAGACCTGGCCGCCGCTTTCCCGGAGGCCTCGGCTTTCGGCGGGGGCCAGGAAATAGACCGGGCTTCCGCCGGAGTTGTCGAGCGGGCTATCTTCAGGGTGACGGGTTCCCCGTTCGGGGCGGGGCCGTTCGTCGCCAGGTTCAGGCCGGCGGCCGGGGAGGCCGTCCGCGTGGCCGGGGAAAGCCTGATCCTGTGCAATCTGGCCGTCCGGCGGGATTTCCTGGAAAAGCACGGTTTGTCCTTCGAGGGGCATTTTACCAGCGCCGAGGAAAACCTGCTGCTCAATAAAATGGAGGCCCTGGGCGCCGTCATGGTCCTGAGCCCGGGCCTGAACCTTATTCACCGCCGCAGGACTTCCCTGGGCGGATTCTTCGCGCAAAATTTCAGGTCCGGCATGGGCCGGGCCCAGATAACTTTTTACCACCGCGCGGGCTTCAGCGCCTTTACCGCGCTGCCGCCGGCGGCGCTGCTCTGCGCCGCGGGCGCGTTCGCAATTTTCCCACGGCTGGGCGGGGCCGCCTGCCTGGCTTACTTGCTGCCTTTGTTGTTCTTTTCCGTGCGCGCCGGCGCGCAGGAGCGCTGTTTCAGAGTGTGCGCCGCCGCCGCGGCGGCGCTGGCCGGGCTGCATCTCTCCTACGCTTTAGGGTGGTTCTGCGGCGCCGCGGGGGTGGCTGCCGACAGGCTGCGCGGCAGGGTCATGCCTTCAAGGTGCGTCTGCCGAGAAATTCCTTGAGCCGCGCGGCGTTGAGCGGGGCATTCTCCGAAAGTTCCAGAACATGGAAGCCGCAGCCGCTCCACAGGGAGGCGGCCGCCGCTGCCCGGGAGCGCAGCAGCCCGGCTTTGCCGGCTATATCCTTGATATCAAGGCGCAGGAAATATTCCGCTATCTGCGGCACGCCGTAGCCGGCCACCAGCCCCGTGAAAAGTTCCGCGGCCGCCCCGTAAGGCGCCAGCTTTCTTATGACAGGCGCCGCGGCTTTGGTTTTCTTTAGCAGGAAAAAATGGCCGGCCTTAGCGGCCGGGGCTATGCCGAGGCCCAGCGCGGCCGGGCTTACGAGGTTTTTAGCCGGATAGCCGCGCCTTTTAAAACTCCTGAGCGCGCCTGGCGGGAGCCCGGCCAGATGCGGGCTGCCGGCCGCCAGCCCGAAACGCAGCGGGAAGGCGCAGAGCCGCCCGCCGCGCCCCACCAGCGGGGTGTCGTCAGCCAGCAGCGCGGCGCCGCCGTCCTTTAAGATCTCCAGCAGCAGCGTGGTTTTTCCCGCGCCCGGCGCCCCGGCGAGCAGGACGCCTGCGCCGCCGTAGGTGAAAGCGGCGGCGTGCGCGCGGTGCAGCCCGGCGCGCTCCAGCTCCTCGCCCACCCGCGAGAGGATCAGCAGGTAGGACAGTTCCCACAGCAGCGCGCCGTCGCCGCTGGCGACCGAGCCGCTTTTCAGCCGGTAATCGTAGACGCACAACGCCCCTTCCGGGTACCACACCGTGCGGGTGTGCGGCGCGCTTTTTAAAATGGCGCAGCGGGGGGTTTTCAGGACCGGCCCCGGCGCGCCCGCGGCCGGGGCGGCGGGCGGGCGCAGCAGGGCGTTTATCGTGATAGCCGGGGGCGAGGCGGCTGCCGTGCGGAAATACGCGAAGTCTTCCGCTATGTCCGCCGCCAGCCGGGGCGAGTCGCTGAGAAAATCCAGCCGGCAGCCGTGGAAATCGAAACTGACGGCGCCGGGCCCGGCCGTCATCGGCCGGCCCCGTACGGGGTTTTGATGTTTTCCTGCGCAAGCCGGCGGGGGTGATACATAGCAGCATTATGATATGATTTTTACTATGCCGCGGCTATCTCCCGTCTACGCGCTGCTGGAACTTCTTCAGACCGCTTCGCGCCACCGGCTTTTCAGCCCGCTGCATTTTGCGGCGCGGCGGGCTTACCTGCATATCCTTACCCCGTGCCTGCAAGCCGCGTTCAGGCTGGGTTTTAACCGGAAGCCTTTGCCCGTTCTCGAGCCGCGCAATTCCGCCGTGAGCGGCGCGGGGTTCAATGTGTTTTCCAGCGACATAGACTACAGCCTGATAGTTCCTGATTCCTGCACCGGGCGGGAGATACGGGAATTGATGCGGAAATTCAAAATGATGACCCGCGCGCTGCCGATGGTTCAGGAGCTTGAGATCTATTCGGTTTCCGACCGGGAGCGTTTCCGTGAGATAAACGCCAGCCACGGGGACCTGCTTCTCGCTTTGCGGCTGGTCCGGAAGATAGCCGGGCAGGCGGAGGTGCTGCGCGCCGCCGCTACGTCTTATCACAGGGCCAAGGCGCAGCGCTCGATAGCCAAAGCTATAGCGGCGCTGGACCCCGGCGCGCCGGCGGCGGAAACGGGCGGCTATGCGCGCATCTCGCGCGGCCTTGAGAACTTGCTGGCGGCCGGGTTTCCACCGCCGCCGCCGGCCGCCGCGGCGCTGTTCGCGGACGCGGACGCTTACTCCAGCTTTCTGGGCTGCCGGCTGTGCGCCGTGCCGCGCGCAGCGGAGTTCCTGCAGGGCGGCCGGGCCGCGCCAGGCCGCGGCGGGGAGCCGTCTTCCGCGGGCGGGGACCCGGCCCCGCGAACCGGGAAACAGGAGCTGCGCCTTTCAGCCGGAACCCTTTTTATCCTGGCCTGCCTTCTCCCCGACTCCGCCGATGTTTTTCCGGCGCAGCGGGTCGTCGTGGCTGCGCAGCGCCGTACGCCGGCGCTGAGGGCCGCGTGCCGGGCCGTTTTCCTGGCGGAGGCTATGACTTCCCTGTCCGTGCATTATGTGCGCCCGGCGGAGGATAAACTGACGCTGCCCTGGATCGCCCGCCTTGAAGCCCTGCTGGAAGAATTGAGGTAGCCCGGGCCCCGCCTTTTCGCGCGGCAATAAGGGCGAAGCCCCGGAAGATATTTAATATACTTTATACCGTGCAGCAAAAGTTAACCATCTCTGTCGTCATTGTGACGTTCAACCGGGCCGAAATGCTGGGCGAGGCGCTCGCTTCCCTGGCCGTCCAGGCCAGGCTTCCCGACGAGGTGGTAGTGGTGGATAATGATTCTTCCGACCGGACGCGCGGCGTAGCCGCCGGCTTCGAAGGCCGGCTGCCGCTGAAATACGTGCTGGAGAAGAGAAGGAGCATCCCGGCCGCCAGGAACGCCGGCGTGCAGAACTCCTCCGGGGATATAGTGGTTTTCACCGACGACGACTGCGTGGCCGACCGGCAGTGGCTGTACCACCTCGAGCGGGTTTTCCTGGAAAATCCCGCGGTAGGCCTGGTGGGGGGGGAGATCCTGCCCTGCCGCCACAAGGGCACTTTCGTGGAAGAGTTCGCCATCTCGGACGCGCTGATGCGGGTGGCCGCGCCGCCGCTATGATCACGAATATCCTCAACGCCCGCGGCTATGAGCGCGGGCTGCTTAAGAAGTCCGCGTCGTCCGTCATCCAGCCCGTCTTCGCCACGGCCAACCTGGCCATCCGCCGCGCGGCGCTGGCGGAGATCGGGAATTTCGACGAGCGATGCCGCACCGGCGAGGACGTGGACCTCTGCATCAGGCTTTCCCGGACGCGCTGGGAACTGTTCTTCGAGCCCCGCGCCGTGATCAACCATAAGCACCGGACCACCCTGGCCGGCCTGCTGAAGCAGTGGTATCACTACGGCAGGCATCACCCTTATATTTTCAAGAAGCATTCCGCCAAAGCCGTTGAAATATACTATCCCAGCGCTACGGACTCCGGCTGGGCTTCGCTTACGTTCTCGCGGGTTTTGGGCTGCCCCGTGCCTTTGCACACCGTGCTTTTCCTTACGCCTTTTCACGTCGTGAACTTTATTTACTTCGGGCTGGCGGTTGCCCTGGGGTTCAGGCTGTACTGGCTGGCCGGCGCCGCCGCGGCCCTGCGCCTGTTCCTGTGGGTGTATTGGCGCGAGATGGCGCACGCCAGGACCCCGCGCCGCGCGGGTTATTCTCTCATCAGGTACCTGCTGAACTGGACTTATGTGGCCGGCGCCTTTTTCGGCGGGCTGCCCATAGGCGTGCTCTATCTTGAAGCCACGAGGGACAGCACTCCGGCGGTTTAGTATTCTTTAATCGTACAGGCGGTCCCGGCGCGGCCGGGCCTTAGCGGGTCAGGCTTTCGGGGCGGCGGCCGGGGGGCCGTCGTAGCTTATGCGCCCGTGCTCCAGGGTTATGAGCCGGTCCACCAGCCCCGCGGCCTGCCCGGGGTCGTGAGTGGCGAAAATTATCGCCGCGCCCGCCTTTTTAAGTTCCGCCAGGCGCGCTATGGCCGCCGCGCGGAAGTCCGCGTCGCCCGCGGACAGCATTTCGTCTATCAAAAATACTTCAGCGCCGGAATGCAGCGCCGTCATGAAGGGGATGCGCACCCGCATGCCCGACGAGAGTTCCCGGGCGTTGGCGTGCCTGAAGCCGGCCAGCCCGGTTTCGGCCAGGATATGTTCGATATACTGCGGCCCGGCGGCGACGGCGTTGAGCGCGGCGAAAACGCGGATGTTCTCCTCCACGCTCAGCAGGTCCTGCATAGCCGCGCCGAAACCCAGCAGCGGCGCGGTCTTCCCGTTTATCCGGACGGCGCCGGCGCCCGGTTTCAGTATGCCGGCCAGCAAGCGCAGCAGCGTGCTCTTGCCCGAGCCGTTATGCCCCGTAAGCGCCACCGCCTGCCCGGCGGCAACGGAGAAGGAAATATCTTCCAGGGCTTTGAGCGGGACCAGCGGGTAGCGGCCGACCAGGAATTTCTTCGCTTCGGAAAAGAGATCGGTGCGCGGGGACTGCAGGCTGAAAGTCTTTGTCAGTCCCTGTACCGTTATCCTGTTTTCCCCGGTCATAGCCGCTCCGCTACGCGCGCCGAGGTTTTCCTGATAAAGATCGTTCCGGCCGCCGCCGCCGCCAGGCCGGCCGCCGCCAGGAAGGCGAGGCCGCCGGGCGTAAAAGAATACCCGGGGATGGCCATGGCGCGCAGGGCTTCTATGGCGTGGGTGAGCGGGTTGAGTTCCGGCAGCCAGCGCCTGCCCGCCCCTATCGTGGAAAGAGGATAAAAAACAGGCGTCAGGAAGAAGGCGGCGGACATCAGGATAGCGTAGATGCGCTCGATGTCCAGGAAAAAAACGTAAAGCACCGACACGAAGAAAGAAACGCCGCAGATCAGGGCCAGCAGGGAGAGTTCGAGCGGGACCAGCAGCAGCCAGTTCAGGTGCGGCCCGCCCGCGAACAGCGTAAGGACCGCGAACAGGGAAGCCAGTTCAAGGTAATGCGAGAAAGCCGAGGTCAGCACGCAGGCCAGGACGGGCAGCTCCGGCGCGACGGGATAGTTCGCGACCAGGGAGCGCCGGCGCAGCAGGGTGGACAGCGCGTAAGTGGTGGCGGAAGAAAAATAATTCCATTCTATGATCCCGGCTATCAGGAAGACCGCGTAGTCCGGCTGCAGTTTCCCTATCCATTTTATGAACAGCGTGTAGAGTACCAGGAACAGCAGGGCAGGGTTGAGCAGCGTCCACAGGAAACCCAGGAAAGTGCTCTGCTGGCGCATTTTCCATTCCGCGCGCGCCAGGACCAGGAGGGTGTTTGAATATGTTCTTGTCATCGGCCGCGCGCCCGGAGTAAGCCCAGCTTGAGGACCGTGTAGAGGGCTTTGAGGATCTCGCCCCGGGAGATCTTCGACACGCCCAGGATGCGGTCCGTAAATGTTATGGGCACTTCCACGGTGGAAAGCCCGAGGCTTTGCGCCCTGTACAGCATCTCGATCAGGAAAGAATAGCCGTCCGAGAAGATCTCGCCGAGCTGGACGGCTTCGAGGACGGAGAGCCTGTAGCACCTGAAACCCGAGGTGCAGTCGGCGGCTTTCAGCCCCGGCAGGAGCCGCGCCAGGAGGTTCCCGCATCTTGAAATAAGCCGCCTGCCGAACGGGGAGTTCACCGTCTTTCCGCCGCGTACGTACCTTGAACCTATTACAAGGTCGAAGTTGCCGGCGGCTTCGAGCAGCGCCGGGATGGCGGCCGGGTCGTGGGACAGGTCGGCGTCCATCGTGAGCACGAAATCTGGGCGCCGGTCCATCGCGTACCTGAATCCGGCGATGTACGCGGTCCCCAGCCTGCGCGGCCCGGTCCGGTGGATGACGTGCAGCCTGGCGTCGCCCGCGCACAGCCTGTCGAGCAGGGCGCCCGTCCCGTCCGGCGAAGCGTCGTCTATGAAGACCAGCTCGACCGGCAGGTCCAGGCGCAGCACTTTTGCCGCCAGCGGCTCGATGTTCTCTTTTTCGTTATAGGTGGGGACGACGATGATAGCTTTCATTAAATGTTCTTGCGCCCGGCCTGAACAAATCATAGCAAGGCGGGGGAGTATTTACAACGTTCCGCCGCGGGCGGCACATTCAAGGCGCTAGTGCAACAAAACTGTTAAAGACCTCTGCCGGTGT
>DAOPZW010000010.1:27987-34203 GCA_035353595.1 Elusimicrobiales bacterium | reverse complement strand
CAGCCCGGACCTGCCCATCGGGCACGCCGGGATCTTCGCCGGCACCGAAACCCGGAACGGCCGGATCTACGTGGTCATAGGCGACTGCGTGCCGAACGATTTCATCCCGCCCGGCGTGCGCAATATTAATTCCTGGAAAAATTTCACCCACCACTTCAAATTCCCTTTCTACGGCAACCGCACCTCGAAGGTCCGCCCCTCCGCCGAACAGCGGGTGAATATCGTAAAGCTGGCGATGGAAATGGGGAAACTGGGCCTGCGCTACAGCGACTCCCACTTTTCCCAGAAAGGGCCCCTGCTGTTCGACTGCGTAGGGTACACCGAGTATCTCTATGAAAAAGCCGGCCTGAACCCCACGCCCAACCGCTACGAAACCGGCGTGGGCTGGCCGCTTACCCCCTGGGAGCAGTTCGAAGCCACCGTGCCCGCCGTAGCTCCGCGGGTCCCATATTCCGCCTCCGTCAGGCCGGCCGGCAACTCAAGCGAACTCCTCGAAGCGGGCCTGTTCGGCATCAGCGGCGGGCAGATGGAAGTTAATACTGAAATAAACCAGGGAAGGGCGGACAGGTAAGGCCCGCAACAATTCAGCTTTCTCCGCGCAGCCGCAGGCGTCCGGCGCTGCGCAGGGTGTTGCAGGAAGTCAGGAACGAATCGGCGACTGACCGCCGGGCGCGGCGCGCCTCCTCGAATTTTTCCACTACATAGATCCCGTTGCCTATCCCTTCGAGCAGGATGGGCCTGGCGGCGTCGCCGTACGCGTCCAGCCAGCCGCGTCCCTCCACGTTTTTTTCCCCGGCCTGGTTGGCTTCCCCCAGCAGGATATACCCGCCGGGCGCTATGGCCGGGAAGACGTCATAGAACGCAGCTTCGCTGGCATAAGTGTGGTGCGGCGGCGCGTCGATCAGCGCCAGGTCGAAAGGCCCCAGCGCCTCGAGCAACCCCCGGGGCAGGGAATAGGAAAGCAGCAGGCTCAGGCCGTACCACTTAAGCTTGAGCGGGGCCACGCGGAACTGCGCCTTGGCCTGGGCCCCGGAGTTTTCAAAACTTTCTTTGGCGGCGGCGGACAGGCGCGGAGAATTATCGATGGAAAGCAGGGAATTCCCCTCGAGCCCGGCGATCTCGCGCGCGATCATCAGAGAGGAAAAGCCGGAGCCGAACTCCACGATCTTCCTGGCCCCGGTAGCCTGGATGAAGGCCGCCAGGAAACGGCAGGAGGCCGGGTCCAGCGCGCCGGCGCCCGGATGCTCGAGGCGTGAAACCTGGACCTTGTCCATTTCGGCCAGAGCGGCCGCGATATACGGGTTCATCCTGTATAGTATAGAACTTTAAAGGCAGGCAAGAAATCTCATTTGCGCGGAGCGGCCGCTTTTGACAGGGTTTTAAGCAGCGCCCTCAGTTCCGAGAGCCGGTCTTCGATTTCCTCCCGGCCGGATTCCCCGAAGGAGCGCCCGCCGCCGGGGGAGGACAGCACGCTCCGGCCGAACTCCTCTATTTTTTCAGACACGGCGTCGATCCGCTCCCGCAGGCCGCCGTGCTCCGGGGCCCGGCGGGACAAATTGAGCTGGTGGGAGAAAAGCGAATACAGGAACATCAGCGAAAAAGCCAGGAACAGGACGGATCCCGTCGCGATGAGCAGCTCCGACCCGGCCAGAACCCCGGCCAGCGCGGCGATGAGGGAGCAGAGCACCCCGAAAAGGATCATTTCTTTATTCTCACGCCAGGACAGGGTCTTAAAAGGCAGACCGGGCCCGTCCTCCCTGCGCGCGGCGTGCGCCGGCCCAGGCTGGTGCGGGCGCGCGGGCCTTTCATGGAGCGGCCTGGCCGGCGCTGGGGGTTCCGGCGCGCGCGGCGCGGCCGCCGGCAGCGCAGAGCGCTTGTCGGGCAGGTCTCCCACCTCCGCCCTGAGGCGGTCCAGCAGGTCTTTCAGCTCATCCATCCCGTTCATTATTCCCTACCTTCCCTGCGCGCATTGTTTTTTTCCCAGTAAGCCAGCGAGCGTTCATGCGCGGCCAGGGCCTGTCCCCTCGCCTCGAGCTCGGCCCTGATGTGGTCGAAGATATGCAGGAATTCCGCCTTGCGGGCTTTCGCGTCCTCTTCCAGCGCTTTTTCCCGCTGCTCCAATTCACGGGCCCGCTTGTCGTACTCCTCTTCCAGGGTATGCGCCCGGGCCTCTATTTTTTTGCTCTTCTCTTCCCATTTGGCCAGCATGCCGAGCTCTTTCTCGTTTATCTGCTCGTAGAGCTCCTGCATTTTGGCCACATACTTCAAATTGAGTTCCCGTTCCTGCTCCGCCGCTTTCGCCTGAAGTTCGTCCAGGCGTTCATCCCGCGCGCGCACCGCGGCCTTCAGCTCGGCTATCTTCGCCAGCAGGCCCGGGTCTTCTTTTTCCAGTTCGGCGCCCTTCTCCTTCAGCGCTCGTATCTCGTCTTTAAGGCGGGCTTCGCGGGTTGCGTGTTCCGCTTCCCTGGCCGCCAGGCGGCCGGAGCAGTCGGCCTCATACTCGCTCACGACCTGGCCCAAAGCCTTCACATCCGGGCTGAACTCCTCCAGTATGGCGTTGAGATGCACGGAGGAGGGGTTATTGTCCGCCCACAGCCGCTCCGCCAGGGCCTTGAGCCTGGCCAGCAAGGCCGCCGGGACGCACTGTATCGGGAGCTCTTTTTCCATATGCTTATTTCCTGCTCTTGTATTCACCTATCACCCGGCTGAGCTCGCCCTTCATTTTCTCCAGCTCCGCCGCCCTGGCGGCATATTCTTTTTCCAGCGCCAGCCGGTATTCGTTGACGGCCTTTTCCTTTTCTATCAGCGCCTGGTTCCGGGCGAAGAGGTCCTCGTTGAACTTATTGACCCGCTGGTTGAAGTCCGCGTGCATGCCGTCCAGTTCCAGCTGTTTCCGGCGGTACAGGTTGTCGCCGCCCGCCATCAGTTTTTCCTTGGCGGCCAGCAGGTCCTCGAGTTGCTTCACGCGGGCTTCGGAGGCCGCGCGCGATTTCGCGAGCTCTTCTTCGAAAGCGCGCTCCCGCGCCTCGCGGCGGGCTTTTTCTTCCCGCACCACTTCACGGAAACGCTCGTCCTGCTCTGCGATCTGCTTAAGGAGTTCGCCGGAAGCGTTCTGCCGGTAGCTCAGGATATCCAGTTCCATCTGCCGGATCTTCTGGTCGGCCGCTTCGATATATTTATCGCGGCGGGTCAATTCTTCCTGCATCCGCTCTTTTTCCGCCGTCAGGCTCCCCTCTATCAGCTTGAACCCGTCCCTGTCGCCCTTCTGGAACTTCAGGAGTTCCTCCCTGGCCTGACGGAGCTTCTCTTCCGCGCTTTCGGCGACGCGGCCCACGGCCTCGGCCACAGCGCGGTCGAGCTCTTCGCGGTGCGCTTTCTGCATAGCGGCCTTTTCCAGCTGGGCGTTCTTGCCCGCTTCTGCTATCTGCCCGAACAGTTCGGCGCTCCTGCGGTTGGCCTCTTCTTCCGAAGCGCGCAGCCTGGCCAGGGCGTCTTTCAGCGCCATGTTCTCCGCCGACAGGCGCTCATCCCTGAACCCTGTTTGTTCGGCGAGTTCCGCTTTGCGCGCCTGGTAATCTTCCTCCACGCCGCGCTTTAAGGCGGCGAGGCTCTCTTCGAGATGCGCCTGTTTCTTGGCGTACATTTCCTCAAGTTCGGCGCGGCGCGCGGCCAGGGCTTCCGAATCCGCTACGCGCAGGCGTTCTTCGAATTCCCTGCGGGCTTCCGCCGCCTGCGTCTTTAAGGCGCGCACGGCGTTCTCTTTTTCTTCCACGGCGTCTTCGAGCTCGCTGTTTTTCAGTTTAGCAGCTTCCAGCGCCTCGCGCAAGCGCGCGGCCTGCTCGTTCGCGGCGTCGGCCACGCGGCCGGCCAGCTCTTTTTCATAACCGGCCTTAGCTTCCAGCAGCTCTTTATTGAACCAGGCTTTGGAGGAAGCGAGCTCGCCGGCGCTCTGGCGCAGGGCGGAGTTGAGCGACTCTATCTCTTTCTGCGCGCCGCTGAAACTGGCGGAAACCTCCGCCAGTATATTTTCAAACCTGGCCCGTTCGGCGTGCCAGTTCTTCCTCTCGAACTCTATTTTTGCGGCGGCTTCGCCGGAGACCGCGTCCACCCTGGCGCGCGTTTCGCTCTCCAGCCTTTCCTTTTTTTCTTTAAAATCAGAATCCAGCGCCGCGGCCCGGGCCGCCAGCGCCGCTTCGATTTCCGCCGCGCGCCTTTCAGCGGCTGCGGCTATAGCGGTCTTTTCGCGGGCCCAGCCGGCTTTTTCAAGTTCAAAAGCTTCCCGGAGCGACTTTTCAATACTAATGCATTCCGCCGCCGCCCTGGCCAGCGCCTCCTCTTTCTGGGACACTAAGCCTTTAAGCTCTACCGCGCGGGTCTCCGCCGCGAATTCTATCGCGGCCAGGCGCGCTTCATATTCATGGCGTACGGCATCCACGCGCTCGCCCGCCCTGGCGTGCCCTTCATCCGCGGCTTTCGCCATCTCTTCGGCGTACTGCTCCCTCTCCGCGGCCAGCAGGCGTTCGCGCTCGGCCAGCTCGGAGTGCAGCGCTTTGATCCCGGAGTTCAGCTCCGCCTCGCGGGCGGCGGCTTCGGCCTCCGCCATTTTCAGCGCGGCGCGCAGCTTCGCCTCGTATTCCGCGGCCAGCGCGAGTTTTTCTTCCGAAGAAGCCCTGCGCAGCCCGGCCAGTTCCGCGTCGGCGCCGGCCGCTTTGGCGTAGGCGGTCTTCAGCTGACCTTCGCGTTCATCCAGCGCTTCGTTCATGCGCGCCTTCTCGGCCTCGACAGCTTTCAGCCGGTCCGCGTAGCGCGCGGAGAACTCCTTCTCCAGGTCGGCCTTGCGGCTTTCGAACTCGGCGCGGATCAGGCCAGAGCGCTCGGCCAGGCCGGCCTCGGCCTGCGCAAGGCGCCGCTCGAACTCCGCGGCCGCCTCTTCCTTCTCCGCCAGCCAGCCGGCTTTTTCCCGCTCAAAAGTCTCCCGGATGGTCTTTTCAGCGCCGGCGCGCTCAGTTGCGGCGGCTGCCAGCTGCGCTTCCTTCTGCGCCACAAGCTTCCTCAGCTCCGCGGCGCGGGCGTCGGCAGCCGTCTCCAGTTCGGCCAGGCGCGCTTCATATTCCGCGCGCACAGCGTCCACGCGCTCGCCGGTCCGGACCCGGCCTTCCTCCGCGGCTTTGGCCAGTTCGCCTATAAGTTTTTCCCGCTCGGCCGCCAGCAGGCTCTCGCTGCCAGCCAGCTCCGCGCGCAGCGCGTTGATGCCGGCGGCCAACTCCGCCTCGCGGGCGCCGGCTTCCTCGCCGGCCGCGTTCAGCGCGGCGCGCATTTTCGTATCGTACTCCGCGGCCAACGCGCGTTTCTCCTCGGCAGAGGACTTGCGCAGCCCGGACAACTCGGCGTCGGTGGCGGCCGCTTTGGCGTAAGCCGCTTTCAGCTGCCCCTCGCGCTCGTCCAGCGCCTCGTTCATGCGCGCTTTTTCCGTTTCCAGCGCCTTCAGGCGGTCCGCGTAGCGGGCGGAAAACTCCTGGCCCAGTTCGGCCTTGCGGCTCTCGAATTCGGCGCGGATCACGCCCACGCGCTCGGCCAGGCCGGCCTCGGCCTGCGCCAGGCGGCGCTCGAATTCCGCGGCCAGCCGCTCTTTTTCCGTCAGCCAGCCGGCTTTTTCCCGCTCAAAAGTCTCCCTGATGGACCGCTCGGCCCCCGCGCGCTCCGCAGCCGCGGCTTCCAGCTGCGCGGCTTTCTGCGCCAAAAGCTCACGGATATCGGCTGCGCGGGACGCCGCCGCCGACTCCAGTTCGGCGCGCAGCGCGTTGATGCCGGCGTTCAGCTCCGCCTCGCGGGCGCCGGCAGCGGCTTCCGCCGCCTTGATCGCGGCGCGCATTTTCGTGTCGTATTCCGCGGCCAGCGCGAGTTTCTCCCCGGCAGAGGACTTGCGCAGCCCGGACAACTCGGCGTCGGTGGCGGCCGCTTTGGCGTAAGCCGCTTTCAGCTGCCCCTCGCGCTCGTCCAGCGCCTCGTTCATGCGCGCTTTTTCCGTTTCCAGCGCCTTCAGGCGGTCCGCGTAGCGGGCGGAAAACTCCTGGCCCAGTTCGGCCTTGCGGCTCTCGAATTCGGCGCGGATCACGCCCACGCGCTCGGCCAGGCCGGCCTCGGCCTGCGCCAGGCGGCGCTCGAATTCCGCGGCCAGCCGCTCTTTTTCCGTCAGCCAGCCGGCTTTTTCCCGCT
>DAOPZW010000010.1:0-27887 GCA_035353595.1 Elusimicrobiales bacterium | reverse complement strand
CGCGCTCGTCCAGCGCTTCGTTCATGCGCGCTTTTTCGGTTTCCAGCGCCTTCAGGCGGTCCGCGTAGCGCGCGGAAAATTCCTGGCCCAATTCGGCTTTACGGCTCTCGTAATCGGCGCGGATCACGCCCACGCGCTCGGACAGGCCGGCCTCGGCCTGCGCCAGGCGGCGTTCGAATTCCGCGGCCAGCCGCTCTTTTTCCGTCAGCCAGCCGGCTTTTTCCCGCTCAAAAGTTTCCCGGATGGTCTTTTCGGCGCCGGCCCTCTCGGCCGCGGCGGCCGCCAGCTGTATTTCCTTCTGCGCCATCAGGTTTTTAAGTTCTATGGAGCGGGCGTCGGCCGCCGTCGCCAGTTCGGCCAGGCGCGCTTCATATTCCGCGCGCACAGCCTCCACGCGCTCGCCGGTCCTGGTCCGGCCTTCCTCTGCGGCGTTGGCCAGTTCGTCGATAAGTTTTTCACGCTCGGCCGCCAGCAGGCGCTCACGCTCGGCCAGCTCCGCACGCAGCGCGTTCATCCCGGCGTTCAGCTCAGCCTCGCGGACGCCGGCGGCGGCCTCGGCGGCGCTGAGCACGCCGCGCAATTTCGCGTCGTATTCAACGGCCAGCGCGCGCTTCTCTTCGGTAGCGGTCCTGCGCAGCGCGCCAAGTTCGGCGTCGGTGCCGGCCACTTTGGCGTAGGCGGCCTTCAGCTGCCCCTCGCGCTCGTCCAGCGCTTCGTTCATGCGCGCTTTTTCGGTTTCCAGCGCCTTCAGCCGGTCCGCGTAGCGCGCGGAGAACTCCTTTTCCAGCCCGGCCTTGCGGCTTTCAAATTCGGCCCGGATCAGGCCGGCGCGCTCGGACAGGCCTGTCTCGGCCTGCGCCAGGCGGCGCTCGAACTCGGCGGCCAGCTTTTCCTTTTCCGCCAGCCAGCCGGCTTTTTCCCGCTCAAAATTTTCCCTGATCACTTTCTCCGCGCCGGCGCGTTCGGCCGCGGCGGCCTCCAGCTGCGCCTCCTTCTGCGCCACCAGCTCCCGGATCTCCTGCGCGCGGGCTTCCACGGCCGATACCAGTTCGGCGCGCAGGGCGGCTATGCCGGAATTCAGCTGCGCCTCGCGGGCGCCGGCCTCCTCCTCCGCCGTTTTCAGCGCGGCGCGCAGCCTGGCGTCATATTCCTCCGCCAGCGCGTGCTTCTCCTCGGTGGAGGACTTGCGCAGCCCGGAAAGTTCGGCCTCGGTGCCGGCCGCTTTGGCGTAGGCGGCCTTCAGCTGCCCCTCGCGCTCGTCCAGCGCCTCGTTGAGGCGCGCTTTTTCGGACTCCATCGCCTTCAGGCGGTCCGAGTAGCGCGCTGAAAATTCCTTGCCCAGTTCGTCTTTGCGGCTTTCAAATTCGGCGCGTATCACGCCGACGCGTTCGGACAGGCCGGCTTCGGCCTGCGCCAGGCGGTTTTCAAATTCCGCGGCCAGCGCTTCCTTTTCCTTCATCCAGCCGGCTTTTTCCGCCTCGAAAGATTCCCTGATGGCCTTCTCCGCGCTGGCGCGCTGGGCCGCGGCCGCGTCCAGCTGCGTTTCTTTCTGCGCCACCAGTTCGCGGATCTCCGCGGCGCGGGCTTCCTCCGCCGAAGACAGCTCGGTGCGCAGCGCGGCCGCCTGGGCGTGCAGTTCCGCCGCCTGCGCGGCGGCTTCCTCGCCGGCCGCTTTCAGCGCGGCGCGCAGCTTGGCGTCGTATTCCAAAGCCAGGGCGTGCTTTTCGTCCGTAGTCGCTTTACGCAGCGCGGTCAGTTCCGCGGCGCTGCCGTCCGCGCGGGCGCTGGCGGCCTTGAGCAGCCTGTCGCCCTCGTTGAGCGCCTCGTACATCCGCTCCTTCTCCGCCTCGATAGCCCTGAGCCGGTCGCCGTAGCGCGCGACGAACTCCCGCTCCAGTTCCACTTTGCGGGTATCGTAATCCACCCGCAGCGCGGCCACGCGTTTATCCGCCAGCGCCTGCGTCTCTGACGCCACGCGCGCCAGCTCGGTCTTAAAACTCTCCCTTTCCATCAGCGCGGCCTCGGCCGCCTTGTTAAGGTCCGCGGAGAATTCCGCGATCCTGGCCTCGTAAGCCCGGCGCTCTTCCTCGAAAGCGGCGGCGGACTCTTGCGCCCGTTTTTCATAGCTGGCGGCCTTGGCCTCGAACTCCGCGCCTATCCTGGCTTTTTCCTGCAGCAGCGACGCTTCGTTGACGCGCAGCTCATCGGTAAGTTTATTTATAGTCTCATTATAAGAGGCCTTCTCGGATTCGAAGCAGGCCAGCTTTTCGCGGAAATCGGCTTCACCGGAGCTGATGCGCTCCATCAGTTCTTTATGATGCGCCTCGCCGGCCGCGGCCAGCAGGCCTTCCAGCTTCTTCACATTGTTAGCGGCCTCGGCCAGCGCGGCTTCGCGCAGTGCGCGCTCCTGCGCCAGGCTGGCTTTTTCCCCGGCCAGCGCCCGCCGCTCTATTTCCAGGCGGTTTTTAAACTCGCTCTCAAAACTTTCGCGGCCGGCGGCCAGCGCGGCCTTCAGCTCCTCTTTTTTCAGGGCGTATTCCCGCTCCAGCGCCGCCGCGCGCTCGCGCGAGGCCGCTTCTATCGCGGTCAGCCTGCTGCCGTATTCCGCCTCAAGGCTGGCGCGCTCCTCTTCCCAGCCCGCGTTCTTCGCTTCCAGCCTGGCCAGCAGCTCCTTCACGCTGGCCTCTTTGGCATCTTTTTCCTTTTCAAGCTCCAGCAACTGGGCGCGGAAAGCCGTTTCTTTTTCCGTTATCAGCTTAAGCAGCTCGCCATGGTGCGCTTCCTGCTGCGCGGCTAAATTGTTCTCTATTTCTTTTATGCGGTCCTGCGCGGCCCGGAACTGCGAGTCCCGGACTTCCTGCTCCGCCAGCAGCCTCGAGCGTTCTATCTGCCAGGATTCCTCCAGCGAGCGCACCTGCGCGCCGTGGTCGGATTCCATCGAGCGCAGCTTGTCTTCCAGGCCGGCTTCCAGCAGGTTCTTAAGCTTGCGGTAATTCTCTTCGGCTTCGCGCTTCTGCAGCAGGTATTGGGATTCCAACTCGGCGCGGCGCGCCTCGGTCTTGCCCTCACGCTCCCCGGCGGACGCTTCCAGCGCCGCTATCCTGGCGGCGAGCTCGGTTTCCTTGCCGCGAAAAGACGCCTGCAGGGACGTAAGCCGCCCCTGGTGCTCCGCCTCCAGGTCCGCGCGCAGGGCGTCATATTTTTTCTGGGCTTCGGCCAGGCGGCCGGCGTACTGGCTCTCCGTCTCGAGCAGGCGCGTATTCCAGCGCTCTATGACGGCGCGCTGGTTGTGGTCCAGCTCTTCGAATTTTTCCTGGTACTCGTGCTCCAGGCTTTTGCGCAGACTGTCCAGCTTGGCTTCTTTTTTCAGCAGCTGCTGTATGTCCAGCTTGCCTTCCCCCAGCAGCGACATCGTGGCTTCGAGCTTGGCGTAAAAATCCTCTTTTTCCTCCAGCGTTTTGCTGCGGGACTCCACGGTTTCCCGCAGGGAGGACTCTTTCGCGGCCAGGCCGCGGGCGGTCTCTTCCGTAAGGGCGAGGTTTTTTTTGAGGTCGGCTTTTTCCTTCTCGATAGTGTTCAGCCTTTCCAGCGCCCAGCGCAGGGTCATGCGGGCGGTGTCGAGGCTCGTCACATCGTTCACCATCTGCTCTATTTCGCCGTATTCGTTTGCCATAATTAGCCTTTCCGCGCCAAAACCGGACCGTTTTACGCCCGCTGTAATACTACATATCAAGTTTAATACACACCCCCGGCCAAGTCAATATAAGGAATGTTAAATGATTATTAACAGTTTGTTGCGCCTGCCGGGATGAGGCTGAAGGTTATAATAAATAAGTCTTTTTATATTGAAAAGTATTTTATAAGATTGTAACGATGCTGAAAAAACTGTTCTGGCTGCTGCTGGCCGCGGGCGCGGGGCTGGCCTTTTGGCGTTTCGGCTACCCGGCCACGCTGCGCTATTTTTTCAAGGTAGGCGGGACGATACAACTGGGCAGCGCGGCGGGAACGGCGCTGCCGGCCAACAGCATGCTTTTCGTAATAGCTAAAAATGACAGCGGGGTGCCCGTGGCGGTAAAGAAAATAATCAACCCGGTTTTCCCGGTCTCTTTCATGATAACCCCGGCCAACCTGATAATGCCGGACCTGCTGACACGCAGCGTTTACGTTGAAGCCGCGGTAAACACGCACGGGCGCCTGGAATTTTTCCGCAAAGGCGACCTTAAAGGGAAATGCGCCGAGCCGGTAGCCGTATTTCGCAAAGACCTTGTTATACAGCTTGCGCCTGCGGACAATTAAGCCTCGGGGGGCTGAATTTACATGACGGAACACAAATACCGGATACTCGTAGCCGACGATGACGCCATGCTCCTTGAGCTGGCCTTCGACGTGCTATCCGCGGAAGCGGAGTATGAAGTGACGAAAGCCGTCGACGGGCAGGACGCCTGGGAAAAAGCGCAGGCTACCCCTCCGGACCTGGTCATCACGGACCTGATGATGCCGCGCATGCACGGCTATGAACTCTGCGAAAAGCTAAAAGGCCAGGGCGGGATCAAGGGCGTGCGCGTCCTGGTGGCGTCCTCTAAGACTTTCTCCACCGACAAGGCCCAGGCGGAAGCCTCCGGCGCCGACGGCTATATCGTAAAGCCCTATTCCCCCTCCGGCCTGCTGCAGAAAGTGGCCGAGATGCTTTCCGGGACAAAGCCCGTATCGGCCCCCCGGACTCCGGGAACCACTTCCCCCGCCGCCCCCGCCGCGGAAACCGCCGCCGCGCCCGCCGCCCCCCATGACCATGACCCGATCTTTGTCCGCTTCTGGGGAACCCGCGGCTCCTGCCCGGTCAGCAGCGCGAAGGTGATCCGCTACGGCGGCAACACGGCCTGCGCCGAAGTGCGCATCGGGAACCTGCTTATTATCCTTGACTGCGGCACCGGCCTGCGAGACCTGGGCGCGGCCCTGCTGGCGGAATTCCGGGGCCGGCCCATAGCGGCGCACATCTTCGTAGGGCATACACACTGGGACCACATACAGGGCTTTCCGTTCTTCACGCCGCTCTTCAACCCGCACAATATCTTCAGCCTGTACAGCGTGCACGGCGCGCACGGCAGCCTGGAGAGCGTGTTCAGCGGCTCGATGGCTTCCGACTATTTCCCCATCCCCCTGGTCAGCCTGGCCGGGAAAGTGCGCTTCATAGAAATGTCGGGGCCGGTGGACCTGGGCGCGGCGAAAGTTTCGTTCTGCCACCTCAACCATCCCGGCGTCTGCATAGGGTTCCGCATAGAAGGGCAGGGCCACTCGATCTGCTACCTCAGCGACCATGAAGCCTTCAGCAAGCAGAACGGCGAGAACGACATGTCGCGGCGCCAGGACGAAGGCATAAACGCCTTCGTACGCGGCTGCGATCTGCTGATAAGGGAAGCCCAGTATACGGAGGCCGAATACGCGCCCAGGCGTGGCTGGGGGCATAGCACCTTCGACGACGCCGTGCGCGGCGCCGTCGAGGCCGGCGTCAAAAAACTGGCCATCATCCACCACGACCCGGAGCACACCGACGATATGATGGACGAGCACATCGCCTACTGCCGCGCGCTGGCGCAGAAGGCGGGCTCGACTGTGGACTGCTTCGCAGCCCGGGACGGGCTGCGGATAGATCTGTAACCCCGGCTACCCGTTGCGCGACTGCTGCCGGGCCCCGTTCGACAGCGTGAACAGCCAGACCAGTTTATCGGTAGACTTCACCAGGTTGTCCCACTTTTTATCCATCTTGGGCAGCCTAGCGTCCAGCTTCGCGCTGCGCTTTTCCAACTCGTAACGTTTAGTTATATCTTCCCAGGTCATACCCCTCACCTCCGTTGCATTTTCGCAGCCCCCCGGCTGCGCACAGACCGGCCCCTTCACAGGCCGTGGAGGAAAACACATGAAGTTGAAATAGCTGGCTCTTCCCCCGCAATATTATACACCACTATTGACCGCGGACAAGGGTCCCCCGACCCCGGCCGCCCGGGCCAAAAGGCCTACAGCCGCGAAAGCCCCATATACACCAGGACCCCGCCTATAAGCAGCAGCAGGAAACCCCAGTTCCGGCGGTGCAGCGCCACGTAAGAATCGTTGAGAAAGGTTTCGCGGATCAGGCGGTTGATACGTTCCACGATGTCCGGCTTATAAATGTACCCCAGCCCCAGCAGCCCTAGCAGCAGGCCGAAAAAAACCTTAAGATAAGGACTTATCTCCGTCATTGTTATAGCGGTTCATGGCGCGCTCGAGCCCCGACTCGAAAGCGACGCTTAAAGCGTCGAAGGCCAGACCCAGGAAACCGGGCAGCCGCTCCCCCTCTTCTTTTGAGAATTTAGACAACACGAAATTTTTACCCGGGATATTCTGCGGCCGCGGGCCTATACCCAGCCGCAGGCGCGGCACACCGGCGCCCAGCGCGCAGATCACCGACGCCATGCCGTTGTGCGAACCGGCGGAACCGTCCTTGCGCAGGCGCAGCCTGCCGAAAGGCAGCGCCAGGTCGTCGTAAACGGTAAGCACCTGCGCCGCCGGGATTTTATAAAAGGCCGAAAACCCCTGCGCGGCCTCCCCCGAAAGATTCATATACGTCTGCGGCTTCAGCAGGAAAACGCGGCGGCCGGCCGCCTCGGCTTCGAGGTACAGCCCCTTGCCTTTCCAGTCCCGCCAGCGCTGCGCCGGCGCCAGCCGCTCCGCCGCCAGGTCCGCCAGCATAAAACCCATATTATGCCTGGTACGCTCGTATTCGCGCCCCGGGTTGCCCAGCAGCACCGCCAGTGAAATAAGATCGCTCATAAAGCAAGGAGCAGAAGCTGAACGGATCCCTGCGGGACACATCCAACTTCTGCTCCGTTACCGGGCCGCTTACTTCTTGGGCTCGGCCTTCTTCGCTTCCGGCTTGGCTGCGCCTTCCTTGCCCTCTTCTTCCTTCTTGCCCTTGGCTATCACTTCGGGCTCGGCTCCGGCGGCGGCCCCGGGGGCTCCGGCGGCGGCTCCGGCCACCGCGGCTCCGGCCACGGGCTCGGCAACCTTCTCTTCCTTGGGCGCGGTTACGCTGACCACGATCTGTTCGGGAGCGTCCATCAGTTCGAACTTGCCGACCTTGACGTCCCTGACGCGCAGGGACTGGCCGATATGCAGTTCGGTGATATCGAGCTGTATTTCGTGCGGGATGTCGTTGGGCAGGCACAGCACATGCAGTTCGCGCATGGTGTGCTCGACAAGGCCGGTCTGCACCTTGACGCCGTAGGACTCACCCACGATCTTCACGGGCACCTTCACCTTGATCTTCTCGGTGAGAGAGATGCGGTGGAAGTCGACATGCGTCCACCTTTCGGTGAGCGGGTGGCGCTGCCTGTCTTTTATGACCACAGTATCCTCGCCGCCGGGATGCTTTATGGTTATAACGCTGTTGGCGCCGCCTTTGAGCACGGCGCAGAATTCTTTTTCGTCCACGATCACGTTGACGGGGGCCTTGTCCTGCCCGTAGATCACGGCGGGGATCTTCCCGGCCGCGCGGAAAGCGGCTAATTTGCTGCGCATGCCGGCGTTTTCCCGGGGTTCCGCTGAAATCATCGTCTTTTGCATAATGCTTTTCCTCCTGACGCTGCGTCAATTACCTGAACAGTTCGCTGATGGACTCGCCCATGTGGTTGCGCTTAATAGCCTCCGCAAGCAGCTGGGCCACGGATATTACCTTTATTTTAGCACTTTTTGAGGCCTTTACGGGAATTGTATCCGTCAGGATCATTTCCTCGATAGGGGATCTTTCGATTTTATCGACGGCGTCGCGGGAAAGCACGCCATGGGTGCAGGCGGCTATCACCCTGGCCGCGCCGCGCTCTTTTATAGCGCTGGCCGCCTGCGCCAGCGTGCCGGCAGTGTCTACCAGGTCGTCGAAGATAAAGCAGGTCTTGTCCTTTACGTCGCCGATAATATTATAGATTTCCGCCTCGTTGGGGCGGGGGCGGCGCTTGTCGATAATGACCAGACCCACGTCCAGGCGCTTGGCGAAAGAGCGCGCGCGCTCCACGCTGCCCACGTCGGGGGAAACCACCACCAGGTTCTCAAAGTTGCGTTCCTTTATATATTCCAGCACCACCGGCCGGGCGTACAGGTGGTCCAGCGGGATGTCGAAGAAGCCCTGGATCTGCGCGGCGTGCAGGTCGATGGTGATAACGCGGTTGGCGCCGGCCTCGGTAATGAGGTTGGCCACCAGCTTGGCCGTGATGGCCACGCGGGGCGCGGGCTTGCGGTCGGCCCTGGCGTAGCCGTAATAGGGCAGCACGGCCGTTATGCGGCCGGCCGAAGCGCGGCGCAGCGCGTCCAGCATTATAAGGAGTTCCATCAGGTTGTCGTTGACGGGCGGGCAGGTGGGCTGGATGACGTAGCAGTCCTCGCCGCGCACGTTCTCGAGGATATGCGCGTCGATCTCGCCGTCTGCGAACTTCGACACCTTGGTCTCGGAAAGCGGCACGCCCAGCATGTCGCAGATCTTTTTTGCCAGCTCCGGGTTGGCGTTGCCGCTGAACACCTTGAACGTACCCCTTTTCTTCAGCTCAGAAGTCATTTAGCCCTCTTTTTCAGCTGCTTCACCACCTGCCGCGCGCGCGCTATAGCCAGCGAGCCGCCCGGGACGTCCTCCGTGATAGTGGAACCGGCGGCCGTATAAGCGCCGGCCCCGATGGTTACCGGGGCCACGAGATTGGTATTGGAGCCGATGAAAGCGCCGGCCCCGATGACGGTCCTGTTCTTATGAACGCCGTCGTAATTGCAGGTGATGGTGCCGGCGCCCACATTGACCTTTTCGCCCATGTCGGTGTCGCCCACGTAGCTGTGGTGGTGCATCTTGGAGCCGCGCCCGATATTAGACTTTTTGACCTCGGCGAAATTACCGATCTCGGCCGAGGGCCCGATATCGGACAGCGGGCGCAGGCGGGCGAAGGGCCCCACTATGGCCCCGGCGCGCACACGGCTGTTTTCCAGCGCGCAGGAATATTTTATCACCGCGCCGTCGTCTATGCGGCAATCCTCGATCACGCCGTACGGCCCTATTTTGCAGCCGCGGCCTATGGAGGAAACGCCCCGGATGAAAACGCCCGGGTAGATCACCGTGTCGCGGCCGATCACGGTGCTTTCCTCTATATAAGTGTTGGAGGGGTCCACCACCGTCACGCCGGCGGCCATCAGGTCGGCGGCCTTGCGGCGGTTGAGCATGGTGTAAGCGGCCGCCAGGTCCGCGCGCGAATTTATGCCGGTCATCTCGGTGGCGTCGGAAAGCTTGAAGGCCGTGGTCTTGCCGCCGGCGGCGATGATATTCTCCAGCGCGTCGGTCAGGTAGAACTCACCCTTGGTCCCCTTCTTTTTAAGCCCCTGCACGGCTTTCTCCAGCGCCTTCACGCGGAAGAAATAGGTTCCGGAATTCACTTCGGTAATATTCTTTTCCCAGGTATCAGCGTCGGCGGCCTCCACTATGGCGGCCACGTCCCCGGCGTGGTTGCGCTTTACGCGGCCGTAGGAGCCGGGCTCAGGCAGGTCCGCCGTCATCACCAGGCAGTCGGGAGCGTGTTTAAAATAGAAGCCGAGCATTTTCCTGGCGGTCTCCGCCCTGAACAGCGGGGCGTCGCCGCACAGCACCATAGCGTGGGCGTGCGCCTTTATCTGGGGCATGGCCTCCTGCACGGCGCGGCCGCTGCCTTTCAGCAGTTTCTGGCGGACAAAAACTATTTTCTCAAAGATGGCGGGCCCGAGCCTTTTCGAGAGCTCGGCCTCTACCAGTTCGGCCCGGTGGCCGGTGACCACTATTATTTTTTCGGGGCCCAGCGGGGCTATCTTGCGTATAACGCGCTCTATCAGCGACATATCGCCAAGGTAATGCAGCACCTTGGGCAGGTCGGACCGCATCCTGGTGCCAAGGCCGGCCGCCAGCACCACCGCCGCAAAACCATTATTTTTTGACATCCGGAGCATCCTTTTTCTGGAAGGGATATTGGATATGTCTATTTTACTATTTTTTAGGCGGCCGCGGTTTGACCGCCGGCAATAAAGCCGCTTTTTCACTGCGCGGCAGCTTCTTTACAGCCGCCTCCCTGCGCGCCGCCGCCGAATGTGTATACCCGCCCTGGCTCCAGGCCAGCCGCACCGGCCCGAAAGCCCGCGTGAACTTCGCCCCCCGGCCCGCCCGATGCGCCGCCACCCGCTTTTCCAGGTTATTGGTAATGCCCGTATAAAGCCGCCCGCCGCGGCATTTAAGGATGTAGACGAACCAATTCCCGGGCTCCCGGTCAGATTTCTTTTTTTTAATCGCCATCTTACGCAACTACTATACCAAAACCGGCAGGTTCTCCCCCCGTTCCACGGCGGAGCGTGCGGGGTTTGGTTGCGCAAAAACGTGGTCGGGCAGTCACGGATAAACCGCATAGCGGTTTTCCGCGACCCCGGCTCGGCAATTTTTCGCTGTAAAAATTGCCTCCGCCCTTGCGGCCCGGACGCGAGGCATAATTATGCCTCGCTCTAAAGCCGGGCCTCACCGTGCCCGCCACTCTTCACTCAGCCGCCGCGCTTACGCAAGCGGCGGCTTCCGTGAGGTTTTGCTCCACCAAACCCCGCCCGCTCCGCCTGTGCATCTCCCGGCACGGTTGCGCGCGTGTGTATGGTAAACCTATAATAGATTCAGAATTGATCGAGCGGGGGCTGCGGCGGCTGGCGCGCCGGGTGCCGGAACTACGGATGGACGCAAAACAGACAGGCCTGATACCACGATTTACGCTGGGCAGAAAACTGCTTATTGTGATCCTGACTTTTACCGGGCTTTTCCTCGCCAATTTCCTGGCCTACAATTATTTACTGCATGAACTGGACCGCACCGCCACGGCGGTGGACGCGGCCGGGCGGCAGCGCATGCTGTCCCAGAAAATTGCCTACCTGGCTTTCCAGGTGGCGGCCGGCCACAAGAACGACAGGAATTCGCTGAAAGAACTTACCGCGGAATTCGACGAAACCCTCCGGGCTTTTGAATACGGCGGCTTTTCCCGCGACTTCTTCGTCGCCCGGGCCCCCGCCGACATGGCGCCGCTGGTGCAGGCCGAAGACGCCGCCTGGCAGGGCTACCGCGAAGCCGCCCGGACGATAGAGAGCTCCCCGGCCGGCGGCGCCGCGATGAAAAGCGCCCTCGGCTACATAGAAACGCATTCGGAGGCCCTGCTCGCCGCCTGCGACGCGGTGACCGCCGGCTTCAGAAAAAAAGCGGAAGATGCCACCCGCAGGATGAACCAGCTGCTGCTGCTGCTCATCGGGCTGGAACTGCTGTTCGGCGCGGCGGTTTTTTACTTCACAAAAAAACGCGTCACCGAGCCGCTGGTCGCTCTCGACAGCGCCGCCGCCCAAATAACAGCCGGGAATTTCCCGGAGCTGGAGAACGGCGGCTCCGACGACGAGGTGGGGAATCTTTACAAGACCTTCTCTACCATGGCTAAGACCATCAGCCGTGATATCGAAAAACGCTCGGCTATCAGCAGCCTGCTGGTGATTTCCATGGAACACGGCTCCCTGCCCGAACTGCTGGGCAAATTCCTGGACAGCCTGCTGGCCATCCCCTGGCTGGCGCTGGAGTCCAAGGGCGCGGTCTTCCTGGCCGAAGCGGGCTCGAAGAACCTTGTAATGACCGCCCGGCGCGGCCTTTCCGAAGAGATCCTCAGCACCTGCGCCAATGTGCAGTTCGGGCGCTGCCTCTGCGGAAAAACCGCCGCCTCCGGCGAACCCGTTTTCACCGCCGGCCTGGACGAGCGGCACGAGATCTCTTACATCGGGATGAAACCCCACGGCCACTACTGCCTGCCCATCAAAATACGGGAGAACGTTATCGGGGTACTTATCCTGTACCTGTTGCCCGGGCACAAATACAATGAAAGCGAAATGGCTTTTCTGGAAGCGGCCTGCGCCATCATGGCCAAAGCCATAGACTACAAGAACCTGGAAGCGAAATCCTACCAGGCGCAGAAACTGGAATCGCTGGGCAGGGCCGCGGGCGCCATGGCCCACGACTTCAACAATATCCTCACCGCCATGAAAGGGTTCAACGAGCTGGCCCTGGAAACGCTGCCCGCCGGCGGCGACGCGCATAGATTCGTAAAAGAAACGGCCGCCGGCATAGGCAAAGGCGCCGACCTGGTAAAACAGATACTGGCCTTCAGCAGGAAACAGCCGGCGGAAATGGCCGCCCTGGACCTCAACGCGGCCATAACCGGCATGCAGACCATGCTGGGCATGGTGCTGGAAAGGAAAATACGCCTGAAACTGAACCTCGCCCCCGGCCTGCCGGCGATACTGGGCAACAAAGGCCAGCTGGAACAGGTGATAGTTAACCTGGCCGTTAACGCCCGCGACGCGATGCTGCCCAAGGGCGGTGAATTTACGATAGCCACCTCGGCGGTTTCAGACGCGGACGCGGAAAGCCGCGCCAAAGCGCCCGGCGGAACCGCAAGTTCCGTAAAACTTACCGTTGCCGACACCGGCGGCGGCATGCCGCCGGAAGTGATAAAGCATATCTTCGAGCCCTTCTTCACCACCAAGCCCGAAGGCCAGGGCACCGGCCTGGGCTTGGCCACGGTCTATTCCATCGTGCAGCTGCACAAGGGCTCCATAACCATAAACAGCGTCCCCGGCCAGGGCACCGCCTTCGAGCTCCGCTTCCCGGCCGCCCCGAACCAGGCCACATCGATTAGCAGATCATAAACAAATCTGCCGTTACCGGGACTGCATTATTTTGAGGTGGCTGCGCCGGGCGTCTTATGTTATTATACTTCCTGTTCCCATGTCTGCCGGGCTGCGGATAAAGGACCTCGGACCGGCGACTTGATTCCGGAACAAAGAAAAATAACAGCATGAAGACCAGGAAGATTTTAACACTGCTATATCCGGTATTCCTGCTTGTGTTTTTGGAAGTTGCTTCCAGGATCTTTTTATTTTCCGGCTACGGCATGCAGACCATTGAAAAGATCAGCTGCGACACCAGCTGGCGTCTGTTGTGGGCGAACAAGAAAAGGGCCGGAGCCGGGGACATCTTCTACTCCTTCGACGAGTACAGCCCTACCAGGGGCTGGGCGATAAAACCTAACCTGACCAAGACTCCCGTCTTCGGCGGCAAGGTGCTTAGTACAAACTCAAAAGGTATTAGGGGAAAAACCGAGTATACATACGGTAAATCAAGTAAAAAGCGCATTTTAATACTTGGAGACTCCTTTACTTTCGGAGAGGAAGTAAATGACACCGAAGCCTATCCCTCCCGGCTGCAGGAATTGCTGCCCGCCTCGGAAGTGATCAACTTTGGCGTCCATGGATACGCACACGACCAGATGTTGATCTATCTTAAGGAGGAGGGGATAAAATACCGGCCGGACATCATCATTCTTGGAATCGTCAGCAATGATATCCAGCGGAATATTTTAAGATTCAGGGATTATGCCAAGCCTAAATTCAAGATTATGGACGGCAAGCTCAAGCTGGAGAATTCACCTGTTCCCGCCCCGGGGGAATATCTCAAGAGGGAGCCGTACAGATCTAAACTTGCAGACCTACTGGACCTGTTCCGACAGGTCTATCGACAGAAGCGAGGGCTGGACGACCAGGAAATGGGCACGGTGACGGTTGCAATACTCGACGAGTTGATCGCGGTCGCTCGCCAGAACGGCGCGGTGCCGGTCCTTGTCTATTTGCCGTTCGGGGCAGAGCTGCTGGCGGACGCCCCGCAGGACGGTTTTCTGCCGGCGTACAGCCGCAGCCGCAGCGTTCACTATTTATCCCTGCAGCCGGTCTTTCACGCTAAAGCTAATAGCGGCGTTGCGCTTAAAGTTACGGGACATTGGGATGAAACTGAACATCAGATAGCCGCCGGCGCGATCCGAAAATATTTATCGGATAATAAGATTTAAAAAGGGCCGGCCCGGCACCAGGGAACCGGCTAAGTCCTGCAATGAGTATCCCAAACAAAAAAACCCCGCTTGGCATTGCTGAGGTCTTTAGTTTTTTCTCCCGGACTAGGATTCGAACCTAGACAAACGCCTTCAAAGGGCGTCGTGCTACCGTTACACAATCCGGGAATAAAAAGGGCTACAAGAGGATTAAACCATAATCCCCCTGCCTTCGGCCAGCCGTACCGCCGGGTACGGACTAGAAGCCTTCGGTTTGCGTGGGAACAGGCGCGGCGCCCGCCTTGGCCACCGCGGACTCGTATTCCTTGAGGATCAACTGCTCCAGTTTCCCCCGGAATTCGTTGTGGATAGGATGCGCGATATCTTTGTACGTCCCGTCCTTGATCTTGCGCGAAGGCATACAGACGATAAGCCCCGTATTACCGTCCACCACCTTCATATTGTGCACCACGAAAGCGTTGTCGAAAGTAACCGTAGCGAACGCCTTCAGCCTGGCCTCGTTGCGCAGATGTATCCTGACTTCAGTAATATCCATGATGTCCCCCCCGAAGAATACGCTCCCCCCTAGGGAGCTTTTCTCTAACCAGTGAAATTCTAGCAAAATTCAGTAAATAATACCTTGTAACTACTGTTACAGGCCGCAGCGGCCGCTATGCGCCGGGCCAGCCGCCGGTCCCAGGCCAGCGCGAATACCGAGGAGCCCGAACCGGACATCAGCACCGCGTCCGCCCCGGCTTTTACTAGCCTGGCATGCGCCAGGCGCACATCTTTGCGCACCGGCAGCACCGCGCCCTCCAGCCGGTTAAAGAGCAGGCCGCAGGCGGCCGCGGAGAACTCCCCGTTGCCGAGCTTCCTTATAATAGCGCGGAAATCCGCCAGGCGGCTTTTTATCTCCGGCCGCGCGGCCACCACCAGGCGGCCGAACACGTCTTTTGTATAGACCGGCTTGCCCGGGTAAATTATTATCACCGCCGGCAGCCGCCCGCGCGCGGCCAGGACCTTAAGCTTCTCGCCGCGCCCTGTGGCCGCGGCCAGCGGGCTTTCCAGCAGGAAGAAAGGCACATCCGAACCCAGCCCCGCCGCCAACCGCCGCAGCTTAGCCGCATTGGCCCGACGGGCTACGCCGTAAAGCCGGCACAGCCCCAGCAGGGTGGCCGCGGCGTCGGAAGAACCGCCGCCCAGCCCCGCCCCGACGGGCAGGTTCTTGCGGAGCGTTATTTTCACCGCCGGCGGCAGGCCGAAAGCTTTAAAGAAACTTTCCGCCGCTTTATAGACGAGATTGTCGGAATTGTTCTCCAGGCCCAGCCCGGCGCCGTCCTTTACGGTCAGCCAGATGCCGGGCCGCGCGCTGCGGCCCAGCAGCAGTTCGTCACAGGCCGCCACCCGGGCGAAAACCGTGGCCAGGTCGTGGTAGCCGTCCGGCCGGCGGCCGGTGACTTCCAGGAAAAGATTTATTTTCGCCGGGGCTTTTATTCTTATCATAGCTGCCGGCGGCAGGCGCCGCCGGATGCGGACCTACTCCGGCAGTTTAAGCTCGTTGACCGCCGCAAAATTCATCTGGTCGCTGTCCAGAGTGATCTTCAGCGAGACAAAAGGCAGTTTGAATTCCAGCGTCCGGGGGAACAGGTAAAGGTTCTTAAGGAAATAATCCCCGGGGCGCAGATCGAGCCTGGTTTCTTTCAGCGGCGTAACGCTGACCGGCCAGGCCCTGTCGTCGTCCAGGCAGACTTCGCGCAGCGGTCCCTTGGCGCAATCCTTCTGCGCAACCGGCAAACCCTCCAGGTAAGCCCCGGAGAACCAGGCCCCCAGTTCTTCCGTTACCAGCGCCGCCCAGTAATTGAACTTATCCGGCGCAATGCCGCTGAGCGCCATCGAATCCATGGCCAGGCCGTCCCCGCTCAATTTCGCGTTCCACAGCGGCACCATCAGCGGGCCCATCACGGAAATAGTGAAATTGTCCGGCGGGGAAAAATGCAGCATCGCGTCGAACTTCACGGATTTGCCCGGCAGCTTAGCCTGCACTTTGGCGAAGGTGGCGAATTCAAGCCCGGCGGGACTGAAATCCTTCAGGTAAGTCTTTTGCAGCTCCGCGGCGGCGGCCTCCGGGATCTTCCCCAGCAGCACCTTGATCTTTTTGGCGACCGCGTCGCGCTTGGCCGGCTTCTCCAGCAGCCAGGAATTTTTATAGGCCCGCCAGGCGGTTTTAAGATCGCCCGCGGCCGAGTAAATGTCGCCGGCATGAGCCCAGACCACCGGGTCGTCGTTGATAAGCTTTACCGCGTTCGTTATTTCCGCGCGGGCCTGTTCCGTATGCCCGAGCTTGAAATACACCCAGGCCAGGGAATCCCGGTAAGCGCCGTTGGCAGGTTCCAGGGCCACCGCCGACGAGATCAGGACCTGCGCCTCTTCCAGCTTCAGGCCGCGGTCCGCCAGCGCGTAACCGAGGTAATTGAGCACGTTCGCGTTGGCCGGGTTAACGCCCAGCAGGTACCGGAAATTCTCTTCGGCTTCGGCTATATTCCCCTCGCGCTCGCACAGCACGCCGTATTGCATCCTGGCCTCGGCGTAGCCGGGCGCTCTTTTTACCAGGCTCTTGAGCAGTTCCAGGCCTTTGGCGACTTTCCCGGTATCATCGTAGCCCAGGGCCAGGAAATAGGCCACCTCGTTGTTCTCGGGCCATTTTTTCGCCGCGTCCTCCAGCATGCCCACGGCTTTCAGGTAGCGCCCGCTCTGCGTGTAATAATAGCCCAGCCGCAGCACCGCGCCGGGATCGTCCTTGAGCGCGCGGGAGCCTTCCATGTAGGACGCCGCCGCGGCGAAATCGCGCCGCTCCTCGTTGATCACCGACAGCCAGAAGCAGGCGGAAGGATCGGTCTTGTCCAGCTCCCAGGCCAGCAGGAAATACTTTTCAGCTTCGGGCAGGTTACCCACGGCCGGAGAAGCGTACAGCTCGCCCAGGTGATCGAGCAGTTCGGGGTTGCGGCTCTCGAGTTCCAGCAGTTCACGGTATTCGTTGATGGCCGCCGCGGTATCGCTTTTGGCCTCGTAATAATTGGCCAGCATATAGCGCGGCTGCAGGTAAAAAGAATCCGCGTCCTTGGACAGCAGCAGGCTTTTTTCGGCGGCCGCCAGGTCGTTCTTCATATTGTAAAGCACCGCTATCTGGTAATAGATGTCCGGGGCGTCCTCCGGCCTTATCTCCAGGTATTTCCTGAGATAGGCGATCGCCTTATCCGGGTCCTTGGAACTGCTGAGGCTGGCCAGCTGGTAAAGGGCCTCGTGGTTGGAGGCGTCCAGCGCCGCGGCTCTTTCATAAGCGCCGCGGGCGGATTCTATTTCCCCGCGCGCCCATTTCACGTTGCCGTAAAGCACCCAGTTCTCGGCGGTGGCGGAATCGGCGCTGACCACGAACTCCGCCCAGCGCGCGGCGTCGTCGAGCTTGCCCACGTGCAGGGCCAGGTTCAGCGCCTGCTTTTGCACCGCCGCTTCGCCCGGGGCCAGCAGCAGCGTGCGCTGGTATTCCTGCAGGGCCAGGTCGAAATTGCCGCGGCGCTCCTGCACCATGCCGTTCATAAAATGCAGGTAGGCGTCCCGGTCGGCCATCCCGGCCGAGCACAGAGCGGGGCCGGACAGCAGCAGACTTAAAAATATAGTTTTGAGCATAATTTACCTTAGAGCCGCATGCGGGCTACGCTGCAGCGCCCTACGCATCAGCAGGGCGGCTTGCGTATTATTATAGAACTTTGGCCTTTTACCCACCACTTCAAAACCGTGCCTGCGGTAGAACGCTATGGCCGGCGCGTTAAACTCATTGACCTCAAGGTCTATCCCGGTGCAGGCGCTCTTTGCGGCGTATTCCAGCAGTTTCCCCAGCAGCGCCGTGGCGGCGCCGCGCCGCAGCAGGTCCTTTTTTACAGCCAGAGAATTCAACTGCACCTGCGGCCGCAGGATCCAGAAACTGATGAAGCCCGCCACCGCCCCGTCGGCCTCGGCCGCCAGCGTCACCGAATTGCGGTTCTTCTCTTCGCCGGCAAAGCCGCTCTCGCCCCAGGCCGGGAAGCCGGGATGTTCCGCCTCGATGGCGGCGAAAACGGGATAATCCTCTTTTTTAGCGCGGCGTATCAGCATTCAGGCTTTTTTCTTTTGTTCCATTTCGTACTTGGCGGGCTTGAGGTAAAGCGGCTTCAGCGAACGGCTGCCGTAAGCCAGGGCGGCTTTTATTATATAGGGAGCGAGAACCTTTGAAACAGCCGGGCAGGCGCGCAGGGCGGCCGGCGGCAGCAGGGAGTAAATTTCCCTGTTCTCTTCCTCGTCGGCCACCGCGTAGAAAGGCCCCGCCTGCGCGGCCAGCAGCCGGCGCATCTCATCGGCTTTAAGCCAGACGGGGGCCGCCGCCGGGCGCGGCAGTTTAACGCCCGGCCCGCTGCGGAAGAACTGGCAGAAGTATTCGTCCTTGAAAGCGTGCAGCAATACCGCTATGCGCGCGGGCCGCCGGCCGCCGCGCGAAAAATCCTTATGTTCAAAAGCCTGCAGGGCGAGGATCTCGAAGAGCGAAGCGGTATATACCTTTGCCCCGGCCAGCGCCTGCAGCGCGCCCGCCAGCGTAAGGGCTATGCGTATGCCGGTGAACCTGCCCGGCCCCCTGGCCGCGCATACCGCGCGCACGGCGCGCAGGTCGCCGCCGGCCCTGGCTAATTGCCGGCGCACCAGCCCGAACAGGACGCGCTCCTGGTTGAACACTTTTCTCTGGGCGCAGTAAAACCTGCCGCCCGCCGAAACCGCCGCCTTCAGACGGGAGCCGGAAGTACAAAGCCCGAGTATCAGTTCTTTTCCCATAGTCTTTTTACTTTCGCCAGCGCGGCGGCCGCGCTTTTGTCGGCGCAGCGCACTTTTATAACGCGCCTGTCCCCGCCGGCCAGGCCGAAGTCCAGGAGCAGCCGCGTAAAGCCCTGCGTAAGTTCCGCGGCGGCCGCGGGCCACTCCACCACCGTAATGCCGTCGGCGCGGCCCAAATAATCTTCCAGCCCTATATTTTCCAGGTCTGCCGCGGCGGCGCGGAAAAGGTCGAAGTGGTACAGCTTCAGCCGCCCGCCGTAGGAACGCATCAGGTTGAAGCTGGCGCTGACCGGCAGCGTGCGCGCGCCCAGCGCCCGGGCCAGTTCCCTGGTGAAAAAAGTTTTCCCGGCGCCTATGGGCCCCTCCAGCAGCAGGATCTCGCCGCCGGTGAGCGCGCCGGCGAACAGGGCCGCCAGGCGCGCGGTATCGGCGGGCCCGGAGCTTTTAAAAATGGCCGAAGCTTTTGACTTTTCCATCGAAATTCTCGATCTCCACGCCGCACCCGGCCTCGAAGCGCCCAACCACGGCCACGCCCGGCAGGGACTTTTTTATCCTGGAAAGTTTGTCGGGGCGGGCGCTGAATATCAGGCCGTAATCTTCGCCGCCGCTGATGGCGTAACCGCGCCAGTCCTTTTTTTTGCCGGCGCTGTAGCCCCGCAGTTCCGGGGAGCAGGCCCCCTCGCCGGGGCTGAGGATAACGCGGGCCCGGCCCGCGCGCGCCAGGTCGCGGGCGCTGCTCAGCAGGCCGTCGGAATTGTCCATCATGGCGGTGGCCAGTTTGTGCCGGCTTATCAGCCGCCCCGCCTCCAGCATGGGCCGCGGCTGCCAGAAAGAGCGCACCAGCCCGGAGTATTTCTTTATTTCCGCCGCCTTGCCCGCTTTAAGTATTTCCAGGCCGGCCGCGGCCTCGCCCAGCGCGCCTATGTTCAGCAGCAGGTCGCCGGGCGCGGCCCCGCGCCGCAGCACCAGTTCCCCCATGGCCGCCTCGCCCCAGACGGTCATATAAAAATGGTTCTCCCGCGCGCCGGCCAGGTTGCCCCCGGCCACGGAAAGTTTGAAGCGCAACGCTTCTTTCTTAAGCTCCCGGATAAAACGCCGGACGAAATCCGGGGCGGTATCCCGGCGCAGGCCGGCCCCCACCACGCAGGCCACCGGGCGCACGGCGCCCATGGCCGCCAGGTCGCTCAAATTCACGCGCATCAGCTTGCGCGCCAGGTCCTCGGGCGCGGCAAAACGCGCCAGGTAATGGGTGCCCTCCACCAGCTCGTCGGTGGTTATCACCAGTTCGCGGGCGGGGCTGTGGCGCAGCACGGCGCAATCGTCGCCCGGGCCCAGCAGCAGCCGGCGGTCCGCCGGGAAACGGAAAATTTTCGCTATATCGGCCAGCACGCTGACTTCGCCGGGCATCCTTTTTTTCATCAGCGGCCCCCCAGCCTGCGCAGGGCCGCCGGCAGGGCGTCTATAAGTTCGGACGCCAGCACGCCGCGCTCGGTGAATTTTTTAGCGGCCAAGTCGCCGCAAAGCCCGTGCAGGTACACGGCCAGGGCGGCGCTTTCAAAAGCCGTCTTAAGGGTGAAACCGCTCCTCAGCCCGGCCTGCGCGAAGAGGCCGGCGCACAGCCCGGCCAACACGTCGCCCGAGCCGCCCTTGGCCAGCGCCGGGCCGCCGGTGGGGTTCTCCAGCACCAGCTGCCCGTCGGAAACCAGGGTGCCCGCGCCTTTCAGCGCGGCGGCGCCGCCGCACAGGGCGGCCAGCGCCATCGCGGCGGCCGGCCTGTCCTTCACCGCCCGGCCCAGCAGGCGGCCCGCCTCGCCCGGGTGCGGGGTTATAATGCCTGGCGCGGCGGCTTTCGGGAAAGCCCCGGTGGCGGCCACGGCATTGAGCGCGTCGGCGTCTATTATCACGGGCAGGCGCAGCATTTTAATAAGTTTTACGGCGAAAGCAGGCGCCTCCCCGGACATGGAAAGGCCGGGGCCGACCAACACGAGGTCTATTTTTTTATCAGCCGCCAGCGCGGCCACCTGGCCGGCGGCCTTCAGGGCGAAAGAGCCGTTCTTTGAGGCGGCCCCGAAAGTCATAGCTTCCGGCAGGGCGGCCGCCACCTGCGCCCTTTCAGTGTCGGGACAGGCCACGGTGACCAGCCCGGCCCCGGCCTTCAGGACCGCGCGGGCCGCCAGCACTGCCGCGCCCGTCATGCCGCGCGAACCGGCCGCCACCAGCACGTGGCCATAATCGCCTTTGTGGGAATTGCTCTGGCGGGCGGGCAGCAGCGGCTTAAGGAAAGCCGCGGTGATCTTGCCGGTCTTCGTATTCATTTTTTAAAAGCCACCGCGGCGGCCATGGCGTGCCGGGCGGTGTGGGAGATGGAGACCAGCAGCGCGGCGGACGGCAGCTTTTTAACCGTCACATGCGGGCGGCCGCTGGCGGTATTCTCGACTTCTATATCTTTCAGCGCCAGGTGCGTGGCGTCCAGCGCCTTGATGACGGCTTCCTTCACCGCGAAACGCGCGGCCAGGCGCTCGAATTTATTTTTGCCTTTCAGGGAATAGGCCAGCTCGCCGGCGGTAAAGAACCTTTTAAGGAAAGCCGGGTTGCGCCGGGCCAGCGCGCGGATGCGCGAAACTTCCACCAGGTCTACGCCGAGCCCGAACAGGCCCGGCAGCGAATTCTTCCGGGCGCCCATCAGCGCACCGTCACGCTCTTGGCCAGGTTGCGCGGCTTGTCGATGTCGCACTTCTTGGCCAGCGCCACGTAATAAGCGAACAGCTGCAGCGGGATCACGGTGAGCATGGGCGAAAAAAGTTCGTCCGTGCGCGGCAGCACCAGGTAGCGCGAAGCCTTGACGGTCTTGCGGGACTCTTCGTCCACTATCGCCACCACGTCCGCGCCGCGCGCCTTGGCTTCCTCGATGTTGCCCGCCATCAGGTCCAGCGAGGAGGAGGACGGGGCCACCGCCAGCAGCGGCATGCCCTGGTAGATTATCGCGATGGGGCCGTGCTTCATTTCGCCGGCGGCGTAGCCCTCGGCGTGCACGTAGGAAATTTCCTTTATCTTCAGGGCGCCTTCCAGCGCTATGGGGAAATTCAGCCCGCGCGAAATGAACAAAAAATGCTCGCTGGCGGCGAAGGAGGCGGCCACCTTTTCGATGGCAGGCTCATTGGCCAGGATCTCCTCGATATGCCGCGGCACCCGCAGCAATTCCTCGGCGTAGGCGCGGGCGTCGGCCTTGGCGAGCCGGCCCCGGGCGGCGGCGAAATGCCCCGCCACCAGGTAAATGGCGGCCAGCTGGCCCAGGAAAGCCTTGGTGGAAGCCACGCCGATCTCCGGCCCGCAGTGCGTGTGCAGAACGTAGTCGGATTCGCGCGTAAGCGTGGAGCCCACGGTATTGGTGATGGCCAGCACCTTAGCCCCGGCCGCCCTGGCTTCGCGCACGGCGAACAGCGTATCGGCGGTTTCGCCCGACTGCGAGATGGCCACTACCAGGGTATTTTTGGGCAGCAGCTTAGCCCTGTCGGTAAATTCGGAAGCGAAGTCGGCCGCGGCGCGGACGCCAAAATGCTCGAACAAACCGCGCCCCACCTGCGCGGCGTGGAAAGCCGTGCCGCAGGCGACGAACTGCACCTCTTCCACCGCGCGCATAAAGTCGGCCGGCATTCCCAGCTCGCGCTCAAGAATATCGCCGCCCAGCGGCAGCAGGCGGCCGCGCAGCGTGTTCTCCACGGCCTCGGACTGCTCGTGGATCTCTTTCAGCATGAAGTGGCGATAACCGCCCTTCTCGGCCATGGTGGAATCCCACTGTATGGTTACCGGTTCATGGGCGGTCTTCTTGCCCTGGAAGGTGTAAAGATCCAGCGAGTCTTTCCTCACGGCCGCCATTTCCCCGTCGTTAACGAAGACCACGCGCTTGGTGTGCCTGAGGAAAGCGGAAACATCCGAAGCGATGAAATGCTCGCCTTGGCCCAGGCCGATGACCAGCGGGCTGTACATGCGCGCGGCCATCAGCATGCCCGGGCAGCGCGCCCAGGCCACGGACACGGCGAAGGAGCCTTTCAGCTCGACCAGCGCGTGGCGGAAAGCCTCGAAGAAAACCGGCTCCAGCATATCGGAGCGCACGGCTTTTTCCTGCACATGCAGGTGCTTGAGCTTTTCCTCGATAAGGTGGGCTATTACTTCGGTGTCGGTTTCGGATTTGAATTTATGACCCTGGGCCTGGAGCTTTTCCTTGAGCCCGAGGTAATTCTCTATGATGCCATTGTGGACCACCACCACCTGCCCGGAGCAGTCGGTATGCGGATGGGCGTTATCTTCGGAGGGCGCGCCGTGCGTGGCCCAGCGCGTATGCCCTACGCCGGTCTTCGCGCCTTTGGGCGGCTCCTTGGCCACCAGTTTATCCAGCGCGTCCACCCGGCCGCTGACGCGGCGCAGGTAAAGGGCGTTCTTCGCGTCCACGATCGCCACGCCGCAGGAATCGTAGCCGCGGTATTCCAGCCGCTTAAGCCCGTCGATAATTATCTCGGCGGCGTTCTTGTCGCCGATGTAGCCTGTTATTCCGCACATAATTATGCCTTGCGGCCGGGCCGCCGGCTACTGTATCAGCCGCTTCATTTCATTGACGGCGGTCTTGAGCCCGACGAACATGGCCCGGGAGATCACCGCGAAGCCGATGTTAAGACAATTCATGCCCTCTATGCGGGCCACCGGGGCCACATTGTAGTAATCCAGGCCGTGCCCGGCGTGCAGCTGCAGCTTCAGCTCCTGCACCAGGAAGCCGGCGAGCTGCAGTTTTTCCAGTTCCTTGGCCTGCAGTTTCTTGCCCCAGGCTTCGGAATACTTGCTGGTGCACAGCTCTATGCTGTCGGCGCCCATATTGTGCGCGGCCCTGATGGCCATCGGCTCAGGGTCGCAGAACACGCCCACTTCAATGCCGGCGTCGGAAAGGTTCTTTATGGTCTTCTCCAGTTCCTTGCTGCGGCCTTCCAGCTTGAGGCCGCCCTGCGTGGTGACTTCCTTGGGGGTTTCCGGCACCAGGCAGACGGAATCGGGGCGCACGCGCAGCGCGATCTTCTCCATTTCGGGGATGGCCGCTATCTCGAGGTGCAGAATGCCTTTAACGTCGTGGCGCACCCTTTCCAGGTCGGAATCCTGTATGTGCCGGCGGTCCTGGCGCAGATGCATCACCACCATGTCGCCGCCGGAGCTGTAAACCACGCGCGCGGCTTCCACCGTGTCGGGGTTCTTTTCCTTGCGCGCCTGGCGCAGCGTGGCTACGTGGTCTATATTGATACCGAGTTTAACGTTCTTCATGAAAACCTCCCTAAAAAAATGCGGAAATAGATATGCCGGCGGCCGGCTCAGCTTTTAACCGCCATCGCGCCAGAATGTTTTTTGTAATGCTCCAGCAGTTCGTCGGCTATGGCTTTTATCTCGGGGCCGGACTCGCCTTCCACCAGCAGGCGCAGCAGCGGTTCGGTGCCGGAGTACCGCACAAAAATGCGCCCATTGCCCTTAAGCTGTTCCTCGAATTGCGAAACCTTGGCGTTGAAACCTTCCACCTCGGCCAGCGGCGGCTTGGCGGCCACTTTCAGCGAACCCTGCACCTGCGGGTAGCGGTTCCAGTGGCTGCGGAACCAGCTGAAAGGCTGCCCCATGTCGCGCACGGCGGCCAGCGTCTGCAGCGCGGTCAGGATGCCGTCGCCCGTGGGGGCGAACTCCCGGAAAATGATATGCCCGCTGGATTCGCCGCCCAGCTTCAGGTCTTCTTTCTCCATGGCGTCGGTCACGTTCTTGTCGCCCACCGGCACCTGCGTTACGCTGATGCCCAGCCCCTCCAGGTACCGGAGCAGCCCGTAGTTGGACATGAAGGTGAGCGCCACGCCGTTATTGGTCAGCCGGCCGTGGGTTTTCAGGTAAGGGGCCACGGTGGAGATAAGGTCGTCGCCGTCCAGCGCCGCGCCGGTCTCGTCGGCGAACATGCAGCGGTCGGCGTCGCCGTCGAGGCTGATGCCGCAGAAGGCGCCCCAGGCCGCGGCCTCTTTGGCCATCTTGGCGGTATGCAGCGCGCCGCAGTCCACGTTGATATTCTTGCCGTCGGGCTTATTGCCTATAACCTTCACGGTGGCGCCCAGGTCCTTGAAAATGCGCGGGGCGATCTTGTACGCCGCGCCGTTGGCGCAGTCGAGCAGCAGCTTAACGCCGTTCAGGTTGAAGCCGCGCGGCAGCGTACTTTTGATGAACCGCTCGTAATCTACGGAAAAATCCTTCTTTATCAGGTGCGGGAAAGCCGGGCGGAAAGCCAGAGGCTTCTTGGCCAGCAGCAGCTTCTCGATCTTGCCTTCGATGGCTTCGCTCAGCTTCATGCCGTCGCCGGAGAAGAACTTGATGCCGTTGAATTCGGGCGGGTTATGGCTGGCGGAGATCACTATGCCGAAATCGGCCTGTTCGCGTTTCACCAGGTAAGCCACCGTGGGGGTGGGCACAATGCCCACATTGATGACCCTGATCTTATTGGCGCATAGCCCTTCCACTAAATATTTTTTTATCAGTTTGCCGGAGGCGCGGGAATCCATGCCCAGCAGCACTACGGTCTGGTCGTGGCAGCCGGTGCGGCATTTAGGCAGCACCAGGGAAGCCGCGTAGCCTATCTTGCGTATGAAATCCGGGGTAAAAGGGTATTCCCAGGGTACGCCCCGTATGCCGTCCGTGCCGAAAAGTTTGCCCATTTTTATATCTCTCTTCTAACCTGCGCTTATAATTTTATATTATATCATTACTGCCTAAGCACTGTAAGTGCCGGGGCGCCAGGAAAGGGAAGGGTGGCCGAGTGGTTTAAGGCGCCGGTCTTGAAAACCGGTGTACGGTTAATCCGTACCGTGGGTTCGAATCCCTCCCCTTCCGCCAGAGTTTTGGAGAGGTGTGTGAGTGGTTGAAACAGCAGGTCTCGAAAACCTGTAAGGGTCATACCTTCGAGGGTTCGAATCCCTCCCTCTCCGAAGTTTTTCACTTTTTAAAAAATCTGCCGAAAAAATCTTATTTTCCGCGCGCGCAGAATTAAAATTAAGCAGTAATTCCCATTGCTTTTTGAAGTCAACGGAAAGCCGCCGCCTGCCTATACGGAAGTTCGAACCGATCTTTTTCAACTTTTCCCTGTTTTCCTCCGCTTTTCCTCTCTCCGCCAGTTCCCCGACGTGAACCGCCTCGCGGTATAGCTCTATCTCCGGTTCGAACCGATTTGCTCCCTGCCGGGCAAAAGCTGCGAGTTTGTTTTCAATTTCCTTTTTCTCATTGACCAATTGGGCTTTCTTGCTGGCGTACTCGGCCTGTGTAAGGTGGCCTTGCAGTACCAGGTCCAGCAACTTGCCCAATTGGTCTGTAAGGGGAATCAAATTATCTCGCAGCTTTTGCGTGGCACACGCCCCGGCCTGGGCCAATGCGGCTCGTTCCTTCTCCGCCATAAGGATGAGCCCATTGGCCAGGGCCGGGGGTAAGGATACAGATTTTAGTTCACCTTTTATCTGTTCCTCTATAACCTCCTCGCGCACAAAATGCTCGTCGCAAGGCCCTTTGCGTTTTGTACACCGAAGGTAGTTATGATTTTTCTGGGTTTCTGTTGTTATGAAGCAACCGCATGAGGCGCAGTGGAACACGCCCCGGTAGGTGTAGGGCTTCAATTTAGGGCCCTTGGGCTTGCTTTTAAGGGTCATTACGGCCTGGCAACGGTCAAAGAGACCTTTATTGATAATCGGCTCGTGTTTGCCCTCGTAGAGCTCGCCCTTATACCTTATTAAGCCGTAATAAACGGGGTTCTTGAGCATATACTGATAATTGGAGACTGAAAGGGCGGTATGCCGCCCTTTCAGTCCTACGCCGTTCATGATGCGGCGAACTTCCGCCAAGGGGTAGTCTCCGGAGGCGTACAACTCAAAGGTCTTCCGGATAAAGACCGCCCGGTCTTTATCCGGATAGATCGTGCGGGTGTTCTTGTCGTTCAAATAGCCGAGCGGGGCGCAACAAGGCCAAATGCCATTGCGTAGCTTCTGCTTGAAACCGCGCTTGATGTTTTCCGAAAGGTTGTCCACATAGTATTTAGACTGGCCGAACGCGATTGAAAGCATGAACTTGCCTTGTGGCGTAGGGTCAAACCAAAATGTAGGGAACTTCAAGGCTGTTATCTTGCCGGTGTCCACAAGATACACCACCATTCCTCCGTCAATTGAATTACGCGCGAGGCGGTCCGGGTGCCAGGCAATAATGCCCTGTGCCTTGCCTGCCTCTATGGCGGCGATCATGTCGTTGAAGATTTCGCGGCCAGGTTCCTTGGCGGTTTTGCTCTCGATGAACTCGCGGGCGATTATAAGCCCTTCCTTTTGAGCGTACTCGCGCAACTCCGCGAGTTGGGATTCTATGGAGAGGATTTGGCGGTCTGGCTCGTCGGTGGACTTTCTGGCATAAAGGAAATACCGCATATTAGGGTTCTGCATACCTTTTCTCCTTGCTCTTAATGCCGGTTTGGCCCATCAGGGCGGAACCGGCATTAAGGGCTAACTCCGCAACTCTCCGCCGCGCGTAAGGCCGGCTTTGCTTACCAAAGCTAAGACGGCCTTACATGCGGCGATAAAGAAGAAGATCGGTTCGGGAAACGCTCTGCGTTTTCTCAGGGCGCCAGCCCTGAAACTTCCGTAGGGGCAGGCGGCGGCTTTCCGTTGACTTCAAAAAGCAATGGGAATTACTGCTTAATTTTAATTCTGCGCGCGCGGAAAATAAGATTTTTTCGGCAGATTTTTTAAAAAGTGAAAAACTTCGGAGTTTCAGGAACGAAGTTCGACACTACTTTGCCTCACATCCTGCGGATTCTTTATAAGTACCGCTCCCCTGTCGTCTTTTGAAGCGGTAGGCCGATCTTATCCGCGAGATGTCGTCGCAGGCGTGGCCACGAAGCGCGGCCCCGCACTGCTCCTTGCCGCTAAGTAGTGGGTTCGCAGGTTCCGGCACGCGGCGCGCCGTCATTCTGCTCCCAAGGTAGGCGGCATCTTATAAACACCTCCTATGCGCGGCCTGCTGGCCGCTCCCGTCCGCCTTCGGCGTCCGTACAACAAAGAAAATTATTCCCCGCGCGCA
>DAOPZW010000009.1:0-35004 GCA_035353595.1 Elusimicrobiales bacterium | reverse complement strand
CACCGGCAGAGGTCTTTAACAGTTTTGTTGCACTAGCGCCTTGAATGTGCCGCCGTTTAATTAAACGCCCAAAGGCCGTTAAAGTATTGTAAAATATTGGTTCACGGGTGGTTAGCTCAGCGGTAGAGCGCTGTCCTCACACGACAGATGCCACAGGTTCAAATCCTGTACCACCCACCAGTTTTTTCGGGCTGAGCGGATCAATAGTTTGGTCCGCTCGTGTTTTAAGGGGCGGGCCGGCGAAACCGGAACCTGTGACCGGATCCCGTACCGCCCGCCAACTTTTTCCTCCGGAGCAATTCCTTCATGGCCGAACTTCTTGCGCAGGCGTGGCAGTTCCTTGTTTACGCTTTCAATGTCTTCATGCACCTCGACAAGCACCTGGGCGCGGTGATACAGAGCTACGGCTCCTGGACCTACCTGATACTCTTCCTGATAATCTTCTGCGAGACCGGCCTGGTGGTGACGCCCATCCTCCCCGGAGATTCGCTGCTGTTCGCCATAGGCGTTTTCTGCGGGCTCGGCCACCTGGATATTTATCTCACCCTCGCGCTGCTCTGCCTGGCGGCGGTGCTGGGCGATTCGGTCAACTACGGCGTGGGGAAATATATGGGGCCGAAGGTCTTTCATTACGAGAATTCGCGCATCTTCAGGAAAGAGTACCTGGCCAAGACGCACGCCTTCTACGAGAAATACGGCGGCAAGACGATAATCATCGCGCGCTTCGTGCCCATCGTGCGCACCTTCGCGCCTTTCGTAGCCGGGGTCGGCGCCATGACCTACGGGAAATTCCTGGCTTACAACGTGGCGGGCGGCGTACTGTGGGTCTTCGTCGTTACGCTGGCCGGCTTTTTCTTCGGCAATATCCCGGTGGTGAAGAATAATTTCACGGCCGTGATCATGGGAATAGTTTTTGTGTCCATCCTGCCCGGCCTGGTGGAATATCTCAGGCACCGCCGTTCGGCGGCGCCGAAAAGCGCCGCCTGAAGCGTTCCGCCTCTCCGGATTTTTCTACCCCTTGATAAGTTTTACCCAGACCTCGCGGGTGCGCGGCCCGTCGTATTCGCACAGGTAGATGCCCTGCCAGGTGCCCAGCAGCAGGGCCGTTTCCTCCACAAAAACCGTCAGCGAAGAACCCACCAGCACCGATTTTATGTGGGCCGGAGAATTTCCCTCGCCGTGGCGGTAAGGAAAATCTTCCGATACGCTTTCATTCAGCTTGGCGATGACGTCGCTTTTGACGTCCGGGTCCGCGTTCTCGTTTATGGCCAGGCCGCAGGTGGTGTGCGGCACGAAGATATGGCAGACGCCGCTTTCCATGGGATATTCCCGGATAATGCCGTGCACTTCCCTGGTTATATCAGCCATCTCGGACTTGGCCGAGGTTTTTACCTTGAATTTGTGTACCATGTTCCCTCCCCCTGAAAACAGCGGACCCGCGCTTATGATTAAACAATAAAATTCCCCGGCACCGCAAAAGGCCCGCGCGGCGCGGCGGGCTGTTTTCCGGATACCGTCCGGAACCGCTTTGCGCAATATCCGGCACTGCCTTGTAAGTTCCGCTTTCTCACCGGACCAGTAATAAATATAATGAACATGGCGAATATGGCGGCGGCGCGCCGGAAAAACATCAGGTTTGGTTCTTGCGGAGAAGGGATGCCGGCGGGGAAGAATTACTGCGGTCCGGCCGGGACCCGGGCAGAACCGGCCGGCGGGCTTTACCGCTTCAAATAACGGGCCGGACCTCTTTAGCGGCCTTTGACTATTGCTCATGACACCGCGCTTTAAACGATTATCAGACGAGTTTTTACGCGCCTGGGGCGCTCTCACCGGCGCCTCCTGGTTCAGGATATTGCTGCCGCTGGTCCTGGCGGCGCTGGCCCTGCCGGATCTGTCCGCGGCCCCGGAGCACCTGCCGTCCAGCCAGGCGGGCGGTTTTTTGCTGGCGGGGCTGCCCTGCCGCGAGATGATCCCGCAGATGCCTTTTTTTTATGTCTCGCTCTCGGCGCTGCTGAACCTGGGGCTCGCTCCCGGGGCGGTACTCGCGGCGCTGCATCTTTGTGTTTCCTCGCTGAGTTTTCTTGCGGGCTGGCTGCTGGGCGGCTATTGGGCCGCAATACTGGCGCTGGTCGGGATCAAAGCCTTTGAACCCCTGGCCGCCGGCTTTAATTATGAACAGCTTTTTTACAGCATTTCCCTGCTTTTAGTCCTCTGTGCCCTGTATCTGAAAAAGCGTGAGGGGTCCATGGGCGCCGGGCTCTTGTGCGCCCTGTCCATAGGCGCTTCCCTGCTCTCGCGCAGCCCGCTGTTCCTGTTCCCGTTCTTCGTCGTCTGCCTCGATTGGCTGCAAAGGGACGGGCGCACCGGCTGGGTCCGGCGGCAGTGCGTCTTCCTCGGGGTTTGTTATGTCCTGCTCCTGCCCTGGGGCTTCCTGAACTATTCGCTCTCAGGCAAGGCGGAGTTCCTGGAAAGCGCCAAGGCCGGCAGCAATATCATAACCGCCGCCCTCGGCAGCGTGTACACCCTGGAGGGCGACGCCCGCGGCCTCGCCGGCCTCGGGGCCGACGCCGGCGCCTCGTCGTTCCTGTTGCGGCAGATAGGGAAAGATCCGCTGTTCTACGCCCTGACCACGGCGAGAAGGGTGTGGCATATCTTCTTATTCCAGCCGCTGCTGTTCGGCCTGTTTTTCCTGGCCCTGGCGCTGAACCGGAGCCGGGACAGGGCGCCGGCCTTTCTTTTGCCGGTCTACTTCGTCTTCATACATTCGCTGCTGTCCATAGAGGGGCGCTACTTTTTTCCCATGGTATACCTGCTGCCGCCGCTGATAGCGGGAACTTTTGTGGCGCCGCGCGGCCTGCCGTCGCGCGGCTACGGCGGCGCCCGCGCGGCGCTGTTGGGCGCGGCAGGCGTTTTTTTCGTTGCGGTCTTCGGCCTTGAGGCCGTAGTGGCAGCCTATCCCTGGCGCGCCGCGCGCAACCCGCTGACCGCCGACACTTTTTCGCGGGCTTCGCTGCGCTTCCCCGGCGAAAAAGAGTTCCACGCGCTCCGCTGCCGCGAGTTGTGGTTTAAAAGCGATGACGCCGGATACTATTCCTGCCTGGGCGCCTACGGCGAAAAATTCGGCGACAAAAGCGCCGCTTACTTCCTGGCGGCGCTGGCGGCTCCCTCGGCGGAGAAAATGCCGGAGCCGGTTTGCGGCGGCGGAGCGGCCGCGTGTATCAACAGCGGCCTCATAAAGACGCTGCGGGAATTTGAGCTCGGCGACCAGGCGGCGGCTGAAAAGTCGCTCGGGCGGGCCCGCGCCGCGCACCAGGCCATGGCTAATATGCTGCGCGCCGAACCGTATAAAAAAGACAGGGAGCTGGCGGCCCTGCTGAAGCGCAACTCGGCCAGTTTCGATAATGCGCTGTATAATAACCTTATACTGTGGCCCGCCGAAAGCATGGGGAAAATACTCGCGGGACTGGAAAAAGCTTATGTGCTGCCCTTGCGGCTGGAACAGCTGCGCGAAACGCTGGCCGGCGCGCGCGCCGCGGGCATAACCGGCGGGCCGGGATTGAGGGCGCTGCTGGCCCCGGATCTGCCGGGCGGCGGCGACGCGCGGCCGGGGCGCGGAGCGGCTGAGCCGGCGGCCGTCCGCGGGCCGGGCGGCCGGGCGCCACTGAACCGTTCCGCTGCCGGCGGACGATCGCAATGATCGCCGTCCGGCCCTCCGTCCGCCGGCGGGCGCCGCCCTGCGGAAAAGATCCTGGAGTTTTAAAAAAGCCGCCGGCTTTTTGTTATTATAGATGGCAAGGCCGGAAGCGAGATCGTTTTTGAATTTCCGGCGAAGGAAGATGAAACTCATTGCCACTTTCTTGTATTTAGCGCTGCCGTGCGCCTTTTGCTTCAGCCGGCCGGCCGCGGCCGGGGACGGGAACCAGAACGATTATTTCTGCGAAGATATAAAAAAGCCGTTCTTTGCCCCGTCGCCGGTATGGAAGGGGACTTTTTCCGCCCAAAGGCCCGCGGCGATCGCCGCAAAATTTTCCATGCCTAAACCGGCCGGGGTAAAAAGGGTTTTCGTGACGGGGGAATCCGTGGCCCAGCTGCTGGGCGCGGATGAGTGGGGCGACAGGTTCCGGCGCGGGGCGGCGCCGGACGGGGCCGGCGGCCTGGAGATAATAAACTGCGGTATGGGCGGTTATGAAAGCTTCAGGACCGCCGCTGTTTTGAAAGAGGTGCTCGCTTACAGCCCGGACCTGCTGCTGGTGCTCAGCGGGAACAACGAGGAGCGGGTAGAGCCCTGCCCCGGCCCCGGGCCGGAATTGCGGCGGCGCACCGCCAGGCTGCTGGAGCGGTTTTACTCGCTTAAGCGCGGCCCGGACGCAGGCCGGCGCGAGGCGAACCTTGTAACACATGAGCAAAGGCTTGAGCAGATGGCCGAGGCGGCTAAAGCGGCCGGCGTGCCCGTGGTTTTCTGCACCCTGCCCGCCAATATCACGGATATGCCTCCTCACGAGGAAATGCCCGTGCACGACGCTGCGTTCACGGCTGGCTACCAGCTTTTCTACGACAAAGATTATGCCGGGGCCCTGAAACAGTTCCGGCTCGGGCTTGCCGCCGCCCCCGGAGAGCCTTTCCTTAATTATTACCTGGCTAAAACCCTGAAGATGCTGGGGCAGGACCGCGGGGCTAAGGCGGCTTTTTTGAAGGCCGCCGCCGCCGGGGTGCATGTGGCGCCGGCCGAGCGCAACGCCGCGATAAGGCGCGCGGCCGCCTCCCGGGGCGTCTGCGTGGCGGACCTGGAAAAGTATTTCGCCGGCATTTCCTCCGGCGGCCTTCCGGGGTTTGCGGAGTTTACCGACGGCATGCACTGGCGGCCGCCGTATAACAAACCGGTCTGGGAGGAGATTTTCCGCTCCGCCGGAGCCTGCGGTATAAAAGGGTTCGACAATATAAAGGCCGGGACCGGCAAGCAGTGGGCGGAGACGCAGCGCAAGGACGCCGTGGTCCGGCTGAGTTACGTTTTCTCCTGGCTGTACGAAGGCGGCCTTAACGACAGGGTGCTGGCGCAGCTTTCCTATATCCGGGAGAAAGCTCCCGGCCTGCTGAAGAAAGCCGCCGTTTCCCCGGCTGCCGCCGACAGGCAGCTGAAGCGCAATTTTTGGTCGTGGTCCTGGCGGGCGGACGGGCACACGGAAAAATATTTCCCGTATTTCCTGGCGCACCTGGCCGAGACGGAAAGGCGCGCCGGGAATTACGCGGCCGCGCGCGCTTTGTTCGAAAGAGCGCTGGCGCTGAACCCCGGCGGCGGCTACGTGCGGTTCTGGCGCGCCAGGCTCCTGGCGGGGCCCGGGGCCGGCCTGGTGCCCCCGGCGCCGCCGGAATTCGCGCCGCCGGGAGCGCGCGGCGGGAAGCCCTGAGTTAATATGGAGACATCCGGAAAAAAATACGGCAGCCTGTTCGAGCGGAATCCGGTGAAGACGCTTTTGCTGGTTATCCTCGTTTCCGCGCTGGCGCTGGACGTTCTCGCCGCCAATGTCTATACGCTGCTGAACGGCCGCCCCTGGGCTTTACGCGGGCCGCGGGAGGACCCGGCCGAAAGGACTTACCGCGTTCACTCCGGCCTTTATCACCATGACCTGGCAAAGAATAAATGCGCCGGCAACGCCAGGTGGGGGGATATCGTCTACAAGGTCTGCACTAATTCGCTGGGGTTTAAAGACAGCGGGGTCAGGGCTGTGCCTCTTTCGTCGGGCCGGCGGCGCCTCCTGTTCATCGGCGATTCTTTTACCGAAGGGCTGGGCGTGGAGTATAAAGACACTTTCGCCGGCTTGATCGGCGCCGGGCTGGAAAAGAACGGGGTCGAGGTGCTCAATGCGGCCGTTTCCGGGTATTCTCCGGTCATCTACTGGAAAAAGACCGAATACCTTGTCGAGCGCGCCGGGCTGAAGTTCGACGAGGCGGTGGTGTTCCTGGATATCTCCGATATAGAGGACGAGGCCGTCCATTACTCCCTGGATGAAAACGGCAGCGTCGCGGCTATTGACGCGGGGAAAGGCGGCGCCGGGGACCGGCGGCGGCCGGACTTTAAGCGGATCCTGGAAAAAAATTCCATACTGGTCTCCGAACTCCGGAGAATAGCGCTTTCGCTGCTGCAGTCGCCGTTCCATAAGGCGCATGTCGTCAATTCCCGCACGGCGCTCTGGACTACGGATAAAGAGGTTTATGCGGAGTACGGGGAAACCGGCCTGAAAAAGTGCGACCTGTACATGGATAAATTGTCCGCGCTGCTGAGAAAGCGCGGGATAAAACTTACGCTCGCCGTATACCCGTGGCCCGACCAGATCCGCAGCGGCGATCTGGATTCCATCCAGGTTTCTCATTGGAAACAATGGGCCGCCGGCCGCGGCGCGGAGTTCATTGATTATTTTCCCGTTTTTATCACGGGGAAAACCGAAAAAGAAAAACAAGCGGTTATGGATAAATACTATCTTGAGAACGACCAGCATTGGAATAAGAACGGGCACAAACTGGTCGCGGAGGTCTTCCTGGAACTCTACAGGGCGCGCCGCGGTAAAGCCCCGGCTGCGCGCCCGGGGCCGGAATTATGAGACTGGGCGCGCTTAAAAAACACGGGTATCTGCTCGTGCTGCTGCCCGCGCTGGCCGTGAAAGCGGGCGTCTGGCTGCATTATCAGCCCGCGCTGGACGGCCGCCCCATGACTTATGTGCAGTCCGCCGTGGAATTGCTGGAGCGCGGCACCTACCGCGGTGTCGAGACTTTCCGCCGCACGCCCGGGTACCCGCTCTTCCTGGCGGCGATCTTCAAGTTCACCGGCGTCAACGCGGCCGCGGTTACGCTGGCCCAGCACCTGCTGGGGCTGGGCACGGCCTTTGCCGTGATGCGCCTGGTGTTCGCGCTGTGGGCCAGCCCCGCGGCGGCGGCCGCCGCCGGGCTCGTGATAGCCCTGCATCCGACGCTGGTATTTTTTGAAAGCACCCTCGAAAGCGAAACGCTGGCCGTCTTCCTCTTTTCGTGTTCTTTGCTTCTTTCGGCGCTGGCCCTTAAGCCGCCGGTCCGCCGGCGCTGGCACGCGCCGGCGGCGGGCCTGGCCGGCGCCGCGGCCGCGCTTTGCCGCCCGGAGCTGGCCGCTTTCGCGGCGGTGCCCGCGCTGCTGCTGCTCTTCGAGCCGGGAGGCCGCAAGCCCGCGCTCGCTTTCGGCTGCGCTTTTCTGGCTCCTTTGCTTTTCTGGATGGCGAGGAATTCTGCGCTTTTCGGCTGTTTCACCCTCAGCCCAATGGGCGCGATAACTTCGCTGCAGACTTCGGGGCCTTTTATAGACCAGGCTTCTCCGGCGCACAGGGAACTTAAACTGCTCTATGCCGAAGCGCTTAAGGAGAACGGCGGGGACCATAACTCCGTTATCAACACCGCGGTGGCCAGGCTCGGCGCCAATATGCCGGGCGGCCGGGCCCTGGCCGAGGGCTATCGCCTGGGTTTGGAAACTTTCCGCGCCCATCCCCTGCGCTACCTGCTGGCTACCGGCGCTAATTTCCGGGGCTTTATCGGTTCGCTCACCTACCTGGATACCGCAAGGCTGGACCCGCCGTGGCCGCTTAAAATATTCCAGTGGAATTTGCTGTGGCTGGCCGCGCTCGGTTTTGCGGCCGCGGTCCGCCGGGCTCGCGGCGGCGCCGTAGTGCTGCCGGCCGCGGCCTTCCTCTGCCTGCTGGCCGCCAATTCTCTTGTTGAAATGGGCATGCCCCGCCGTAGCATCGTAGCTCTGCCGGCGCTGGCGGTGTGCGCCGCTTACCTCGTGGTTCTGCTGGAAGAGCGGGTCCGGGCCCTTAAGGCCGGGAACGGGCCGCGGTAAGGCCGGGCGGCCGCTGATCCGGTTCAGCGGCCCGCTCTATCAGCGGCGCCAGCGCATGGGCAAGGACCTTGTTGCTTTCCGGGGTGGGATGGCCGTCGCCGCGGATGCCGGGGGGGCCTTCGGTCAGGTCGCCCATCTTCCAGCGGCTCAGGTCAATATAGGCGATGCGGGCTTCTTCCAGGTAAGGGGTCAGCTGCTCGCCGGGATTATCGGGATACAACACCACCAGGAATTTGTCCGCGCCGAACCCGCGCGCCGCCTCGCGCAGCTGCCGCAGGAGTTTTACCTCGAACAGCCAGTCCGCTTTCCGGGGCTTTCCCGGAAAGTCCAGCCTGAAGTACCGGAAGACGGCGGACCGGGCGTAGAGTTTAGCCAGCAGGGTGCGCAAAGGCCGGGTTTCCGCCTGCGTCCCTTCCGTTCTGATCCGGCCGCTCGCGTCCTCGAAATAGTAGGGTTTCTTCGCCCCCCAGTTCCCGATGTCGAAAAAAGAGCCCATATTCCGCGAGATATGCCTGTTGTCGTAAAAATACAGCACCGTCCCGGACTTTTCCCCGAGTTCCGGCGCGCCGGTTATGGCCCGCGCCCAGTCGAGCAGCTCCCCGGGCATCAGCCCCGTGACGCCGTAGTTGTAGATGCGGTAATGCGGCATTTCCCCGCCCAGGAAGGCGGCCAGGGTTTCATTCTGAGCGACGCCCTGCCCGAAAATAAAAGAATCTCCCATGAGCAGCAGGAAGCGCCCGGCCTTTTTTCGCTCTTCGCCGGGAGTTACCCGCCGGCCGAATTCGTCTTTGACGTATTTGACGTCGTAGATCAATTCTCCGCTCCGGGTTTCGCAGGTTTCACGGAAAGTCCGGCGCCCGGGCTTTTCTCCGGGAGCGTTGGGCAGCTCCGCATAGGACATTCTGGTATCGCCTTCGGGCTGGCCGGCTTCGCGGTTAAGCCGCTTTTTTTTCTCCGGCGGCGCGGGAGCAAGGCCGTAGCTGCGGGGTGCCGGGCGGCGGGCCGGCGGCGCTTCCTCGGCCTGGCTGCTGCGGCTATGGGCGCGGATATTATTGAGATAGCCGCAGGTCAGCTCAAGTCCGGTCCAGAAAAGGACCAGCGCGAAAGATCCCGCCAGGAAAGCCGCGGCGCGGCCGCGCCAGGCGGTTTTTTTCACGGTATCTGAAATTTCAGCGGACATAAGACTGTAAACGGAATGGCTGGAAAGCCTGCGTAAACTCCGGATCCATTCCCGCTCGAACCTCCCGTAAAAAAAGCCGCCGGCCGGAAAGGATCTAAGCCCGGTCCGGAGGCGGCGCCGCGCGCTCCCTTTTTGCCCTTTTGATGGCCGGGAAAAACCTTTTCGCCCGGACCCTGTTGCCAGCGAAATTAAACTATTTTTAACCGCCCCGCGCAATTGCCGGCGTACGGCCCTCACCCCGGGTTTGCATTTGCAAAAATAAATCTATTAGAATGGGCCTTGGGAAAGGGAACGCGGCGCCGCGCCCGCGGCGCTATATACTAGGGGGGAAAAATGCTGCGCAATATAAACAGCCTTATAGGGCATGCCATACATGCCACAGACGGGGAATTGGGGAAGGTGGAGGACTTCAGTTTCGACGACCGCACGTGGGACATCCGCTACATGGTGGTGGGGACCGGGAGCTGGCTTTCAGGCCGCAAAGTCCTTATCGCGGCCGCGGCCTTGCAGGCGCCCGACCGGCAGGCTAAAACCTTCCCGGTAGCGCTGACGCGGCAGCAGGTGCGCAACAGCCCGGACATAGACACCGCAAAGACCGTTACGCGCCAGCATGAGCTGGACCTGCACAACCATTACGCCTGGCCGCTCTATTGGGGGGAGGGGTTCTACGCCGGCAGCATGTCCGGCGGCATGTTGTTCCCGCCGGCCGGCGAAGAAGAGAAAAAACCCGGGGCGGAGGCGCCCGGAGACAGCCACCTGCAGAGCGCGCGCGCCGTGGACGGCTACCGCCTGCACGCCCTCGACGGCACTATCGGGCACGTGAAGGACTTTATTGTCGACGACGAGGCCTGGATAATCCGTTACCTCGTTGGCGATCTCGGGGCCTGGCTGCCGGGGCGGAAAGTGCTGATCTCTCCTAACTGGATAGAGAGCGTGGACTGGGAAACCTCCGAGGTCTTCGTGGACCTCAAGCGGGAAGCCATCCGCAGCAGCCCGGAGTTCGATCCGTCGCGGCCCGTCCGCGTGGATTATGAGAGCAGCCTGTACGCCCACTATGGCCGGGTAAAGCCCGCGGACAAGGCGGCCGGCGCCGGGGCTTTGCCGGGCGGCGGAAAGCGGTAAGCCCGGCTGAGCAGCGGGGCGTTTTCCGGAAAGGAATGTTCAGGGCGGAGCGCAGAGCGGGGGCCGGCGGCCCACGCCCGTCCCGTTATTTGCCCAGGATATAAAGGAGTATGCCCAGCAGGGCGATGCCGCCGCCCAGCTGCATGAGCAGTTCGCCCGAGGATTCTATGCCGGCCACGTAGGCTTCGCAGCCCTGGTCGGCCACTTTCTCAACACCGCCGCCGAAGAAGCACGGGGTGGCGACGCCGTCGGCCTGGCGTTTTTTCAGGTCGGCCAGGAAATACGGCGGAACCTCCAGGGCGGAATGCGCCGCCAGGTAGTTCATGAAGTCTTCCAACGGCTGCGGCGCGCCCAGCACGGTCACGGTTTCGTCCTCGTTGATTATCTGTTCGGATCGCCTGGTGGCGCCGTCCTCGCACAGGTCCGAAAACACGCCGCCGGATTCCTGCTCTTCCGGCTTGCACAGGGCCGCGCTGCCGGCGTGCGGCAATACCACGGCGCAGCCGCCCTCGCGGTCGCGCACGAAAAACGCTCCGCTGGCGCGCGACCCCAGCAGCGCCCAGTGCGTCCGGCGCCCGCCCTTGGAGGTGTAGCGCGTCTCCTTGCGGTAGGTCCGCTCCAAGAAAAAAACGCAGGGCTTGCCCGTGACCGGGGCGGCCAGGGTGGTCTGGCATTGCGCCCGCCCGGTGACGAACTGCCGCGCGCCCGCCGCAAGGGAGGCGGCAGGCAGGCAGGGAACGGACCTGAGCGCTTCGCCCCTGCCGCGTTTGAGTATGCCGGCCGCCGTCATGGCGGCCCCGATAAACGCGACAAAGAGAGTTATAAAAGTGTTTTCAGGCATGGGCGCGGGGCTCCTGTCACGGATAGCTGCCGGGCGGGGGCTGCGGCTCCGGCCCCGGTCCCTGGCGGCAATATTCTACCAAATGGCCGCGCGCCCGCCGCTGCGCGCGGAATAATCGATTGTGTTATAATAGGTCCGCATTGCTCTTAAGGAGAAGCCCATGAAAATTCATCGCATCCTGTTCGCGCTGCTGCTGACCGCCCTGCCCGGCGCTGTCGCGCGGGCCGGGGAGCTTACCGGCCCCGAACTGAAGAAGGCGCTGCAGGAGAATCCCGAAGTGCTGCTGGAGGCCGTCAGGGTGAACAGGGCCGCCATCTTCTCCATCCTCAGCCGGGCCGCGCAGGAGGAGCAGGCCCGCCAGAAAAAAGAAGCCGCGGAGGCCGAGGCCCGGGCGCTGGACGATACTTTTAAGGATCCGCTCGTGCCGGCGATAGACGGCGGCACGCGCATCCGGGGCGAGAAAGGGGCCAGGTATACGCTGGTGGAATATTCAGATTTCCAGTGCCCGTACTGCGTGCGCGGCTTTCAGAACGTGGAGGAGCTGCGCAGGAAATACGGGCGCGACCTGCGCGTGATCTTCAAGCATTTGCCCCTGCCCTTTCACGCCCAGGCCATGCCCGCCGCGCAGTGGCTGGAAGCTGCGGCCCTCCAATCCCCGGAGAAGGCCTGGGCCTTCCACGACGCCCTGTTCTCCAACCAGGACAAGCTCGGCGCGGAGTTCTTCAGGGAGACCGCGAAAAACCTCGGGCTCGACGCGGCGAAGTGCGAGGCGGACGCCGCCGGGCAGGCGGTCAGGGACCGCATAGCCGCGGATATGGCGGAGGCGGGAAAATTCGGTTTCAAAGGCACGCCGGGGTTCCTGCTCAACGGCATCCCGGTGAAGGGCGCCTACCCGGTGGAATACTTCGACGAGCTTATAAAGAAGCTGGACGCGGCAAAAACCAGGTAGCCAAGAGGTCCGCGCAGGCAGCTGCCGGACCGGCGCGGGCGCCCGGGACCGGCGACCGCTTTATTTTTCCGGTTTGAAATATCCCGAAAGGGCGGCGGCGGCGTTGGCGGCTATCAGCTCGTTGCCGCGCGGCGTGCAATGCCCGAAATTGCCGGCGAACAGGTCCATGAAATAATAGACATAGCCTTTTTCCGCGACAGCCTTTTGAAAGGTCCGCTCATTGTCGATAAAGATCACGTCATCCGCCCCGTCGAACTGCGCCTGCAGCTGGGCCAGGCTGCACATCGGGTACTGCATCATGGCCAGGCGGACGCCCCGCGCTTTCAGCAGCCGCCGGATCTCTTCGAAATTTGAACGCGTGGTTTCGGTGTAGAGCCCGCGCGCAGCCGCAAGCTGCTCGGCGTAGGGCCGCGCCAGCTCCGGGCGGCCGCTCTCCCGGTAAAGGCTGGCCAGGGCGCCGGAGATCTTCTCGTCGTGCGGATTGTGCGCGCGGACTTTCTGCAGCAGGGTTTCCGCTTCGGAATATCTTTTTTCCTTGAGGTAAAGCCAGGTCAGTTCGGAAACGGCCATCCGGTGTTCGCCGTTAAGGTCCCTGAAATCTATCGCCTTCAGGTAAGCCGCTTCGGCTTTTCCCGTCAGCCCGGCGTCCCGGTAGAACTCGGCCAGGTACAGCCAGTTCTCCGCGCTGGGATTCAGCGCCGCCGCCTTCTCCATCAGGCGTATCTTGTCCTCAAGGCCGGCGGCGATCCTGGCCAGCGAGCTGAAGATGAAACTGTTGCCGGGCGCCAGGCGCGCGGCCTGCAGCAGCAGCTTTTCGCCCCTGGCCTCCAGCTCCGGGCGCTGGCTGCCCGCGCCCTGCCGGGCCCAATGCGTTCCCTGCAGGTACAGCGCTGCCGCGTCGGCCGGGTTGCGGTCAAGCCTCCGCTGCAGGGCGGCTTCCAGCTTTGCGGCGTCCGGGTACTGCTGCTGCGCCAGCAGGTACGGGTCCGGCAGTTTTACCTGACTTATCAGCGGCGCCGGTCCGGGCAGCGGCCTGAGGGCCGCCGCCTTGTTGAGGTTGAGCGCTATTGATATCCAGCGGTACAGGCGGAAGTGTTTGAAAAGCGGGCTTTCCTGCGCGCGGATGCCTTCGTAATACCGGATAAAGCCGTCGTTGATGCCGATCATCAGTATTACCAGGTCCGGGCGCACTTCGTCGAGGTTGGCCGCCAGGTCTTGCCGCACCCGGGTGGAATCCGCCCCCATCACCCCTTTGTTTATTACGCTGATGCCGGCGGCGGGATAGCTGGCCGCCAGCAGGTTCTCAAGCTTGGCGGGCCAGAGATCGCCCGAGCCGGCGGTCATGGATTCTCCCAGGCACATTATCCGGTAGCCGGTCTTCCCGAGGGCTATGCTGTTGCGCCTTTCCTGCGCATAGCTGAACAGGACGCCGGCCAGCCGCAGGGCCGCTTCGGCGGCCAGCGCCGCGCAGAGAAGGCCCAGCAGGAAAACGGCCAGTTTCCTGGCGGCCTGGGATCCGGGTCGTGCGGGGATAGGATCGGCCGGGTTCATTTTTTTTGCGCGGTTAAAGGCGGACCGGAGCCTTCTAACAGCCAGAGAAAGGCCGCGGGGAACCTTTGCGCCCAGGCTTTTTCATTATGGATGCCGCCCTGGTCCACGACATAGCGCTGCTCGACGCCCCTTTTTTTAGAGAAAGCGGCCGCCATCGCGCCGGCGTCAGTCAGGTATTCCGGCCCGTGGTCGCCTTCTTCGGTCCCTACGTCCATGTAGACGCGCAGCCCCTGCGGCAGGCGCGCTGTTTTCAGCAGCGCGGCCGCCTCGGCCCGCGCGTACCAGAAAGAGGGGGAGAACAGGCCCGCCCGGGAAAAGACGCCGGGATATTTCAGGGCGGCATAAAAGGAAATTATGGCGCCCAGCGAGCTGCCGGCTATGCCGGTGCTCTCGCGGCCCGGCAGGGTCCGGAACTTCCTGTCCGCCAGCGGCTTCAGGTCCTCTATGATAAAGCGGGCGTATTTGTCGCCCCAGCAGCGCCCGCTGCCGTCCCTGCAGCCCCAGGGCGAATACTCGTTCCACCGCTCCACGCCGCCGTTGTCTATGCCGATCACAATGGCGCCCGCGGTCTTTTTTTCGCGCACCAGGGCGTCGATGGCTTTGTCCACGCCCCATTCCCCGCAGAAGGACGCCTGCGGGTCGAAAAGGTTCTGCCCGTCGTGCATGTAGAGCACGGGGTAGCGCAGGTCCGACGCCGCGTAGCCCGGCGGCAGGTAGACCCAGATCCTTCTGCCGGCGACGCCCAGCTGGGGTATGTCCATGTAAAAAGTGGAGACCTCCCCCGCGGGGAGTTTCGGGACCTGGCGGGCGGCGCGTTGTTTTTTCATATGGTTGCGGCAGCGGAGCAATAATATTCTACCAAACCCGAAAAGCCGGCCGCCAAAAAAACAAAACCGCCGGCTGCCCGGCGGCGCAGGGGGCGCGGCTTGTTCTTCAATTGAGTTTCCCGGCCTTCGCGTAGGCCAGCGCGGCCTTGATGCGGTCGGCCCTCGCCTGCGAGGCGCCCATCTTCCCGTCTTTCAGCAGGCCGAGGATGACGGTCATCCAGACCTTGAATTCCCTGCCTGTTTTTTCGTTTTTCGTGGTCATAACAGCCGCCGCGTCACGTAGCCGTTCCTGGTTATAGTCTACAGGACGCGGCGCTGAAAATCCCGAATAAATACCGAACTAGCGCGCGGGTTTTACCGCCAGTTTTTCGCTGTAGGCGTCCACGCTGAAAATATTTTCCAGCGGCAGCCGCGGCGGGCGGCCGGCTTCCATGGCGGCCTGCTGCGGCGTAAGGGCCGAAAGGTCGCCGCTTTTGCGGCCTGCGATGAGCAGGGCGAGCACCAGGTTCCCCTCGGGAATACCCAGTTCCAGGCGCACTTTTTCATTGTCGAAGCCGGCGATGGGGTGCGCCACCAGCTCCAGTTCGGTGGCGCGCAGCTGCATGGCCGAGACCGCCATGCCCAGGTCGAAAAGGTAATACTCCCTTTCCTTAATAACGCAGTCGCTCTCTTTTTTCGCGAAGGCGGCTATGATGAGGGAGGCGTTCCTGGCCCAGTCGTTGCCCTTGCTCAGGCAGGCGTGCATTTTTGCCAGGGACTGCTTGGACCTGACAAAAACGAATTTCCACGGCTGGTTGTTGAAGCAGGATGCCGTCAGCTGCGCCGCGGCGGCCAGTTCCTGCATTACGGCGTCCGTTATCTCCGCCGGGCCCAGCGCCCTGTAACCGCGTCTTTTTTCAATGGCTTCTTTTACGTTCATGGTATTCCCCCCGGCGCCGGATCATTGTGCCGGCGACAGCCCTATAATACAAAAAACGCCGGCGGTTTGCTCCGGTCGCCCGGGGCGGCGGGGCGGCTGGCGGCGCGGCGGCCGCTGAAAAACTTGCACAAAACTTGCACAGGGTATCCGCCTACCGCTATAATAACATTGATGGCAGAGCTCAGAGGCCGGGTGCTTGTCGTAACCATCGGAAAGGAACTCCTTGACGAGATCACTCCGTCCATGTCCGGCCGGGGGCTGGAGCTGGTCTGCGTGCCTTCCCTGAAATACGCGGCCGACCGGCTCGCCACCGGTGATTGCACCGCCCTGGTGGTGGATTTTGGCAAGATCGCCGTTACCGAGCGCGAGGCGGCGGTGGCCCTGCATAAACAATTCCCCAAGGTGCATTTCTTCATGCTGGAGACCACCGGCAGCATTTCGCCCACTGTGCCGGCGCCGCTGCGCCGCCTGAGCTGGCCGCTGCCCATGGGGTTCGCGGACCAGGTCCGCGTCATCGCGCGTTCGGTCGTCATCCTGGCCGACCAGGTCCTTTTTACTACCGGTGCGGTGCAGACCGCCTTCCAGCAGTCCGGCGTGCAGCCGGTGTCACTGGACTCAGTGCAGGGCCTCCCCGATCTTATCCTCCAGCAGAACGAAGCGCGCATAGCCGCCACGCAGCCCAAGAAGCCCAAGAGCCTCTGGTCGGCGCTGGGCGGAACGGAGGAGCCGGCGCCCGAGATCTCCAATTTGCCGGGGAATTTAGTGGTGGCCCAGTTCGCAGGAACGCCGGCCGAGGCCGAAGCCCTGGACGCGGCTATCCGGAGCGCCGCCCCTGAAGCCGTCTGCTACGTTATTTCCGGCGTGGACACGGCGCGCTACGCCGTAGGGGCGCTCAAGGAAGGGCAGCCGGTGGCGCTGCCGCGGGACCTGGCCGGGCGCATCGCCGGCATCCTGATCGACAGCAGCGAGGGCGGCGCCGTCCGCTCCAAAGAGAAGGAGCGCGACCGCATCCTGCTGCTGGATAATTTCAAGCCGACCATGGACGAGCTGGCCCAGGCGCTGCGCGGCGCGGGCTACGAGGTCACGGCCTCGATGGACGGCGGGGAAGGCCTGAAGATCTGCAAAAAGGACGCCTTCCACCTGGCCGTCATCGGCACCGCCATAACCTTCGCCGAGCACTCGGGCGCGGAGCTGGCCCAGAAGCTGCGCGAGCGCGATCCCGACCTGCGCATAATTTTCATGGTGGACCGCTATCCCCTGCAGGCCGCGCTGCAGGGCGTCAGCCAGGTGGTGGAGCTGGGCCTCGACGACGCGCTGCTCAAGCCGGTGGAAACCTCGCGCCTGATCTTTTCGGTGGAGCGGGCGCTGGAGCGGCGCTTCCTGCTGCTGGAGAACGCGCGTCTGCTGAAAGAGACGCAGAGCCTCAACCAGCAGCTGGCCGCGGTCAACGGCTTCCAGAAGAATTTCTTCGCCATGGTGGCGCACGACGTGAAGAGCCCGCTGACCGCCATCCTCGGCTATTCCGAACTGCTCAATATCAAGCTGAAGAACCTGCCCAACGAGCTAAGGTGCGCCGGCAATATCCATACCGCCGCCAAGACGCTCAATGTGCTGATCTCGGACCTGGTGGACCTGGCAGCCATAGAATCAGGCAAACTGCGCGTCGAGATAACCACGCTGAACCTGCTGGCGGTGGTGCGCGACGTGTTCGCGCGCGTGGAGATAGCGGCCCAGAAACGTAAACTCGGCATGACCGTGGAAGCTCCGCCGGTTCTGCCGCCGCTGGCCGGCGACGACGCGCGCATCGGCCAGGTGGTGCAGAACCTGTGCACCAACGCCATCCAGTACACCAAGGAAGGCGGCAAGATCACCATAAAGGTGGAGACCCTCCCCGACCGCGTGGTCGTGAGCGTCATCGACACCGGCATCGGTATCTCCAAGGAAGACCTGCCTCGCGTGTGGGAGCGGTTCTTCCAGACCAAGGAAGCCCAGGGCATGCGCAAGGCCGGCTTCGGTTTGGGCCTCAAGATCGCGCGCGAGATCGTGCTCAAGCACGGTGGTGAAATGGGCATCGAGTCGGAGCTTGGCGTCGGCTCGCGGTTCTTCTTCCACATACCGATAAAGAAGTAGCCCCTTTAACTCACAAAAACAAAACCGCCGGGCGCTCGCCCGGCGGTTTTGCTTGACTGGCGAAGGCCGCCGCCCGCGGCGGCCGCCTAAAGCCACTCGAGCAGTTCGGAGATGCAGGAATTGTCTATTATGCAGCGCCAGGCGCCGGCTTCTTTTTTAAAGACATAGGTGGAGATCCTTTCAACAGAAAAATCCGGGTCGGTCTTGAGCCGCGCCTTTGCCAGCCTTTTTCCCAGGACCAGCGCGGTATCGCCGGCCACCGTGATAGCCAGCTTGTCGTGGCTGGTAGTCAGGCTGTCGCCGAAGTAGGCCGAGATGCCTTCCAAAGCTTTGCGTATCTCCGCCTTCCCTTTTGTGAAAACCCCCGGCCTTACCACCAGCACGGCGTCGTCGGAATAAAACTCCAGCGCCGCGCCGAAATCCCGGCCGTTGATGGCTTCATCGCATTTCTTGATGACCTGCCGCAGTTCCTCTTCTATCATGCAGCCCCCGTTGCCGCTCCGGCCCCCGGCGTCCTTCCCGCAGATTAAACAATATCCCCGGCCGTAAAGCAATGCCGCCGGGCCGCCCGGTTCCTGGTTTTGCGGGGGAGGCTGCGGCCGGCGGTTATGCGCAATAGCGAGGCGGGACGGAGCGGGCGTTGTCCCGGGCAGGTGCGGGCCTTTGGCCCCGCCGCCTATTTTGCGGCCACGGCGGCTTTTTCCGCGCGGTGCAGGCCTTCCGAAACTGTTTCAAAGTTCAATCTGCCGTCGCCCGGGTTTATGCACCCGAAAGCGTAGCCGCCGTGGACCTCGTAATGCGCCGCGGCCTGCCCGCCGGACTTAAGGAGCTCCGCGCATTTAGCGCCGAACCAGTCACCGTCGATCTTAACTTTTTCCGGGACCGCAGCCGAAGAATAGGCCAGGTCGAAAGCGGTCTGGTAAAGAGCGTAAACAAATACCGCGGAACAGAAAGCGCCGATATCTCCGTCTATCTCCGAGATATTGAAAGCGAGGGTCCTTTTGTAAAGTATCCCGTTCCTGGTGATAAGTTCGTCCGTGGCTGTTCCGGTCTTGTAGGTTTTAACCGTGTTGCCCTCCAGCTGGCCGGGGCCGACCAGGGTCAGCCTTATCAATTCCAACTTCTTCCCGTAACGTTTTTCAATGTCGGCCAGGCTCCGTTTCAGGGGAAGGATGTCCTGCGTTAAAGGTATTCCCGCCGCCGCGGAGCCCGCGGGCGCCCTGTCAGCGCGGGGCTCGTTGCCGGGTGCTGACGCCGCGGTGACGGGCAGGGGCACCGCGGCGGCAGTTTGCTGCCGGCGCAGGGAGCTGTAGAGCGCGTATGCGAGGCAGACGATGAGCAGCCCCATGCCTGAGAGATAAACTATCTTCGCCACGTCCGGGCGGGCGGCGCCGGCCGCCGCGCCGGATCCGGCGCTCGCGCCCTCCGTTGCGTCCGCCGGCTGCAAAAGCCTGCCGCAGCGCGCGCAGGCCGGCGCTGCCTGCGCAAGTTCAGCGCCGCAATCGGGACATTTTATCGGTTCCATATCGCTGCCGCCGCTTCAGGGCGGTGAAAGGGTCCGGCTCTTAAAGTCTTTGCGGAGGGCGGGTCTTCAGGATCTGATGCAGGCGGGAGGCGATCAGTTCAGTCCTGGCGGGCTTTTCAAGGAACTCGCGGACATTGGCTTGCTGCCTGATCAATTCGGAAGTCGAGCGGTCCAGCTGGCGGCCCGTCAGGATTATAACGGGGATATCGGCGTTGCCGTCGGCCTGCAGCGCCTGCAGCACTTCAAAGCCACCGGCCTTGGGGAGGTTGAGGTCCAGGAGGATGATATCAGGGGCGCAGGCGAGGACCTTGGCCTGGGCGTCAGCGCCGTCCGCGGCCGTCTGCGCCTTGAAGCCTTCCTTGCGGACCAGGCTCTCGAGCAGGTCGCGTATGTCCTGGTCGTCGTCGACTATCAGCACCGTCTTGTCCGCAGAACTTGAAAAAACGGCATTGTCGGTCATGGGCTCCTCCGCGATCAGCAGGACTATATTTTAGCACTTCTGCCCTGCGCCGGTAATTGTGCCGGCAGGCAGGCGGGCGCCGGCGGTCAGCGGCGTTCCCGGGCCAGCGCCGGCCTGGCGGGAGCCGCGGCTTTCGCTGCCGGGGGCGGGGCGATCATATCCCCGAGCACGCGGGCGGCTTCTTCGAGCACATAATCCCTGGCGGCGGGGGCGCGGGCGTAATCGGCGCCTGCCGCTGCGGCAGATGAGACCTTTATATCCGCCGCTATGGCTCCGGAGAGCGTCACCGGAGAGCTTGAAACTGCCGCCGCGGCCTGCGCCGGGGCCGCGCCCGACGAATAGGCTATTTCCATGGCCGAGGTGGAATTTAGCACCAATGGTTTTCCCGCCGCGATGTCCTGCAGTGTTACCGGCGTGACGGACAGCGGGGGGGCCTTGCGCGCGGCGCGCTGCCTGTTGCGTCCGGCCTGCCGGTCCTGCTCCTCCTTGCGCTCTGCCGAACGCCGGGCGTAGTTAAGGGAGACGGTCTTGTCCTGCTTGCGCTTGAGGTAAAGGGCGATGTCCTGTCTTACGAACTTGAAATCCAGGGAGGCCGCCACGCGGGCCGCCGAGGCCGCCCGCAAGCGCGCCAGTTCCGCGGGGCTCACCGCGTTGCCGCTGTCGTAAGCGGCCGGGGGGATCTGGTCGTAAGCCAGCGCATTGGGCAGCGAAGCTTCGGTCACGTCCAGGTGGTCGGTCAGCGCCGGCAGCTTTATGTCGGGGGTGACGCCGAGGTTCTGGGTGGAGCCTCCTGAAACGCGGTAGAATTTCTGAATGGTCAGCCTGACGCCGCCCGCCTTGTACTGGCTCAGGGCCGGCGGCATATACTGGTCCAGGTCCACCACGGTCTGCACCGTTCCCTTGCCGAAGGAACTTTTTTCTCCCACCAGCACGGCGCGCCCGCGGTCTTTGAGCGCCGCGGAAACTATCTCCGAGGCCGAGGCCGAGAAGCGGGAATCGAGCACGATGACGGGGCCGGTATAGTCGGGCCCGGTCCCGGGCGTGCGCAGCACGCGGACGCCGCCGCGGCCGTCGCGCACCTGCACCACCGGCCCGCTCCCGGCGAAGAACCCGGCCATGGTCACCGCTTCCTCCAGGGAGCCGCCGCCGTTGTCCCGCAGGTCCAGGATAATGCCCTCCACTCCCTGCTGTTTCAAATATTCGAGCAGGGTCTTAACGTCCCGCGCGGAGCTCTCCTCGCCCGAGGGGCCGAACTTGGAGTAGAAAGAGGGGAGTTTGATCACGCCCAGCCGCAGGTCCCGGCCGTCCTTGCCCGGGAGCAGTACTACCTGCGCCCTGGCCTGCTGGTCGCGCAGCAGGATCTTCTCGCGCACGAACGAGACCTCGGCGCGGGCCGCGGGGTCCAGCGCGTCGGCGGGAATTAACCTTAAGCGGACAATGGTGCCCTTGTCGCCGCGGATGAGCTTTACCACGCGGTCCAGCTTCATGCCCACGATCCCCGTAAAAGGGCCGTCGGCGCCCTGCGCCACGGCCTCTATGCGGTCGTTGGGGCGCACCGCCGCGCTTTTTTCCGCCGGCCCGCCGGGCACCAGGGCAATGACCTTGGCGTAGCCATCCTCCGTCTGCAGCGTTACGCCGATACCTACCAGCGAGATGCCCAGGCCGATGTCGAAATTCTCCTCAGCGGGCGCGCCCATGTATTCGCTGTGCGGGTCATAGCAGGCGGTCAGGGCCGTGAGGTAGCTCTGCAGCACGTCGCCGGCGTCCAGCTCCTGGTAATTATCCAGGAGGCGGTCATAATTTTTTTCTATGTCTTTGGCCCGGTCCTCCGGCTTGGCGCCGTCCAGCTGCGCCTGGAGCATGTCGTATTTCACTTTTTTGCGCCATAGCTCCCGCGCCGCGGCCTCGTTGGCCGGCCAGGGGGCTTTGCTGCGGTCCGCCTCTATGGTCTCGTCCGAGGTGAAGGTAAAGGTCGAGCGCGCCAGCTCATGCGCCCAGCCCACCCGTTCCCGGAGGCGCGTCATGAACCGGTTGAAGATGAAATAGGCCGGTTCCGCGTCGCCGTCTTTCAGGCGCGGGGCCAGGCCGGGGCCGAACCTGGAATCAAATTCCGTGATGTCCGGGGCGATGAAGAACAGGCGCAGCGGATCGTACCTGCGCAGGTAGAACTTCAGCAGCTCGCCGGAGGTTTCGGCCGTGACGGGCTTATGCGCATAGTGGCCGTCTTCAAGGATGCGCGTTACCAGCATGGCTACCGCGGGCGCGGCCGTTCCCGCCTCGAGGGTCCCGGTGGAAACCGCGGCGCAGGGGGCCGCCGCCAGGGTCAGCAGGATAAGCAGGGTGGCGGAAAATTTAAGGCGCGTCATCAGGGCTGAGCCGCCGCGGCGAAGAGGTGAAATCATACGAGTATTTTACCCTATCCGGCTTGTATAATAACAACACAAAATACGAAAGCTCCTGCGCCTTGCCCCGGCGCTGCTCCGTTAAAGCGCCGGAGCCTGCTCCGGCTGTGCGGCCGCGGCGGGGGCGGGGGCGGCGGTCGAAGTGAAGACGGCGGCGGACGCTGCGGCCGCCGTGGAAACCGGGACCTCCTGGTCCCGGCCGGCGGCATCGGGCGCGGGCCCCGCCGCCTCGGCGTTAAAAGCCCCGAAGTTGTGCCGCAGGGCCATTTCCGCGTAGGCCATGCCGGAGATGTGGCGGATAATGTCGCCCCGGGTGCGCATCCAGCGGAAGTAGCGGCTGGCGGCGCCGGTTTTTTGTATCAGGCCGATGACGATGTAAGGGAAGCGCTTGCCGTCTTTGCGCAGCGCCACCAGGATGCCCATGTCCCCGCAGAGATGGCAGGTGGTGCCGGTCTTGTCGTAAACCTCCGTGGTCTGCGGCATGCCGTGCGCGCCGGAATAAAGGCGGTTGCGTTTGGGCAGGTTCATCACCCGCTTTATTTCGGCGGAAGAGGGCAGTTTGTCGTTCCAGAGGGCGTGCAGGAAAGCGGTATAATCCCGCACCGAGGCTTTGTTGCGGTAGGTGTGGCCGTTCCTGGGGATGTATTCCACCAGGAGCAGATCGCGCAATATGTTCCCGTAATTATGACTGAGCAGCTGCTGGACCCCGGCCGGGCCGCCCAGCAGCCGCATGAACCAGTCCGCGGCTGCGTTGTCCGAGTCGCGGATCATTTCTTCCAGGTGTTTTTTCGCCGCGTCCGTGTATTGCTGCCGCCCCTGGGCGACCTCGTGGAAATAGGCCAGGGCGATGAAGGGCTTTAACAGGCTGGCCGACTGCAGCAGTACGTCCTCGTTTATGCCGGCGAGCTTGGTGTCGTCGGCCAGGTCGTAGATGGCCCAGGCCGTGCTCTCGTCCTTTTTTACGCCGCCGGTCCGGCGCAGGTCTTTAAGATATTTATCTATCCTCGCCTCGAAAGGCAGGTCTTTATCCGCGTCCGCTGCGGCGGTGCGCACGGCTGGCGCGGCTGGCCTCTTCGCCGCCGGCGGCCTGGCCGGGGCCGCGGGCGGGGCGGCGGCCCAGCCGCCGGCTTTTACCGGCACGGGCGCCTGCAGCCCGTGCGGGGCCAGCATGCGGGCGTGGGCCCTGGCCACCGCGGCGGCCGAGCCCAGGTCCCCGCGGCGTTCATAGATCACGGCGTAGCGGCCGTCGGCGCGCACCACGCGCAGGCGGCGCGCCACGTCGGGGCCCAGGATATGGGCGACGCTCGCCTTCGCGGCGTTGATGCCGGGCAGGTCGCCGCTCCGGAGGTACAGGATATCGTAGGAGGTCCCTTTCGCGGCCGCGGCGCCGGCGCAAAACAGCAGCAGGGCCGCCAGGCGCAATGCCTGCATGGCGGAGCGGCGCCTTTCAGCGGTTCCCTTTGATGCGGACATGGATGCGAGAGGCCCCGTCATTCGATATTAAGATAACAGAAAAATTTCAATTTATGTTCAAGTATTGCGCTGTGCGCTTGCGCGATCACCTGTGCGCCTTTCAGCGGCGCAGGGGCCGCGGCGGCCTGAGGAGGTCCCGCGTATCAGGACTTTTCCGGCGGGAACTGCGCGGTCACCTTGCCGTTCTCGTCGAGGAACTGCAGGCCCGGGGTCCCGTCGGGAGCGACCTGGATCACGATGCGCTTGCGCGCTTCCCGGTCGCGCAGCACTATCGCCGCCGAATGGTCGCCGTTCTTGCCTGCGAAAATACGGTTTTTGAGCCCGTAGAGCTTGCGATATTTCGCGGCTTCGGCGTCTTTCTCCGGCCCGTCTTTCATGGCGGCCAGCTTCGCCGATGCGTCCAGGTCCATGGCGATTTCGGGGGCGTCGTTCACCCAGAGGCCCGCCGAGCGCTTCCCGTTATCCTCGCTCTGCATCAGCTGCACCACCTGGTCCTGCTCGTACTGGTCGAAGGTCAGGCTGCCGCCGGCCGAAACCTTGCCGTCCGGGCCCCTGGCGCCTCCGAAAATAAGGCCCCCGTTCTCCGTGCCCTCGTCATTGTAGAATAGGAAGCCGGTGGTTTTCCTGTCGTACTGGCGTTCTTTTCCTTTCATTATCAAGCCGGGAAAACGGGCTTTATCGGAGATGACCAGCCGCAGCGTGCCGTCGGGCTCCACCACGTTGATGCGCTTCACTTCTATTTCGTCGAAGCTGGCTTTTTTGCCGCCCGCCGGCGAAGATCCGCTGAGCAGCAGCACCAGCAGCGCGGCCGTGACGCTGCCCGAATAGACGGCCAAAAACCTCGGGTCTGAAAGAGATTTCATGAAAGCCTCCAGGTGAATGTATGACTCGTGTCCGAAGTCCGAACCCGCATCCGGGCGCGCGCCGCCCGTATAATATATCAAAATATCCCGTGAGAGGCCTGCCGCCCCTTGCCCCGCGCACCCGGGCAGAGGGAACCCTTGCGTCGGTTCCCCCCGCCCGGGGAAAATTAGGGCGGGGCCCCCTTCCGCAACGGGTGCGCGGGGCAAGGGGCGGCAGGCCGACAGTGCGATCTGTGGGGGGGCGGTCTGGGAATGTGTGTCGCAAACACGGGGTCGCGCACACCGTGCGTGCCCACGCATAAACCGCATAGCGGTTTTGCGCGGGCCCGCCTCGGCGTTTTTGCTACGTAAAAAAACGCCTGCGGCCTTGCGGCCCGGACGCGAGACATAATTATGTCTCGCTCTAAAGCCGGGCCTCACCTCCTCACTCGGCCTCGGCGCTTACGCAAGCCTCGGCCTCCGTGAAGGTTTGCGACACACATTCCCAGACCGCCCCTGCAGCGCGTGGTTTGGAGGACTAGCCCTAAAGTCTTTCCACTCTTCCCTTCTTATTTTCTAGAATATCGGTGACGGGCGGTGGTACCGAGGATAAAACTATGGACAAGAAAAAAGTTCTTCTGATCATACGCGACGGGTGGGGCATGGCCAAGCCGGATAAGTACAACGCCGTGGCCAACGCCAGGACGCCCAACATGGACCGCTACCTCAAAACCTATCCCAACAGCGTGCTGGAACCCGCCGGCGAGGCAGTCGGGCTGCCCAAGGGCTACCAGGGCTCCTCCGAAGTGGGCCACCTGAACATGGGCGCCGGCCGCATCGTTATCCAGGAACTCAAACGCATCATGGACATGATAGAGGACGGCACCTTCTTCGCCCTGCCCGCCCTGGCCGCCGCGCTGAATAACTGCGTGAAAAATAACTCCGCCCTGCACCTGATGGGCCTGGTCCAGGACGAAGGCGTGCACGCCCACCAGGACCACATGTACGCCATAATGCGCCAGGCCCGGAAAATGGGCATAAAGAAAGTCTATGTCCACTTCTTCGCCGACGGCCGCGACACTCCCCCCAGGAGCGCCCTCAGCTATTTGAAAATGATGGAGGAAGTGATAAAAGAAGTGGGCATAGCGCAGGTGGGCACCATCATGGGCCGCTACTACGCCATGGACCGCGGCGAAAAATGGAAGCTCACCGATGCCACCTATAACGCCATAACCAAAGCTGAAGGTGCGAAGGCGCTGAGCGCCGAGGCGGCCCTCACCGGCGCCTATGCGGCGCTGAAGAACCCCAACGGCCTGCCCATCGTCGACGAGTATATCCCCCCGACGATAATAGAAGGCTATCCCGGTCTTAAGGACGGCGACTCCGTCATCCACACCAACTTCCGCCAGGACCGCGCCATCCAGCTCACCAAAGACTTCGTAGAAGACAGCTATCCGGGCCGGCGCTGGAAGAAATTCGACATAACCTACTGCGGCCTCACCCGCTACTACGATGAATTCAGGTTCAGCGCCCTGCCCCCGATGGACGAGGGCGGCGGCATGGACAACCTGCTCGGCCAGGTGATCTCCGGGCAGGGCCTCAAACAGCTGCGCCTCGCCGAGACGCAGAAGTTCAAGCACGTCACCTCCTTCTTCAACGGCAAGCGCACCGAGGCTTATAAGGACGAGGACCAGGTGGAAGTGAAAGGCACCTGGGACCCGTCCAGTTTCGGCGAGCATCCCGAGATGAACGCCCCCGAAGTGCGCCAGCGCGCCCTCATGGAAATAGCCTCGCGGAAATACGACTTTATCGCGGTCAATTTCGCCAACTGCGACATGGTGGGCCACACCGGCATCTACGACGCCACCGTGAAGGCCGTTGAAATGGTGGACCTGTGCGTGGGCCAGCTGGTGGACGAGGCGCTGAAGCACGACTATACCGTAATGGTCACCTCCGACCACGGCAACGCCGAGGAAATGTGGAATTACAAGCTGGACATGCCGATGACCTCCCACACCACCAACCCCGTGGAATTCATCTACATCGCCGCGGACGCGGCCGGAGTGAAGCTGCGCCCGCACGGCATCCTTTCCGACATCGCCCCCACCGTGCTGCAGGTGATGGGGCTGCCGCAGCCCAAGGATATGACTTCGGGATCCCTGATCATCCCCTGAGCGGTTCCGGAGGCGCGCCTCATTGAGCTCCCGTTATGTTCATCAAACTCCGCGTCCATCCCGACTCGAAAAGGGACAAAGTCGTTAAAAGGAACGAGGATACTTACGAGATCTGGACCAAGGCCCAGGCGGAAAGGGGCCTGGCCAACGCCGCCGCGCTGCGCGCCCTGGCCCTGGCCCTGGGGGTGGACGTAAAAAAAATATTACTGATAAAGGGCGCCAGGCAGCCGTCTAAAATCGTCAAGATTTTGTAGTATAATTTATAAAATGATAAGTAAGAAAAACGCGCGCCTGGGCGCCCTGGCCGCGGTTATTGTCTTTGCTTCCACCACGGCCGTGCTGCTGGCGCGCCAGCTGAACCTGGGGCCCGTCAGGCCGGCGCCGGCTTTCCGCGCCTTCGGCCCGGCCGCCGCCCCCATACAGATCTACGAATACACGGACCTGGCCTGCCCGGCCTGCCGCTACGCCGCCGGCGCGCTGGAAGAGATGCTTAAGATCTACGGCGCCGGCATCCGGCTGGACTTCAAGCATTACCCGCTTAAGAATATACACCCGTGGTCCATGGACGCCGCTGCCTACGCGGACTGCGCCGGCGAGCAGGGGAAATTCAAAGACTACGCGGCCCTGCTGTTCGAGAGCCAGGAAAAATGGGCGCAGGCCAAAGACAAGCCCGCGGAGTTCGAAGCTTTCGCCCGGCAGCTGAACCTGGACTGGGGAAAAATGCAGGCCTGCTCCGTAGCCGTCGAGACCCTGAAGCGGGTGAAGCTCGATATGGCCGAGGGGGATGTTAAAGGCGTGAGCGCGACCCCCACTTTTTTCGTGAACGGCAAGAGGGCCGTGGGCGGGGGGCAGCTGCTGGAGCAGGCGAAGAAATTCGATATCCTGCTCAAGGGGTCCCGCTGAGGCTTTGGCCCCGGAATTGAAATGAACGAAAAAACCGGCCTTAAGGAAATTTTCGGACTGCTGGCCAGGCTGGCCGTGGGCGGCGTATTCGTTTATTCGGGCGTGATAAAAGCGCTGGCCTCCCCGGAAGAGTTCGCCTACGCCATAGAGAGCTACAAAGTCATCGGGGCCGCTCCTGCGCTGTGGGCGGCTTACGTCGTGCCCTGGGTGGAGCTTTACGCCGGGCTGCTGCTGGCCGCCGGCGTGTTCACGCGCTGGTCAGGGTTGTTCACCGGGGCCATGCTCGTGTTCTTCGAGCTGCTGCTGGCCCAGGCCCTGCTGCGCGGCCTGCCCGTCACCTCCTGCGGCTGCTTCGGCGCCGCCGGTTCCAATTCTTTAGCCCATGAATTCCTGCAGAACCTGGTCTTTCTGGCCCTGCTCTGGCCGGCCCTGTTCCTGGGCCGCGGCCTGTCGGCCGACGCGCTGGTGGAGGAAGAATGATGCGGCCCGCCATCCTCCTCGCGATAATGCTGGCGGCGGTCCCTGCGCTGCACGCCCTGCGGCCTTCCGACCAGATGAAGAGCACCCGCAGCAAAGCCGTCTGGATGACCGTGTCTTCGCTTAAGACCGGGGACGAATATTACCTGGAAGTGGTGCAGGACGGGCGGGCCGTGCTGCGCGAGGAAACCTCCAAGACCGTGCTCACCCGGCGCGGAACTGTTTCCGCGCAGCTGATCAAGGACTTCATCCGCGAAACCGAAAATTCCGAGACCGTAACCACCCGTAGCCGCAGGCTGGATAAAACGGTTTTTTACCGCGGCGAAGTGGTGCGGATCTCGGCTTACATCAGCGGCGAGCTTACCATGACCGAGGCCCCGCTGAATAAATTCGGCGAAGCCTTTAACTACGCTTTCGGCGAGATCCGCAAGGCGGTGGTGAAGCTGCCGGCGGCAACCGGCGTGGCCGCTTTCCTGCGGGCGGAGCCGCTGGAGGGAGAAGAGCTGGAAGCGTTCCGCGAAAAAGCCGCCAAGGACGGGGAAGTGACGAATATCGAAACTTACGATATCCAGAAGATCAAACCGCTGATGGCCGCGATAAAGGACGCCAACCGCCTTATCCCGCTGGAAACGGACGCGGACGTAAAGGAATTGCAGACGTTCATTACGGCGCGCCAGCTGTACGGGTTGCGCACGCTCTTCTACCTGCCCAGCACGCGCGGCACTTTTAAGTGCAGTGTGCTGGAAGCCTACCGGCGGCCGCCGCCCGCGGCGGAAAAGAAAGCGGCTCCTGCGAAAAAAGCCGCGCCGAAGAAGCGGCGCTGACAGCCGACGGAGTTACAGGGACCAATTATGACGGACGAACCGCGCGTTAAAATAACGGCTATCGACGACGACGAATCCATCCTGGAAGTATACGAGGCCGGCCTCGCCGCGGCCGGCTACGACCTCGTGACTTTCTCGGACTCCAGGCGGGCGCGGGAATTCCTGGATAAATGTCCGGCCGGCGACCTGCCCAACGTTATCCTGCTGGACATCATGATGCCGGGCCTCGACGGGATAACCCTGATGCACCACATCCGTTCGAAGGACAGCACCGCGCATATCCCGATCATCGCGATCAGCGGCCTTAACGACGCCGCTACCTTGAACGACGCCCTTCTTTTTGGGGCGATGGACTACATGGTCAAGCCGGTTGACATCGCGGTGCTGGCGGAGAAAATTCAGAAGGCGGCGGAAGTGTCGAAAAAAAGGGCGCCTAAGCCCTGAGCGGTAAATTGTTTTTCAAGCGGCGTACGGAAATCGAAAAACTGACTGAAGGTACGGGAGATTATATGTTGAAAATGCTTAAGACTGTTTTTACGCAGAAAACGAACGAGGGCACTACGGAGCGCCTGCTGCAGCTTTCCTTCGGTTATTTCGGTCTTTATGTGATAACCGGCTTCCTGGCCAAGTACTTCGAAAAAGTGATGGGCGTGGGCGGCATCCAGTATACTTTTTACAACACTATCGCCGGCGTGCTCATCTGCAACGGCGTGGTACTGGCCTGGGGCTGGTATAAATTCCAGTCCACGGACCGGGTTAAGTGCCTCGGCTTCGAAATCCCGCGCGAATTCTTTTACATCATCCCCAGCGGCGTCTGCACGGCTATCGTCATCCCCACCACCACGCTGATGTACACGCTGCCCATCTCCGTCATGGTGGCCATGATAATAATGCGGGCCAGCATCATCGTGATCAGCCGCCTTATCGACGAGGCGCAGATCCGCCAGGGCATCCTGCATAAAAAAGTTTACTGGGAAGAGAACGTGGCCGTGGTCATCGCCCTGGGCGCGGTGGCGATGCAGATGCTCAACTTCAAGGGCGCGGCCGCCACGGTGCAGGCCACCGGCAATTATGCCGGCTTCATCGGCCAGCTGTTCGTGTTCGACAAGTCCAGCTTCGACTTCCTGGGCAATGCGGCGGCCATGACCATCCTGACCTTCTACCTCACGGCCTATACCATACGCATTTACATCATGAACTACTATAAGAACACCCGCAAGCCCGGCGCCGTTTACGACACCAAGGGCTTTTTCGCGGTGGAACAGATCACTTCCACGCTGACCCTGGTGCTGGCCGGCCTGATCTTCTTCATGGCGGTGAATAAGCGGCCCGCCGAGCCTTACCTGCCGGCCGAGCGCCCCGCGGCTGCGCAGGCGGCGGAAGCTTCGCCCGAGCGCGCCGCGCTGGAAGCCTCGGTAGCCGGGGCGGAAGCCCTGCTGGTCTCGGATACCGTTAAGTTCAGCGCTGAAAACCGCGCCCAGACCGAAGACGCCATAGCGGCCGCGGCGCAGCTGTTGTCCTACAGGAAAGTGGCGCCGGAAACCCTCCGGGCCGCCGCCGAGGCCTTGAATAAGCCTGTCGCGGCCGTGAAAAAGACTTTCGCCTTCCAGTTCACGGAGGCGGCCAGGAACCCCACGCCCAAATGGGCGCAGACCATAGCGTCCGGCATCCCTTTCGGCCTGGCCGCGTTCTTCTCCGTGTTCCTGTTCATGTTCAAGGGCCGCACGGCCACTTTTGCGGGCCTGGTGAACCGGCTGACCTCGCTTATAGCGGGAACGGCGGCCACCATAATGGTCTGGTGGCTGATCAAGGACCAGAAGCTCCCCAAGACCGAGGACTGGGTGGGCCTGGTGCTGATGTTCATCGCCATTTATTTTATAGGCAAAGCGGAAAAGAAGCGGTCCTGCGAACTCGCGAAAGCGCATGAGATCGAGCCGGAAAAAGGCGCGGCTGCCTGCGCTCCCGCCGGGGAAGCGGCGGCCGGCGCCAAGTAGCGCGGCCGATCATCGGGAAGTTGCCGGGCCCCGGGCAGGGGCCCGGGGGCATAGCGGTGACAGTTTAGGAGAATTCCATGAGAATATTAGTTACCGGAGCGGCGGGTTTCCTGGGCAGCCACTTGTCGCGTTATCTGCTGGGCAAAGGCCATTCCGTGATCGGCATCGACAACTTCATAACCGGCAGCATCGACAATATCCAGGACCTGTTCAAGAATTCCAGGTTCGAATTCACCAAGTACGATGTCACCAATTACCTGCACGTGCCGGGCAAGCTGGACGCGGTGCTGCATTTCGCCAGCCCCGCCAGCCCCATCGATTACCTGAAATTCCCCATCCCTACCCTGAAAGTGGGCGCGCTGGGCACGCATAAGGCCCTGGGCCTGGCCAAGGAAAAGAAAGCCATCTTCATGATAGCTTCCACCTCCGAAGTCTACGGCGACCCGCTGGTGAACCCGCAGCAGGAATCCTACTGGGGCAATGTGAACCCCATCGGGCCGCGCGGGGTGTATGACGAAGCCAAGCGCTACGCGGAAGCCATGACCATGGCTTACCACCGCTACCACAAGATGCAGGTGCGCATGCTGCGCATTTTCAACACCTACGGGCCCAATATGCGCCTCAATGACGGCCGCGCGGTGCCCAATTTCATGACGCAGGCGCTGAAGAACAAGCCCATAACCGTTTACGGCGACGGTTCCCAGACCCGCAGCCTGTGCTATGTGTCCGACCTTGTTGACGGGATCTACCGGCTGCTGACCAGCGGGGAGAATTACCCGGTCAATATCGGCAACCCCCACGAGATCTCGCTGCTGGAGCTGGCGGAGACCGTAAAGCGCCTGGCCAACAGCAAATCCAGGATAGTTTTCCGGCCCCTGCCCGAGGACGACCCCAAGGTGCGCCGGCCCGACATAACCCGGGCGAAAAAGATCCTGAAATGGCAGCCCAGGGTGAACCTGGAAGAAGGCCTGCGGCAGACCATCGCTTATTTCAAAGCCAGGGTCTGACGCTTTCCCCGGATATTTCCTATTGACAGTCCCAAGGCAAAATAGGTTATATGTATGGGTAATTTAAGAAGAGATCCTTAAGGAGGACGTACAATGCCCGCAGCAAAAGCAAACTCGAAGTTCATGGCCCCCCTCACCCCCAACGAAGCCCTTGCCGAGATCGTAGGCGCGAAGCCTCTTCCCCGGACGGAGATCGTTAAGAAGATGTGGGTCTATATAAAGAAGAACAACCTGCAGGATAAGAAAGCCAAGCGCATGATCAACTGCGATGACAAGCTTGCGAAACTTTTCGCCGGCAAGAAGCAGTTCAGCATGTTCGACATTGGCGGAATGATCGGCAAGAACCTGAAGAAATAACGGTTGTTTCCTTTAACGCCGCCCGCTTTAAAAACGGGCGGCGTTTTTATTTGCGGCAATAACCGGGCCTTTGGGCCCAGGGCTCCCTGGGTCCTCCGGGTATTGACATTCGTCAACCCGTCCTTCATAATATAAGTGTTATGAAACTCAAGGTCACGGCCGCCGTACTGCTCACCGCCGCCCTCTTCCAGAGGGCCACGGCGCCCGTATCCGCCGGTCCTTTGAACGTGATCCCCTGTTCCATCTACGGCACGGACGACCGCGTGGATTACTACCAGGCCGATAAAGTAATGAAGAAGCTTGCGGAATCCACCGCGGCGCTGTTCAAGGATTCGGATATCCCTTTAGACGAAGCCAGCGGCCAATATAAGCTTAAACTCCTTTCCCTGAAGGATAAATACAACCTTAAACCCGGCCAGAACTTCGGCGCGCAGCCCGTGGGCGCTTTCTGTTCCGCGGCCCTGATCGGGGACGATACTGTCCTTACTTCCGGGCACTGCTTCAAGCCCGATCAGCGCGGCGGCCCCTGCGAGCGGGTTAAATTCGTTTTCGGTTACGCCGTAACTAAAGAGGGGGAAACGCCCTCCTCCTTCGCCGCCGCCGATGTTTACTCCTGCAAAGCGATAAAGTACCAGCGGGTGCAGGATGAAACCGCCAATTTCGCCTGCATGAGCGGCAACTGCAGGGAGAAGGCCCTGGCCGGGCTGGGTCCCGATTTCGCCATAGTGCAGCTGGACCGCAAGGTAAAAGGGCGCTATCCCCTGGCGGTCAGCCGCAAGGCCATAGCCGCCGGCGCCAAAGTTGCCGCCGTGGGCTATCCCAGCGGCCTGCCGGTGAAGGTGGCCGGCAACGGCAAAGTGCGCAGCGTTTCCAATAAAGGCTATTTTGTCACGGATCTCGACACTTTCGGCGGCAATTCGGGCGGGCCGGTGTTCAATACCGCTACTTTCAAGATAGAAGGCGTGCTGTCCCGCGGCGGCGTGGACTATGTATACGGCGCCGGAACCCCCGTAGAGGACCCCAAAAATCCCTACCTGCAGGTGCCGGGCGAAGCGAATGTTTATCCCCAGGAGGGCGGGCGCGGGGAGGACGTGACCCTGGCCACTGAATTTGAGTCCCTGATCCCGGTCACCGAGATGGAAAAAGCCCTGGATAACATGCAGCCGGCTTCTAAAAAGCCCCAGGTAACACCTGCTATTTATTACCCTGACGGCGGCGGCAAGGTGCAGCCGGCCATCTATAATCCTCCGCCCGCTTCCGGGCCCAGGGTCATCTCCATCTAAACCCCCGGAGCAAATAAAAAAGGCCGCGAGAGCGGCCTTTTTTTTGCCCGTTCTCGGCGGCTAATCGTGGCGCCGGTCTACCACGTAATGGCTTTTGCCGGCCGCTTTGGCCGCCTTTTTCAGTTCCGTGCCTATATTGCTCACCTGGGCGAAGGAGGTCAGCGGGCGCGTCATGTTGTTCACCACGCCCACTGAGATGGAAAGGAAGGGGAATTTCTTGATGTTGCCCTGCCTGTCCGTGGAAACGATGCTCCCGCGCTCCCTGTCGGCCTTGTTGTAAAAAGAAGGGGCTATTTCATCGAAGGTGCTGACTATGCGCCTGGCCAGTTCTTCGCACTTGTCGAAATCCGTTATCGCTATAAAGTCGTCGCCGCCGATATGGCCGATGAAATCCTGGGAATTCTCGTTCTGGATGGTGAGTTTTACCAGCAGGTTCGCGGTGGCCTTAATGATCCTGTCCCCGGCCTCGAAACCGTAATTGTCGTTGTAAGCCTTGAAATTGTTGAGGTCGATGTACAGCACCGCGAAACGCGCCCCGCGCTGGATCTCACGCTCCACCCGTGCCTGGATGGACGGGTTGCCCGGCAGTTTGGACAGCGGGTTGGTGTCCAGCACCTGCTTGTTGCGCTTCAGGATCATGCGGATGCGCGCCAGCAGTTCGTCGGTGTCCACGGGCTTGATCAGGTAATCGTCGATGCCCATGCTCAGTCCCTTGAGCTTGTTCTGCTTCTGGCTGTAGGCGGTGCAGATGATGATCGGGATATGGGCGAACAGCGGGTTGTTCTTCAGGTCCTGCGCCACCGCCAGCCCGTCCTTGCGGGGCATATTGTAATCCAGCACTATGATGTCCGGGTGGGTGTCGAAGACGGCGGCCATGGCTTCCACCCCGTCCACGGCGGTGGTCACGTCGAAGCCCGCGCTCTGTATCACTTCCGCCATCAGCTGCAGCAGGTCTTCCTGGTCTTCAGCCAGCAGCACCCGCGGGCGCGCGGCTTTGGGCGCGTCGGCGCCCGCCTCCGGCGCGGTGAAGACCGCGGTCTGCTCCTCGATAAGCTTCAGCAGGATGTCCCGGGGTATTTCTTTGGACACAATTTCCGGCAGCCCGGTAAGCACGCCGCGCTCCTGGTAATTGTCCAGGCGCAGCGCGCTTAAAATTATCACCGGGATGTCGGCGGTGGCGGCCTCGTCCTGCATTTCGGCCATTATGGCGAAGCCGTCCTTGCCCGGCATCATCAGGTCCAGCAGCAGCGCGTCCGGTTTTTCGGCGCGCAGGGCGTCCAGCAGCTTCAAAGAGTCGTTGACCACGATGGTCCGGTAATTATTGGCTTCCAGGAACATTTTCAGCAGGTCCGAGAATTCAGTGTCGTCGTCGGCCACCATTACGGTGACCGGTTTTTTCGGCGAAGGTTTGTCGGCGGTCTGCTGCAGGCAGTCTTTGAGCACCTCGAAATCCACGGGTTTTGTCAGGTAGCCGCTGACGCGCGGGGAGGGGCCGGTGACCACTTCGGTCTTTGGCGTCCGCGAAACCACTATGATCTTCTGGTTCTCGGTAAGGGGATTCTTCTTCAGTTCGGCCAGCAGGTCCAGCGGGCTGAATTCCTGTATCAGGATATTGAGGATGAGCAGGTCCGGCTTCCAATCCTGCAGTTCGGACAGTATCTGCGGGCGGTCAGCTGCCGTCCTGACGGCGTAGCCGTGGTCGGTCAGGAAAGCGTCCAGGTCAGCGGCCGCGTCGCGGTCCGTTTCCGCCAGAAGGATCTTTGTTTTCCCCGCTTCTGTCATGCGATAATTTTATCATTATATTGCCGTTTTCAATAGCACTGCCGGGGGCGGGGGCATGGATTTGGCGGGCGCGGGGTCGGCCACACCGTGGCCGCCCCTCATCACTCGCCTTTCGCGCTTACGC
>DAOPZW010000008.1:0-35291 GCA_035353595.1 Elusimicrobiales bacterium | reverse complement strand
GGTCTGGCTGCGCGAAGCGGCTCCGAGCTTGGACAGCGCGCGCTCCAGCGGGACTTTCCCGAAATCTTTCGCCATGGTTAAATTATAACCCTAATTCCGCGCGCCTGCAAAGCGCCGCCGCGGCCGGAATTTAAAATCTGGACACGTTCCATTCGGATTCGTCGTCGTCGGGGCAGGCCGGCTGCACGGCGGGAACGGAGACCTTTATCACCGCCTTGCTCCGCCAGCGCCCGCTCCTGTAGTAAGCCGTCAGCAGCAGCAGCCCGGCGGACCAGGCGATGGGGATGCCCCACCAGATGCCGTCGGTGCCCAGGCGGCCCGAAAGCCAGGCGGAAACCGGGATGCGGATACCCCACAGCGCCAGTATGGTTACGAACATCGGGACCATGGAATCACCGGCCCCGCGCAGCGCCCCGGTAATAACGAACATGCTGGAGAAGACGATATAGAAGCCGCCCACGATGACCAGGTAGCGCGTGCCGATAGCGATAACGGCCGGATCGGAATTGAACATGGCGATCAGGTGCCAACTGAAGACGATGATAGCGAGCGTGGTGGCCAGCGAAATAGCGCCCGAAATGAGCAGCGCGGCCTTGAGCCCGTGTTTTACCCTGTCCATCTTGCCGGCGCCCATGTTCTGCCCCACGAAACCGGAGATGGCGGCCGAGAGGCTCATGGCCGGCATCACGGCGAAAGTGTCTACGCGCCCCGCCGCGGTAAAGGCGGCTATGGCGTTGGTGCCGAAGCCGTTCACAATGCGGGCCAGGGCCATCATGCCGACGGCCACCAGCACCTGCTGCACGCCGGCGGGCAGGCCGATAGCCAGGCTTTTCCTGAAGATCTCACGGTCGAAGACCAGACCCCTGAGGCGGAAGGTGAACACGGGATGGGTGCGGTTCAGGTAGACCACCCCCATCAGCAACGAAGCCGATTGCGCCAGCACCGTGGCCCAGGCCGAGCCGGCGATGCCCCATTTGAACACCAGCACGAACAGCAGCACCAGCGCGACGTTGAGCAGGGTCGAGATGATCAGGAAATACAGCGGGGTTTTTGAATCGCCCAGCCCGCGCAGGATAGCGCTGATGGAATTGTAGCCGAACAGGAAAAGGACGCCGCCGAACATGATGCGCAGGAAAGTGAGGGCCTGCGGCATTATTTCTTCGGGGGTTTTAAGGCCGCGCAGGATGGGTTCCGCGGCGTAAAGGCCGATGGCCGTGGCGGCCAGCGAGGCGAAGAAAAGGAAGATGTAGGAGGTATCGATGGTCCGGCGCACCCGCTCCATATCTTTGGCGCCGTAATACTGCGAGATGGAGATGGAGAACCCCATAGTGACGCCGATGATCAGCGCTATCATCAGGAACAGGATGGGAAAGCTGGCCCCCACGGCGGCCAGGGCCTGGGTGCCGATGGCCCGGCCCACTATTATGCTGTCGACGATATTATAGGATTGCTGAAAAACGTTGCCTATAAGCATCGGTACGGTGAAGTTCCAGATAAGGCGCCCTTCCGGGCCGTTGGTGAGGTCTTTCATGCTGCAGCAATATCATACAAAGTACTTCGGGCGGGGCGCAGCGGGAATTTAATGGAAAACAAGTGTCCAATGCAATATAATTAGCTATTAAGAGCCCCATATACCGACCCGGCACCTGTTCGACATGCACCGGCCGGAAAAACAGAGGAGCGCACATGCAAAATATTTTCAGCGGTAAAAAAACCATCATCGGAATGATCCATGTGGGGGCCCTGCCCGGCGCCCCGTGCTACGAGGGCAGTTTCGCCGCGGTAAGGCAGAAAGCCCTGCTGGAGGCGCGGCTCTACAAGGACGCCGGCGTAGATATGCTGGCGATAGAGAACATGCACGACGTCCCTTACCTGAACCGCACGGCCGGCCATGAAACAACCGCGGCGATGGCCGTGATCGGCCACGAGGTAAAGAACGCGGCCTGCCTGCCCTGCGGCATACAGATCCTGGCGGGGGCGAACAAACAGGCGCTGGCGGCCGCGGCGGCGGCGGGACTGGATTTTATCAGGGCCGAAGGTTTCGTTTTCGCCCACGTTGCCGACGAGGGCTCGATAAACTCCGACGCCGGCGAGCTGCTGCGCTACCGCAGGGAAATAGGCGCGGAGAAGGTGCGTGTTTTTACGGACATCAAGAAAAAGCATTCTTCCCACGCTATAACCGCGGACGTTTCCATCGCGGAAACCGCCAAAGCCGCGGAATTCTTCCTCAGCGACGGGGTGATCGTGACCGGCGCGCATACCGGGGCGGAAGCTTCGCTGGAAGAGATCCGCGCCGTGAAGGCCGCCGTCGAGATCCCGGTGCTGGTGGGGTCCGGCGTTACGCTCGATAACCTCGACAGCTACCTGGAAGCCGCCGACGCGCTGATAGTGGGCTCCTATTTCAAGACCGACGGCTACTGGCGCAGCCCGCTGGACGCCGGCCGCGTGGCGGCCTTCATGAAAAGAGCTAACGCCCTGAGGAAGTAAATGAAGATAATCGTTTTCGGCGGCTGCAATTTCGATATTACCGCGCGCCCGCTGGCCGCGGTGAGGGCCTGCACCTCCGTCGAATCGCGCGTGAATTTCAGCGCGGGGGGCGTGGGCGCCAATATCGCCGCGAACCTCGCCAGGTTCGGGTGCCGCCCCACGCTGGTAACCCCGCTGGGCGAGGACCAGTGGGGCGTCTATCTTAGAGCGAATCTGCGCCGGGCGGGCGTCGCCGCCAGGATAATACCCGCGGCGCGGACCGGGATCTACGTGGCGGCCCTGCAGCCGGACGGAGGGCTGCTCACCGGCTTCTGCGACATGCTGGCGGAAAAGGTTACGCCGCGGGATATCGACCGGCTGAACCTTAAGCTTAAAAAGTTCGACGCGGCGGTGATAGACGCCAATTTCAGCGCCGCGACGATCTCCCATATCGCCGGGCTCTGCCGGCAGGCCGGGCTCCGCTACGCCCTGGAGCCGGTCTCGGACGCGAAATCGCTGCGCCTTAAAGGAGCCCTGCGCGGCTGCGAATTCATAAAGCCGAACATGTCGGAAGCCGGGCTGCTGGCCGGGCAGGACTGTTCTACCGCGGCCCGGGCGCGGCGCTGCGCCCGCCTGCTGGCGGCCCGCGGCGCGAAGAACGTGGTGGTGTCCCTGGGCTCCGGCGGCATTCATGTGCTGGCGCCCGGCAGCGAGGCCCGTTTCAGAACGGCGAAGGTCAGGGCGGCCAACGTGACCGGGGCGGGGGACGCGCTGTTCGCCGCTTTCTATTTCGGACTGCTGAAGGGATTTTCCCCGCGGCGCTGCGCCCGCGCCGGCCTGGCGGCCGCCGCGCTGACCTGCGGCAGCGCCGCGTCGGTGAGCTCCGCGGTTACCGCCGCCATTTTTGACGGAGACTTATGAACCTTGAAAAATATCTGACGCTGGGAGACGAAGTCAGGCAGGCCAAAGACAAGGGCCGGCCGCTGGTGGCGCTGGAATCGACGATAATCAGCCACGGCATGCCCTACCCCGAGAACGTTAAGACGGCGCTGGAGGTTGAGTCGGTGGTCCGCTCGCGCGGCGCCGTGCCGGCCACGGTAGCCATCCTCGACGGGAAAATAGTTGCCGGGCTTTCCGGGGCGCAGATCGAAGAGCTGGGCAGGAAGGGGCAGGGCGTCGTAAAGGCGTCCCGCCGGGATCTGCCCGTTATTCTCGCGAAAAGGATCGCGGGAGCCACCACGGTGGCGGGCACGATGATAGCGGCGCGGCTGGCGGGCATAGAAGTTTTCGCCACCGGCGGCATAGGCGGGGCGCACCGCGGCGCGCAGCGCAGTTTCGATATTTCAGCCGATCTTACGGAGCTGGCCCGCACCGATGTCGCCGTTGTCTGCGCCGGGGTCAAGGCCATCCTCGATATCGGGCTTACCCTGGAGATCCTGGAGACGCTGGGCGTGCCGGTAATTTCCTACGGCACCGACAACTTTCCGGCCTTTTATACCAGGTCTTCAGGGTTCAAAACCGAATGCCGCTGCGACACTCCCGCCGAAATAGCCCGGGCCCTGCGCTGCAAATGGGACCTGGGGCTGGCCGGCGGCGCGGTGATAGCCAATCCCGTGCCGGCGGCAGCCGAAGCCAATCCGGCATTGAAAGAGGAAGCGATAGCGCTGGCCCTGGCCGAAGCCGATAAGCTGGGCATAGCGGGAAAAAGGGTTACCCCCTACCTGCTTGAAAAAATTGCGCTGGTTACCGGCGGCAAGTCGCTGGCGACGAATATCGCGCTGATCAAGAGCAACGCCGCCCTGGCGGCCGACATAGCCTGCAGTCTGCGGTCTTAAGCAGGAAATATGGCGCCGGCGAAAAAACCATACAAAACCTGTTTCCTGGGCGACGCCTGCCTGCTTTGGTCGATAGGCGGGACCATAGCGCTGCCGACTTCGCGAAAGCTGCTTTTTGTTTACCGGAAACTCAAAGAAGATGAACGTTTGCGCGCGCTGGGCGTGCGCGACCTGGTGCCCTCATACACCTCCCTGGCCGTCCACGCCGACGCGCTCAGCGACTGGGCGGCCATCCGCCGCATGGTGGACCGCTGTTTTGACTCGCTGCCCGGCGCGGCCGCGGAGCTGGGGCCGGCCGGCTTACGCCATGTGCTGCCGGTCTCCTACAGGGGGGAAGATCTGCCGCGGGTGGCGAAGTTCACCGGGCTGACGCAGGAAGAGATCATACGGCGGCATACGGCGCCGGAATACATGGTGGCCATGATCGGGTTCCGCCCTCATTTCCCGTATTTGATCGGGCTGGACCCCCGTCTTGCAACGCCGCGCCTGGATTCGCCCAGGGTCAAAGTGCCCGCCGGAGCTGTAGGCATAGGCGGCGAACAGACGGGCGTCTATCCGGAAGAATCGCCGGGGGGCTGGAACCTGCTGGGCACGACCGACGCCGGGCTGCTCACAACGGTACGCCCCGGAGATACGATAATTTTTAAAAGGCTGCCAGCATGATGCGCATCAATTGCGATATCGGTGAGCGCGGCCCCGGCAATGCCGGCGACATCAAGCTGATGGAAGTGATCCATATAGCCAACCTGGCTTGCGGCGGGCACGCCGGCGACGCCCGGACCATTGAGGTTTTCCGCGCGCTGGCGCAGAAGCACGGCGTAGAACTGGCGGCGCATTTATCCTATCCCGACCGGGCCAATTTCGGCCGTACCGCGATGAAGCTCTCCGGCACAGCCCTGCTGGCGGCGCTGGACGCGCAGCTGGAACTGCTGCCCGGCGTTCACCGCGTAAAGTTCCACGGCGCGCTGTACAACGAAGCCTGCCGCGACCCGGAGCTGGCCGCCGTCCTGGCCGCCTGGCTGCAGCAGGCCGGCGTCCGCGAAATACTGGCCCCGGACGACGCGGAATTAACCCGCTGCGCCCGGGCGCGCGGCATCGCCGTGCTGCGCGAAGCCTTCGCGGAACGGCGCTATAAATATGACAGGACCGGCCGGCGCCTGAGCCTGGTGAGCCGCTCCCAGCCGGACGCTTCCCTATCCGTGCTTGCGGAGGCTGCGGCCCAGGCTGAAGAAATAATCCTGAGGCAGCGCGTAAATATACAGCAGCGGGGAAAAGACCGCCCGATATGGAAAACGCTCGCCGCTGACACTATCTGCATCCACTCCGATTCCGCCATCGCCCTGGAACTTGCCCGGGCGCTGCGCAGGCTTATCGAACCTTTCCGCCTGGCCCGGCCCGGCCTGTGCGAAACTGCCGGCCTGCCCATCTACGGCAGCCAGGACCTGGCCGTAACGCCAGGCGGCGCCATGGACCAGTTTTCGCTGCGCCGCGGGAACCTGCTGTTGGGCAATCCGCCGGGGGCGGCGGCGCTGGAAATGGTTTCTCCGCCGGAAATAGAAATTCTCGCGCCGGGCAGTTTCGCGGTTACCGGGGCGCGGCGCCCGGTAAGCGTACTGTCCGGAGGTAAAACGCGCGCGGTCGTGCATGGCAGCGCACAGCGGGTGGCGGCGGGCGACCTGGTTACTTTCGGCGAGAAGGAAGACGGCCTGCGCGCCTACTTCTGCTTCCGGCCAGGCGCCGGGAGTGCGGCCGGACAAGCCGGCAAAACGGTCTCCGGTTCTGCGGTTAACGCCTGGGCTGACGCGCGGGGGCGCATCCGGGTACTGCGCGGGCCGGAATACAACTGCCTGGCGGAGCCGGAACTGTTTTTCGAGGAGCCTTGGCAAACGACGCGCCTGATGGACAGAATGGGCATGCGCCTGGACGGGAAGCACCGGCTGGGCTGCGGCCAGGTCAACATGGTGTCCGGGCCGGTGGCCGACGGTACGGTGCAGTTATCGCCGGCCGGCCCCATTATCCTGCTGCGCCACCGGGCTACAACGGGCGGCTACCCGCGCATCTTCAACGTGATCAGCGCCGATATAGACCTGCTGGCGCAATACGGCCCCGGCCGGGAAATCAGTTTTGTGGAAGTAAACCGGGCGGAGGCCCGCAAAGCCGCGCGGCAAAAAGAAAGCGTTTTAAAAAGCTGTATGAACGATTCCAGGGGAGGAAGCAATGTATAAATTTCCGTTAGGCCTGTACTGCGACGTGCGCATCGAAAAGGTGCGCGCAACCATGATCCGTTACCTGAAGGGGGAATTGCGCGAAATGCGCGAGCGGGAAACCGCCGGGGCCTTTGTGCGCGTGTACGACGGCCGGCGCTGGTATTATTCTTCGCTGACGGCCCTAGACAAAGTACAGGAGGAAATAGACCGGCTGGCGAAGCTGGCCAGGCCCGCGGAAAACATCGAAACGAACAAGGTCGTAGCGAACATGGCCGCGGGCAAAGGCAGCCCCCAAACGGTGAAAGGCAAAGATCTCCGCACGGTCCCGCTGGCGGAAAAGAACGGGTTCCTGATCTCATTTTTCCCGGGCGTGGCGGCGGAGAAAGCCATCTCCATGTGGTCGGCTTTTTACAGCGACACTTTCACCCGCAAAGAGCTCTACAATTCCAAAGGCGCCGAACTGGTTACGGAAAAGCAGCTGTGCGGCGTACGCTTTTCGATGACGTTCACGGAGAACGGCCGGACGCTGTCGGAGAGCGCGATGTGCGCCGGCGAAGAATTCTCCGCCCTGCCAGGCTTTGGAGGGGAACTGGTTAGGCATATCGCCAGGTCGCTGGAATTCCTGCGCAACTCGACGAAAGTCGCTCCCGGCAAATACACGGTAGTGCTTTCGCCGCTGGCCGCCGGAGTTTTCGCCCACGAGTCGTTCGGGCACAAAAGCGAGGCGGATTTCATGCTGGGCAGCGAAACGATGCTTAAAGAATGGAGCATCGGCAAACAGCTGGGCCCCGAATTCCTGCATATTGCCGACGAGGGCTCCCGCCCCGGCAGCGGTTATACGCCTTATGACGACGAAGGCACGCCGGCGCATAAAACCTATCTCATTAAGAACGGCAGGCTGGCCGGCCGCCTGCACAGCGCGCTGACCGCGGCCGAACTGGGTGAGCCCGCCACGGGCAACGCGCGCGCCACCAGTTTTGAATTCGAACCTATCGTGCGCATGACCACAACGTATTTTGAAGCCGGGAATATGACCAAGGAAGAGCTTTTCGCGGGCGTTAAGGACGGGCTGTTCATAGACACAATAAAACACGGCTCAGGCATGAGCACTTTCACCATCGCCCCGTCGCTGGCGTATTTCATAAAGGACGGAAAGATAGCCGGCCCGGCGCAGATCTCGGTGATCTCAGGCAGCGTCTTTGACACTTTCGGCATGATAGACGCCATCTCCGACAAGGTTGAGTTGGAGTCTTTCGTAGGGGGCGGCTGCGGCAAGATGGAGCAGTACCCGCTGCCGGTGGGTTTCGGCGGACCGTATGTGCGCGTGCGCGAAATGTCGGTGCTGTGAGGACTTTATGACGAACGAAACCTATACCCTGATAAAAGACGAAGTGTCGGTGAAGGTCTCCGCGTCTGCGCCGGAATCACTGCGCACCAAGCGGATAAAGCGCACCGGGGTGCGGCTCTACCAAGACGGCTATATCGGAATTTCCGGCTTCATGGGAGAAGAAGGGGGGGCGGAAGCCGCAAAAAGGGCGCTGGCCGCGCTGGGATACAAGATCCCTTACCCCTGCCAGCCTTCCGGCGGCCTGAAGCGTTCGGCAAGGACCGGGGGCCAGCCGTTCACGCCGGAAGCGCTCGAGGCTGAAGTAACGGCGATCCTGGCCGTACTGACCCGGGATTTTCCGCAGTTCGTGTTTTCGTCGCCCTTCATCACCTCAGGCACCTATACGACAGCGCTTAAAAATGACGCGGGACTGGACCTGTTCTCCGCCATTTCCCGGCATGAATTCGTCTTTCTTTACAAGCTCGCCACCTCGTCAAGCATTATGGACGGCGCGTTCGCCTACAGCGGGGAGAAGTACGACCGGCAGCTTTTCCTTTCTTATGCCGCCGAGGTGCTGGGCGCGTATCTGCGCGAAGTCCCGCTGCCGGCTGAAGGCCGGCTGCCGGTGTTCTTCGAGGATTCAGAGGCCTTAGTTACCCAGATATTCGCGCGGGAACTGGACGGCATGACTTTCGGCGCGGGCGGTTCGCTGTTCTCCGGGAAAGCCGGGCGGAAGCTTTTCGCCGAAGGGCTGACGCTGTACAACAGCCGGCCGCCCGACCAGCTGCCTTTCTTCGACGCCGAGGGAGTTTGCGCCGACGGCTTTAACTATGTAGAGAACGGCGTGCTGCGCGCGCCCTACGCGGACAAGAAGACCGCCCTCAAATTCGGCGGCGCCTCCAGCGGCAGCGCCGGCGCGGAGTATGACGGCACGCCGACGACCTCTCCCGGGGCTATGCGTATACGGAGCCAGGCCCGGACCTTGAAGGAGATGATGGGCGGCCAGCCCGCCGTTTTCGTCGCCATGGCCAGCGGAGGGGATTTCACCAGCGAAGGCGGCTTCGGCACGCCGGCGCAAGTGGCTTTCCTGCTGCAGGACGGGAAACTGGCGGGCAGGCTGCCCCAGCTGCAGCTGTCCTCCGGCGTATACGAGATGTACGGAAAGGATTTTCTGGGCGTTTCCAGCGACCGGATAATGCCGCTCTCGGACAACCGCTGGCTGGGTTTCATGCTTGACGTCCGCAAGATGTAAGAGGGGGACCGGCAACAAACATAAAGGAAGGTGCCCGTATGACCGAAGAAAACAACCCTGCGCAGCCGGCATTGCCCGGAGAACCGGAGCAAGCCCCGGCACAGCCGGCTTCGCCGGTAACACCGGAACAGAGCCAGGAGCGGCCGAAACTGCTCACGGTCTTATGCCTTATCGGGTTTTCCGGCGCGGTGATGGGCGTGCCGCTCATCTTTTCGGATTTCGCCGCGCAGGTAGGCGCCTGGTACCCGCCTTTTATCGCCCTTTCCATAATTGCGTCCACCGTCTGCGTGGCCGGCATCTGGAAAATGCGGCGCTGGGCGGTATATATGTACGCCGGCGTTGTAGCGGTGAACCAGGCGGTGATGCTGGGCATGGGCGTATGGCAGTTCGCGAATTTGCTGGTCCCGGTTATTTTCCTGGGGCTGGTCCTCACTCAGCTGCGCAAAATGCGCTGAACTGGCCGGCGCCGGAGTATTTTTATAAAGTATGCTCATGTCTCCTGTTATCAAAGCGGCCGGGCTCCGCAAATATTACGACGACCTGTGCGCCGTTAACGGCATTGATTTCGAGATAAACCGGGGGGAATGCTTCGGCCTGCTGGGCCCCAACGGCGCCGGCAAGACCACCACGGTAAAAATGCTCACCTGCGCCCTGCCGCTGAGCGGCGGCGACATTACCGTAGAGGGGATGAGCGTGAATACGGACCCGCGCGGCATAAAGTACATACTCGGAGTATGCCCGCAGGAGATCACATTGGACCCGGATTTTTCCGTAATGAAAAATCTGATGGTGTATTCCCGCTATTTCGACATCCCGCACGACACAGCGAAAAAGCGGGCCGAAGACCTGATAGCCAGGTTTCACCTGCACGATAAACTGGAGCGCCCGATAGAAGACTTGTCCGGCGGACTCAAGAAAAGGCTGCTGCTGGCCCGGGCGCTCATCAACCAGCCCAGGGTGCTGGTGCTAGACGAGCCCACCACCGGCCTGGACCCGCAGAGCCGCCGCCAGATCTGGGAAGAAGTGCGCACGATGAAGAGCAACGGCCTGACCACGCTGCTGACCACGCATTACATTGAAGAAGCCGAACTGCTGTGCGACCGCCTGGTAATAATCGACGCCGGGGTAATTATAGAGCAGGGGACGCCGGCCGGGCTTATCACAAAACACCTTGAAGGAAAAGGCAGCCTGGAAGACGTATTTCTGAAACTGACCGGGAAGCATTTGCGCGATGAATAATTCCCTTTTAAAGAACCTCTCCTACCGCGCCTGGCACATGTGGCGGCGCAACATCGACGTGTCGCTGGTGACCTGGAAGACCAATGTACTGCCGCCGCTGCTGGAGCCGGTGCTCTATATCCTGGCCTTCGGCATAGGCCTGGGCGCCTATGTGCAGACCATCACCTTCGACGGCGGAACCTGCAGCTACATCGCTTTCATGGCCCCCGGCATGGTAGCAGTGGGGATAATGTTCCATTCCACGTTCGACACCATGTACGGCGCCTTCGTGCGCCTGCGCTACCAGAAGACCTTTGACGCCATAATCACCACGCCGTTGTCGGCCGAAGATATCCTGGCCGGCGAGATACTTTCCGGCGCCACCAAGGGGGTTTTCGCCGGGGCGGCCATCCTGCTGATGATCAGCCTGTTCGGTCTGGCGGCTTATCCATCAAGCCTGGTCATCCTGCCGCTGGCGGCGCTGGCCGGCCTGATGTTCGCGTCGTTCGGGCTGTTCTTCGCGGCGCTGGCGCCCTATATCGACAACCTGAACCTGCCCATTTTCCTTTTCATCAACCCGATGTTCCTGTTCAGCGGCACTTTCTTCCCGCTGGACGGCATGCCCGCCTGGGTGAAAGCGGCGGCCAACCTGCTGCCGCTGACGCACCTGGTGAACATTACCAGGGCGGCCACCTTCGGCCGCCTCACCCCGGCATTGCTCTGGGACATGCTTTATATCCTGCTTTTAACGGCGGCCATCGCTTATCTTTCCATCTGCAAGATGAAAGCCCGGCTGATAAAGTAGGACTTGCACCTTATGACAACAAAGAATAGATGCTCCTGGGCTTACGGCGCCAGCCCGCTGTATCCCGCGTATCACGACGAGGAATGGGGGGTTCCTGTACGCGACGACAGGAGGCAGTTCGAATTCCTTACGCTGGAGAGCGCGCAGGCGGGGCTGAGCTGGGCCACCATCCTCAATAAGCGGGAAGGCTACCGCAAAGCTTTCGCCGGGTTCGACCCTGAGAAGGTGGCGCGGTTCAGCGCCACAAAGATAGAGGCCATATTAAAAGATCCCGGCATAGTGCGCAACCGGCTCAAGGTCAACGCCGCCGTCAATAACGCCAAGAGATTCCTGGAAGTGCAGAACGAATTCGGAAGTTTCTCGAAATACATCTGGGCTTTCGTCGGCAACAGGCAGAAAGTTAACCGCTGGACCAGCCTGTCCCAACTGCCCGCCACCTCAAAGGAATCCGACGCTCTCAGCGCCGACCTGAAGCGCCGGGGTTTCAAATTCGTAGGCAGCACCATCGTCTACGCCCACATGCAGGCCACCGGCCTGGTCAACGACCATCTGGTAAACTGCTTCAGGCACAAAGCCTGCGCCGAACGTGCGCTGAACGCTGCGCCGCCAGCGGGCAAAAGCCGCCGGAGCGCCAGGTGAGCCCCGCGTACGCTGCCCGGCTGCGGCAGGCGGCCGCCTGGCTGCTCTTCCTGGCCCTGACAGGCTGGGGAACGCTGGCGATCATCTGCTCCAATTTCCAGGCCGGCCCGCGGTATGCGGCGGCGGCAGTATTTATAGCGGCGGCGCTGTGCGGCGTGAGCTTCCCGGCGGGCGGCGCCGCTAAAACAGCCTGGTTTTCGGCGGCCTTCACCGCGGTACTGGGCTGGTGGCTGCTGCTGCCCCCGAGCAATGACCGCGACTGGGAGCCGGACGTGGCCGCGCTGCCTTCCGCGGTAATAAGCGGCAGCAGAGTTACAATCCGCAATATCCGCAACTGCGATTACCGCACGGAAACCGATTATACGGTAAAGCATTATGACCGGACCTTCGATCTCGGCGCGCTGCGCAGCATGGACCTGTTCCTGGTGGACTGGGGCCTGCGGCATGTGGCGCACGCCATGCTCAGCTTCGGCTTCGCGGGGGGAGAACACGTCTGTTTCTCTATCGAGACCCGCAAAAAGAAGGGGGAGAAGTATTCTTCGGTCAGGGGTTTTTTCAAGCAGTACGAACTCACCTACGTGGTAGCCGACGAGCGCGACGCGGTGAGACTGCGCACCAATTACCGCAAGGGGGAGAACGTATACCTCTACCGCCTGGACGCTACGCCTGAGCTGATGCGGCAGGTCTTTACCAGCTACCTGGCCAGCGTCAACAGTTTAAAGAGCAACCCGCGCTGGTATAACGCGCTGACCTCCAACTGCACCACCGACAGCTGGAAGCATATCGTGCCCTACTATACGCGGAAACAATTCGACTGGCGCATCCTTGCCAGCGGCCATATACCGGAAATGGCTTATGAGTTCGGCGTGCTGGACAAACAACTTCCCCTGCGCGAACTAAGACGCCGCAGTTTGATAAATGAACGCAGCAAAGCCGCCGGCAGCGGCCCGGAATATTCAAAGCTCATCCGGCGCGGGCTGCCCGGTTTTGACGGCCAGGTTTACAGTGCCGGCCGGTTTTGATATAATTACATTACAACAATGTCAGTCTGCGGCGCAGTTTCCGTATCTTACAAGCTGCACGGGTATCCTTCTAAAGACCTAAGACTACCCGAAGCAGTGATGTCCTTCCCGGATAATATTAGGAAGGCGCGTTAAGTTCACCCACCTAAAACGGAACTTAGCACAAAGTATCGGGAATATAATAGAAATTATATTTCGGAGGCTTTGTACTATGAATAAGCTGGTCAAGATAGTTCCCTGTATCGCTTTACTCGCCCTTTCCGGCCCCGCCCTGGCGCAGGCCGGCTCAGATATTTCCGCGCTCGAGGCCGTAATAGCCGGCACCGACATGCAGTTCGCCGCCGGCCTTGGACAATACCAGGCCGCCGGGCTCCCGGCACCTTCAGCGCCCCGGGCCGTCCCCGCCGGGATCAGGGTCCGGGACATCACCGAAAAATGCACGCGCGACGGCGAAGTGGTCTCCGCGTATCCCCTGATCTACAAGAGCGTCCCCCGCGAAGAGAACGCCCGGATCATCAAGGTGTTCAGTTTCGCGGACAGCAAAGGCGCGGAGCGCAGGATCGAGGTTTTCTTCACCGGCGGAGACTGGATGGCTTTCGGGTTCACCTATTTCATCACCAATGCGGGTCCGGACAAGACCCGGGCCTCCGCGTATTTCATGGCCGATCTTTCCACGCCCGACCGGGAAGACGGCGCCGTAGAGCCGCGCATCGATCCGTTCAATGACCAGCAACTAGAAGAGTTTATCGCCGCGGATTTCCTGGACGCCGCCGGGGATGTGAACGCCGTATTCGGCAGCATAGCCGCTGCGGCCGCTAATTGAGAGATGCCGCAAAAGCAGCGAACACCACCGCCCGGCCTGAAAGCCGGGCGGACTTTTTAGGAGCCCCCGCTTTACGTGCGGCTTTTATTTTACTTTGATTGTATATATTGAATGACAACGGTCTTCGCCTGCCTGCTCTGCCTGCTTTCCGTTCCGGCTCATGCCGGGCATGTGGAGGCTTCGCTGCTGTCCGCCCGCGCCTCCGCCCTGCCGGGCGAGCGTTTTGAAGCGGGGCTGAAGCTTAAGCTCAAAGACGGCTGGCACGTATACTGGAGCAACCCCGGCGACGCCGGCCTGGCTCCGGACCTGGCCTGGCGGCTGCCGCCGGGCTGGACCGCCGCGCCAATGCAATGGCCGGCCCCTGTCCGTCTTGAAATGCCCCCGCTGACCAACTTCGGTTACAATGACGAAGTTGTTCTGCCACTGACGCTTGCCGTGTCGCCCGGCGCCCGGCCCGGCACGCGCGCCAGCCTGAGCGCGAAGGCGCAATGGCTGGAATGCCGCGAAACCTGCCAGCCGGCGTCGGCGGACCTGGCCCTGAGCGTAGGCGTGAGCGAAAAACCGCGGGACCGGGCGGCGGACGCAGCCGCGATCGCGGGCGCGCTGGCGGATGTGCCGCGCGCGGACCCGCGCACGACCGTTAAAGCTGTGCGCGGCGGGAACAAGATACAGCTTCGCCTGAAAGGCCGCCACCCGCTGGCCGAGTTCTTCCCGGCGCAGCCCTATGTTTTCACGAACGCGCGCTCGGCGGTGAGCGTAAGCCCCCTGGAAACGGAAATAACCCTGGACCCGGTGCTCGGAGCGGCGCTGCCGGAGCGGGTGGAGGGCGTGTTGCTCCGTCCCGGCCTGCCCCCGGAACAGCTCAGCATCCCGGTAACCGGCGGCGGCGCGGTGTGGCATTTTCTGCTCTTCGCTTTCGCGGGCGGGCTGCTGCTGAACCTGATGCCCTGCGTGCTGCCCGTGCTTACCATAAAGGCGCTGGGGCTCCTGAAGCACGCGCAGCATCCAGGGCGGGCCCGGCATGAAGCGCTGGCCTACACGGCCGGAGTGGTGCTCAGCTGCGTGGCGCTGGCGGCGGCGCTGCTGGCCGCGCGGCGCGCCGGGCAAAGCCTGGGCTGGGGGACGCAGATGCAGTCGCCCTGGCTGGTGGCCGCGCTGGCGGCCCTGTTCATTGCGGCGGGGCTCAGCCTGCTGGGTGTTTTTGAAGTCGGCGCCAGGTGGATAGGCATAGGCTCCGGCCTTTCCGCGCGCGAGGGCAGGCTGGGCGCTTTCTTCTCCGGCATGTTCACAATGGCCGCCGGCGCGCCCTGCACTGCCCCTTTTATGGGGGCTACGCTGGGCTGGGCGATAGCGCGGCCCGCGGGCGAAGTGCTGGCGGTTTTTGGCGCGCTGGGGCTGGGCGCCGCCGCGCCTTACGCCGGGCTTTCTTCCTGGCCGGCGCTGCACAGGCTGTTGCCCCGGCCCGGCAACTGGATGGTCGTTTTAAAGAAGGTCCTTTCGGTGCCCATGTTCGCCACCAGCCTCTGGCTGCTTTGGGTGCTTTTACAGCTGACTACGGCCCGGCCGCCGGCGCAGGACGCACTGTGGCGGCCCTGGTCGCAGCAGGCCGTGGCGCAGGCGCGCGCCGCCGGGCAGACCGTTGTGGTGGATTTTACCGCCGCCTGGTGCCTGTCCTGCCAGGTGAACGAGCGCACGGCGCTGGCCGCGCCCGCGGTGCGCGCGGCGCTGACACGGCCCGGCGTGGCCGCCTTCCGGGCCGACTGGACCGGCCGCGACGCGGGCATAGCCGCTGAACTGGCGAAGTACGGCCGCAACGGCGTGCCTCTTTACGTAGTGCATCCCGGCGGCGGCCCCGCGGTGCTGCTGCCCGAACTTCTTACGCCGGGGCTTTTACTGGACACCCTGGCAACTCCTACAACAACCAAAGGAAAACATACCCCATGAAAACATCCATCCCCGTTGCCGTCCTGCTGCTGGCCGCCACCCTGCTGCCCCGGGCGGCTTATGCCGAACCGGCCCCCGACTTCAAGATCGCCAAGGTGCTCAACGCCCCCGTTAAAAAGATCGGCGGCCTTAAGGACCTTAAAGGCAAAGTGGTCTTTCTCGATTTCTGGGCTACCTGGTGCGCCCCCTGCGTGGCCAGCCTGCCGCATATGAACAAGCTCAACGAGGCGCTCAAAGGCGAGCCCGTGGTCTTCATCGCCATCACCGACGAATCGGAGGAGAAGCTCGGGCCTTTCCTGAAGACCCACGAGATAAGATCATGGCTGGGCATCGACGAGCTGGAAGTTTCGCTTAAAGCTTTCAGCGTAAGGTCGCGGCCGGACGGCTACCTGATAGGCAAGGACGGTACGCTGCTGGCGCGCATCTCGCCGCAATTCCTGACGGAGCAGGACCTGCGCAGCGCCATGGCCGGCAAGTTCACTCCCCGGCCCGTTAAATGGGCCGGAGAGAAGGCGGCCGCGCCCCGGGCCGAAGAAGGAAAAACCATCTTCGAAATAAAGATCACATCAGCCTCCGGCGACTGGAGCATGTCGCGGTCCAAGGACGAACTGATAATAGAAGGCATGCCGTTCGCCAAAAGTATCGCCTATATCTGGGACGCGGAAGCCGGGCAGGTCATAGCCGACGCTCCGCCCGTAAAATCCTTTAATGTTACCGTAAGAGCGCCGGCCGGTAGTTTTGGCCGGGCGATGGAACTGCTGAAAACCGCCGTGCAGGCGGCGTACGATATGCGCGTAACTCCGGAAAGGCAGGAGACGGATGTATATACGCTTACCCTCTCTACCGCAGAAGGCGCGGCGCGCCCGCAACCGGCCGCTCCCGGCACGCCCGCGCGCCTGATGGCTTCCGGCGGCGGGCGGCTTATGGGCAACATAGATATGGCCCGTCTCGCGCGCGAGGCCTGGAATATTTTCGACAAACCCGTAGTGGACGAAACCGGGCTGGCGGGAGTGTATGCTTTCGATCTGCAGTGGCCTTCCAGAGATAAGGCCGCCGCTGAGAAGCTGTTTGCGGAGCAGGGTCTGCTGCTGGTGCCGGCGCGCAGGCAGGTGGAGTTCCTGCGCGTGACAGCCGCGCAGCCCTGACAGCAGGCCGCACGGCAACGACAAAACCATGAATGACCGGAAAACCAAAGTGGAAACACTAAAGGCCGCCGTGGCAAAGTTCGTCAAGGCGCGGGATTGGGAGAAATTCCATTCGCCCAAGAACCTGGCCATGTCCATCTCCATCGAGGCCGCGGAACTGATGGAGATCTTCCAGTGGTTCGGCCTTAAGGAATCCGCGGCCCTGCTGCAGGACCCCGCGAAAGCGGAACACATCCGCGAAGAGCTGGCCGACATCGCCATATACCTGATCAGTTTTTGCAACCTGTATAAGATAGACCTGGCCGCCAGTATAACCGACAAATTAAAAAAGAACAGGGCCAGGTTCCCCGTCCGCCTGGTCCGCGGCCAGTTCCTGAAAAGCTCGTATCACCTGAAGGGCGGGAAAAAGCGGGCTGCCGGGACCGGGGCTTGAAACGCGGCATTGAACCATGAAACAAGTTACGGCGGCGGTTATTGAAAAGGAAGGGAAGATCCTGCTGGCCCGGCGCAAGCAGGGCGGCGCTCTGGCAGGCAAATGGGAATTCCCCGGCGGCAAAGTCGAGCCCGGCGAGACCCCGGAGCAATGCCTGCGGCGGGAACTGCGGGAAGAACTTGGCGTAGATACGAAGATAGGCGGTTTCATCTGTTCCAGCAAATTCGAGTACAAACATCTGCGGATAGAGCTGCTGGTGTACCGCGCCTCGCCTATAGCGGGCGAATTTACCGCGATAGCGCATGAGCGGCTGGAATGGGCGGCAGTGGGGGAATTAGCGAACTACGATCTTTCCAGCGCGGACATCCCGGTGGCGGCGCTGCTGCAGCAGCAGGACAAGGCCGCCGGCAAATAGCCGGGCGCAAGGATATTTATTATGAGCCTCTCATTTTTTACGCCGCGGGACTGGAACACAGAGGAAACCTCCGACGGGCCTCGCATAGTTATCCCGGCGCCGCGCATCTGGCCGCTGCCCCTGTTTTTCGGCTTCTGGCTCTGCGGCTGGACAACCGGCGAGCTGGCGGCCGGCAGGTCATTATTGCAGATCCTGCAGTCCGGGCCCAGCGGCGCAGAACTGCTGCCGGCGGCTTTTCTCGCCGTCTGGCTGTGCGCCTGGACGCTGGGCGGACTTTTTGTGTGGGCTATTTTCTTTTTCTCATTAAACGGAAGGGAAGTGGTCAACCTGCAGGGCGACAGGCTGAGGATACGGCTGGAAACCTTCCTGGGCCTGGGCTGGAACCGTTTTTTCAGCCTTCAGGGCATGCTGCCGCCGCGGCTGCAGAATATTCCCATACCGGTCCCAAAAACTTCCGTTCCGGGCCAAACTCCCGGAGCGCCGGGGCTGAACTATTCACACCTGGTTATAGAAAGCGGGACAAACCGCTGGCGCCTGGGCCTGGGCATGGAAGAACAGCGGGCTAAAGAACTGCTGTATACCCTGGTCACCCGCTTCGGCCTGCCGCGCGAGGGCTTCGGGCACCGGGACGCGCGGTAAGGCAGCGGGAATTAAGCAGCGGGGGGAAGCGCCGGCCTTTTTCACCGGGCTCACAGCGAGGACCAGGGGCTGTAGACAGCGGTGTCCTGCTGCCCTTTTATTTCCTCATGGGTGCAGTTAACCGCGAAATCCCCCCAAGTGGAAACTATTAAATTGGAGTTCTGATAGAACCATCCGCCGCTGTCGCCGGCAGTTCCGGTAACCGTGCTGAGGTCGCCGTGCGTAGTGTTGGGCAGTTTACATGTCGGGATTTCGCTCAGATATTTACTGCCTGCCGCCAGGCACTGCAGGTTATCCGTAGGGAACCAGCCTTCGGTATCCCCGTAATAGATCTGTATCGCGCTGCGCACGGCGGAAAGGGACCCCTTGGTCGCGCCCTCCCGGGACTTATTGATGAGGTCGGCGAACTTCGGTATGGCGATGGCGGCCAGGATACCGATGATAGCGACCACGATCATAAGTTCTATGAGCGTGAAACCATTTTTTTTCAGCATATAAATGTCTCCTCTAGGCGGCAGCTTGTATTGCCGCTCGGCTATCGTAGTTGTTCCCGCCTGGTAAAGTTTATAACCCTGCCCCTAGCGACACCTTACACTATTTTCCGGTCTTTTTCCAGCGGGATTTTTTACGCCGGGATATGCGCTGCTTTCCCGGGCGGAAAAGCGCGAGCATTGCCGGATATGCGCCCCCCGGAAGCCGTTTAAGAGCCGGCGGCCAGGTTCAATTCCTCACCTTTGCCGAGACTGCGCACGTTGAGACCGGGGAAGAACTGTTTGAAAAGCTCCTGCTGCGCCGCATGCGCGGGCACTATCACCCGGGGCTTCATTGCCGCTACCAGCTGCCTGAGTTCCTCTTTACAGGCGTGGCCGCCGGAGTGCAGCTGGATTATCTCAATGCCGTGGTTATCCCAGAACTTCCGGTTGCGCGCCAGGTGCGCTTCGCCCAGAGAATAGATGAGCACGGGTTTTTCGCTGTCGTTCTTCGCGGGTTCGGCAAAAGTCTGGCGCATGTGCCAGGAGTCCTTAAGGATATACTTATCCGGCTCGGCGGCAATCTCCTCCTTGGTAACCCTGCAGCGGCGCATCTTGTCCTCAAGCCCGGTAAACTTGGTGACCTTGCGGGTATAGGTGGAGCGGGCGAACAGGATCTTGATCCCCTCCAGGTCAAAGCGCAGGCGGTTGCCGGGCAGTTCTTCCTGCAGGTGCAGAACGAACGCCGTGTAAGGATCGATGACCAGCGTCCTGCCGCAGACCCTGGCCGCCGCGTAGGCGGACAGCAGGCGGGGGAGGTTCTGGCTCGCGCAGGCGAGGAAAACGTAGCCTTTACGCCCGCCGCAGGCCTTTTCCATGCCGGCCCTGACCGCGGCCTCGCTGTGGCAGGTATCGGCGCCGGCGGCCGGCACGCCGCCGTCCAGCAGAAGGCAATCCACTCTCCATTTGTATGACAGCAGCGATTTGAACATGGCGGGACTGCTTAAATGAGCGGAGATGTCCCCGGAATAGAACAAGCGTTTGTCGGTGTTCTTGTCTATCACCAGGTACGAATAAGCGCCGGAAGCGGGATCCGCGGCTTCGAAAGGTTTGACGATGAATTTCCCCAGCGGGAAAGGGCGCCCCGGGTCGCGGGTCGAGATATGCGCCTCCACAGGCTCCGTCTCGCCGAACAGCGCCGCGGCGAAAGCCAGTTTGGCGGTGAGCGCATGAGAATAAACCTGCAGCGCCGGATTCACGTACGACAGGAAACCGCATTGCTCCGCGCGGGAATCGCTGAGCAGCGCTGCGCTGAAGCCCAGCGGCGTATCCCTGTATAGGCCTTTCGTATCGGGAAGCATGCCCGCCCTGATAAGTTCGCGCGTCGGTTTTCCCTTGAAAGCCTGCAGGGCGGCCATATCCGGCGTTCCCGGCGGCCAGCCGAAATCTATCAGTATCCGTTCATTACGGGAGGCCACCTCCGCGCAATATCCGCCGCCGGCATCCGCTCCGCTGTGGTTTATGATTTTCATGATTGCCCTGTTGATCGTTCCTTTAGCCTGTATATTTAAACATTTTCGCGCGCGATGAATTGATATATTTTTGCATTGTTATATAATTTACAGATAGGAGCATTATTAAGACCGCCGAAACCGCATTTGCCGGCAGGATAAATATGACAGACCGCGAGCGCTGCGCTAAAGTTCTTTCTTATCTTAAAATTCTCTGCGCTGATATCCCCGGGCGCAGCGTGGGCAGCGCGGGCAACGAGGCTGCCGCCAGTTTTTTTCGGAACGAACTGACGGCCCTCGGCTGGAGCACTGAAGCTTCAGAATTCCGCGCGATGGACTGGCAGGAAGAGGGCGCCGTTCTGCGCGCCGCGGGGCAGAGCTTCAAGGTGTTTCCAAGCCCCTATTCCACCGGCTGCTCCGTAAAGGCGCGCCTTGCCGCAGCCGATACGCCTGAACGCCTGGAGCGCCTGGACGCCGGGGGGACTATATTGCTGCTCTACGGAGAACTTGCCAAAGAGCAGCTGATGCCGAAGAATTTTATTTTCTACAACCCGGAGGAACACCGCAGGATAGTGGCGCTGATGGAGAAAAGCGGCGCCGCGGCTTTTGTATGCGCCACCGGGCGCAACCCGGCCCTTGCCGGCGGCGCTTACCCGTTCCCGCTTATCGAGGACGGGGATTTCGACATCCCGTCCGTTTACATGACCGAAGAAGAGGGCGCCAGGCTGCTGCGCTGCGGCGCAGGGCAGGCGGAGCTTGAATCCCGGGCCCGGCGCATCGCGTCCAAAGGCCGCAACATCATCGGGCGCAGCAACGCCTCCGCTCCGGAACGGGTGGTGGTAACGGCCCACCTCGACGCGAAAAAAGGCACGCCCGGCGCCATAGATAACGCCACGGGAGTTATAGTCCTGCTGCTCCTGGCGGAATTACTGAAAGACTACCGCAGCACAAAGCAGCTGGAACTGGCGGCGTTCAACGGCGAGGATTATTACGCGGTGCCGGGCCAGATGAATTATGTCCGGGAAAACGAAGGCAGATTCGGCGAGATCCTGCTCAACATAAACATCGACGGGGCCGGCTACCGTGAAGGCGGCTCGGTGTTTTCTTTCTTCGGCCTGCCGGACCGCATCAAAGCGGCCGCTGAGGAAGTAATGGTTCAATACCCCGGGATAACGGAAGGGGCACAATGGCCGCAAGGGGATCACAGCATCTTCATACAGCAAGGCAGGCCCGCCATAGCGGTGTCGTCCGGCTGGCTTATCGGGAACATGGACAAACAGGATATTACCCACACGCCTAAAGATGCCCCGGAGATAGTAGCCCCGCAAAAAGTCGCGGAAATTGCGGAGGCGCTCAATACCCTTATACGGAAGCTATAAGGCTTCAGCCAGGATGCCGCGGGGTGAGATGCATACCCACAAGTAGCGAGGGGCACATGCTGAAACAGGATAATGCGAAGCGCAGCGGCGCCGGGAACCCCGGATGAATTCCCCCGGGGAAGGCGAGCTGGTAGAAAGCGGCACGTTCCGGGTGGACACTGAGAAGATGCTGGAGGTGCTTTCGCGCTACCAGCTGCAGGCCCCTGAATATTTTATCCGCGCCTGCATACGCTGCGCCGTGGCCTCCGGGGCCTCCGAAGTCAGGCTCGAGCGCGCCAGCGGCGCCCCCGGCACGGGCTTTGAGCTGGGCTTTGACGGCAGGCTGTTCACGAAAGAGGAACTCTCGGACGTTTACGCGCCGCTGCTGGCCGGCAGCCAGGACCGCGGCAGGCACCTGGCCGCGGGAATACTGGCGCTGGTTAAGACCGCTCCGTCCCTGCTTACCATCTCCTCCGGAGGAGCGCCGGTGCTTATTGCCGGAACGGCGGAACCTGCGCCGGAGGTGTACGCCCCCCGCACCCTGCTGCGGGCGCTCTGGCGGGCCGAACCGCGGGACCTGCCTCTTGAAAAGATACTGGATTTCCCTGCGGAGTCCGACGCCGCTATTGTATGCTGCCCCGTAGCGGTGCGCGCGCCCGGCGGGGAAAGCCCGCCTTTTAAGGACATAAAGCCCCAGGAGGACTCGATCGCTTTCGAAGAAGACGGCCGGCGGGGTTTCATCTTTCCCGCGCTGGACGACGGCTCCACGCCTGTGACCGACGATATCCCCGAGGCGGATTCCACGGTCGCGCTGCATGTCCTGGGAGTATACGCGGAAACGCACACCATGCGCATGTCCATAGCGCCGGTCTCCGCGGACTTCAACGACGACAGTCTCAGCCTGGACGCTTCTTTCTCCAAATGCGTCAGGAACGAGCAATTCGACGCGGCGCTGGCCTTCCTGGAAAAACAGGCGGAAAAACTGCTGCTGCACGAGATAAAGAAGCAGAAAGAAGATCTGGCGGCGGTGGGGCGGTTTATACGGGACATTGAACTCCGGGAACTCTGGCGCAGGCGCATGATGTACCTGGAAAACTGGACCGACGCCGTATCTCCGTCGTGGAGGGACTACCTGTCCGCTTTCGGGAAGTGGCTGGGTTCCCGGGAGTACGGGACCACCCCGAAACAGTATCTCCCCAAACCGAAGGGTCCCGCCCGGGACTGCATCTTCCGTACCGGCCCGCGCACCTGGTGGCTGCAGGACGCCTGCCGCAAGGCCCTGCGGACGCGCAAGATGGAACTTGCCGACATAGTGCCGCACCCGTTGTGGGCAGCGCCGGTACTGCTGTCCACTAAAGGGAAAGCCCTGAGCCTGGCGGACATAAACGCCCGCGTGAAGATGGGCCGGCTCTCCGTCTCAAAGTATTTCAGCGGCGAAGCCATCGGCAGCTCCGAAGCGGTATGGCTGGCCTCGTTCAGGGACGAACTCTTCCTCAGGGAATGCATCCCGCACTACACCTGGGACGAAGATTTTCTCTGATGTGCTAAAATGTTTCAGGCGGGTACGGTACAGTTCGCGGGTAACAAGGAGTTCATATGCCGGAATACAGCATTTTCGAAAAAGTTTCCATCTGCGCCGATAATTTCTCCGGACAGGAGCTCCCGGCTGCGGAACTCGTCAAATGGATCATCTTAGAGTTCCCCGGGACCAACGCTTCGAATATCATTCTCTCCGATTATTGCTACAACATCATCAACCACAGCCTGCGCCCGGAAAAGTACAGGTTCGAATACATACAAAAGAACGGCCAGGACTTTTACAAGTGCCTCGGGAAGAAGTATCCGTATACGGGCAAGGCCGTCTGGAAAGAAAAAGGCGTCAAGCTGTCCCAGCTGAAAACAGTAGGGGAATGGACCGACGGCAAGTTCCAACTGGCCAAAGAGTGCACCGGGCTGTTCAAGGTCTAAGGCCGGCCTTTCATGGCGGGGGTGATCTATTTCAATAAACAGCCGCTCGCGGCGGCCAAGAACCTTAAGCTGGCGGACCTGCTTAAGCGGATGCACAGGGAAGCTGCGCGGACGGTCGTTACGGTTGACGGGGAATTTATAGCCGTTCCCGAATACCGGGGATTTATTGTCCGGGACGGCGCGCGGGTAGAGGCCTGGGAACTTCAGGACGGGGGATAGGGACATATGGATAAACAGCTTAAAGTTCTGCATATCGACGCGGCCTCCGCTTTTTACCGCGTCGAACGTTTTCCTGTGGGCCCCTTCTGGGGGCCGGTGGACCTGGGGCTGCACCTGGTGGGCCGCGAAGCGGGGCACCAGAGCGTCCTGAATTTCGGCACCGGGCTGCTGGCCGGCTCCATCTTCCCCGGCTCCAACCGGCTGATCTTCACCGGCCACTCCCCGTGCTGGGGAGGCTTCTATGTTTCAGCCATGGGCGGAGCCGGCCTTATTTTTGACAATCTGGGTATCAACATGGTGTCCCTGCGCGGCAAGGCGTCCACCCCGTCGGTGCTGGTGCTCAACCGCGAACACGCCGAAGAAGTGCAGGTGGAGATAGTCCCCGTGGACATGACGCGCATCTGGGAAACCGCCCCGGGCGGACTATACTCGCTGATGGACCACGTCTACAACCGCTGGGCGGGGGACTACAAGGAAACGCCGCGCGTGCTGGCCGTGGGGCCGGCCGCGGCGGCTACCGATTTCGGAGCCATCGCCTCGGCGCCCTACCAGGACGGCAAAAACACCCACGCCGACTGCTGGGCGGGGCGCGGCGGGTTCGGCAGCAAACTGTTCAGGGAGCACGGCATCTGCGCCGTGATCTACGGCGGCACCGTGCTCGACGAGGACTTCCGGGACCGGACCGTGGCCGACGAATGGTTCCGGCAGCGCTACGAGCAGAAGGTCGCCGCCAAGGATTTTGAGGCCACCACCAAGTACCGCTTCGACCCCAAGTTCAACACCGGCGGCACTTTCGGGGTGAATTACTCCACGCTGGGCGGCAAGTCGATGTACTTCAATTACCGCAGCGTCCTGTGGACCGAAGAACAGCGCAAGGCGGTGAACAAGACCTGCGTAACGGAGCATTACCTGAAGCAATTCAACGACGAAACCATAGCCGCCAAGCAGCAGCGCACCTGCGGCGAGCCCTGCGCGGCCGTCTGCAAAAAGCTCAACGGCGAGTTCAAGAAGGATTATGAGCCCTACCAGGCGATGGGGCCGCTGTGCGGCATTTTCGACCAGCGCGCCGCGGAAAAGCTCAACCGCCACGCCGACAGCGCGGGCTTCGACGCTATTTCCGCGGGCGGGGTGCTGAGCTGGCTGATGGAGTGCCTCGATGACGGTCTGCTGACGCCCGGGGAGCTGGGCGTAGCCGCGAAGCCGCGCTGGACCACGGAAGGCTTTGACGCGGTGGCCGACTCGGCCCACAACGCCGACCTGGGCGTGGCGCTGATAGATTCGATACTGCAGGGGCGGGGCGGCCTGGACCTTTCCGCCGGCGCGCGCAAGCTGGCCCGGCGCCTGTCGCGCAGCAAGAGCCCGGAGATAGGCAGGAAATTCGTCTGCCTGGCCAACGCCCGCAACGGCTGGATGGTGCCCAACCAGTACTGGAACGCCGGCGCGCTGAGCCCCATGGCCATAATGGGCAAATACTATATGTATTACGGCTTCGATTTTGTGCCGCCGCGCCAGCTGGGCCGCCTGTGCGCCAGCCGCCTGGTGCAGGAACTGGTCATCGACGACCTCGGCATCTGCCGTTTCCATCGCGGCTGGGCCGAAGAAATGGCGCCGGAGATAGTGGAGCATATCTGGGGCGATTCGGCGCGCTTCCTTAACGTTATAAAGGAAACCGCCGGCCGCCTCAACAGCCGCAACGTGGCGGTGTTCTGGGAGTCCGAGCGCAATATCGACTTCATATTTGCTTTCCTGAAGCGCAAGCGCGACGTGGACGGCGACAAAGCCCCGGAGCTGGAAACCTGGATAAAGGCTTTCGAAACGGACAAGCCCGGCGCCGCCCTGGACTTCTGGTTCGAGATCCGCAAAGGGATCTCCGAAACCCTGACGACCCTGGCCTGACGGCGCGGCGGCAAAAAGAAAGAGGCGGCCCGTTGAAGGCCGCCTCTTTTTACTTTTCCGCGTACCTGCTCAGCGCTGGTCCGCCCTTTTGGGATCAGCCATCCTTTCGAGCTGCTCTATGGCCCTGGGGGCCGGGATAGGCTCCACCGGGGTTATGGCGAAAGAGCCGGCCGGGGCCGCTACCGGCGCGGGACCGGTGAGCGCAACGCCGTTGGCATCGAACAGGGAGAACTGCTTGGTCCCGGCCTGGTCTTCCCAAAGCGTCAGGATATTCTGCACTTTACCGTCGGCGTCGTTCTGGAAGCGGACTTCGTCCACGCCCACGCCCAGGTAGCTGAGATACTTGGGCAGGCCGTCCACGTCTTCGGCGGTAAGGTCGAAGAGGACGGCTGTGGCCCGCTCGCCGGACACCTGGATGGAACGCGTGCCGTCCAGGCTGTAGTAGTAAGTGTCACCGGGCAGCGGCGCTTCGGGCGCCGGTGTTACAGGCGTTACCGGGGTGACCGGGTCGGGCACATAGCCGGCCGGAGGCGTGTAAGGCGCCGGAGTATAATCCGGCACGATAAGCGTTCCGCCCGGGGAAGACTGGTAATGGTAGTAGTAATTGTCGCGGTAAATGTAGATCACATTCACGTTGTAAGGATCCTGCCACCACCAATTATTGTCGTGGAAGTAAACCCACCTGTGCCAGTAGGGATCGTAAGACCAGAAGCGCCCGTCGTAGTAGCGGGTCCAGAACATGGCGTCGCCCACCCAGAAACCGTACCAGTGGTAGGTATAGTCGTAGTGGTGATACACATTAACGCCGGACACGTTGAACCAGCTGTTGCCGTACGGGTTCTGCTGCGCATAGTTGATGACTGTAATATTATTGAAGGTCTGATTGAATATTACAGTATCGTGCGGCGGATGGCTGTGGTACTGGCCCTGGAAGGGCTGGTTGTTATGGTGCAGCGGCGGCCGGGGGAACACCACGTGGTCGTTATCCACGTTCATGTTATGAATAACGGTGCCGTGATTGCCATAATTCTGCGGAGGCTTAGGCATGTGACCATGAGGTCCCTGGTTCGGGTTCACATGAGGCTGGTCGTTATGCTGCGGCGCAATGAACACCGGAGGCGTATGGTGACCAGGCTGCCCATTGTGGCCGGGGTTGTTGGGCTGCACGGGGTGATTAGGTTGTACCGGGTGATTGGGCTGTACCGGGTTAACGGGGTGCACCGGATTGTTGGGCTGCACGGGGTGATTGGGCTGTACCGGGTTCACGGGGTGCACCGGGTTGTTGGGCTGTACCGGGTGGCTGGGCTGCACAGGATGGCTGGGTTGCACCGGGTGACTGGGCTGCACCGGGTTCACGGGGTGCACCGGGTTGTTGGGCTGTACCGGGTGGCTGGGCTGCACAGGATGGCTGGGTTGCACCGGGTGGCTGGGCTGCACAGGATGGCTGGGTTGTACCGGGTGACTGGGCTGCACAGGATGGCTGGGTTGTACCGGGTGACTGGGCTTCACAGGATGGCTGGGTTGTACCGGGTGGCTGGGCTGCACAGGATGATTGGGCTGCGGCTGATTTCCATTGCCATGCACGCCGGGATTATTATGGCCGCTCTGCTGATGTTGTGCTAATACTGATTGGTTCCAGGATAGCAGCACCACTATCATGGGAGCCAAAGTCCCCAATTTTATTTTGATCATTTACTTCCCCCTGCTGACATGGCCAAAACACAGGCCCCTCTATCTAGCTATACGATACTTAATTGAGCGGCAGGGGTTAAGGTCGAAAGGCCCAGGGCGGAGAAGTTATTGTGCCTATAAAAAACAGGGCCCTTTAAGCCCTGCGGAGCTCAATATTAGAGGGATAAATTAAATAGATATAATAATGCATAATCATGAATTCTCCCGAGGAAGGCGAACTGGTAGAGAGCGGCACGTTCCGGGTCGACACCCGGCGGATGCTTGAAGTGCTTTCGCGCTACCAGCTGCAATCCCCGTATCTTTTTCTGCGCGCCTGGACCCGCTGCGCAGTGGCCTCAGGGGCTTCCGAAGTAAGGCTGAAACTCGCCGCCGGCGCTGCCGGCGCGGGTTTTGAATTCGCTTTCGACGGCCGGCTATTCACGAACGAGGAACTTTCAGACGTATACGCCCCGCTCCTGGCCGGCGGCCAGGGCCGCGGCAGGCACCTGGCCGCCGGGCTGCTGGCCATCTTAAAGACGGATCCCGGCCTGGTAAGCATTTCTTCCGGGCAGGAAGCCGTTACGGTTGCCGGAACTCCGGAGGCGGCAGCGGCGCCCGCCGCCGGGAACCGCACCGTTTTGCGGGTGCTTTGGGCTAAGGAGCCCGCTGAGCTGCCCCTCGGACGGATCTTCCGCTATCCGCTGGAATCCGCGGCGGCCCTGGCCTGCTGCCCCATCGCCGTGCACGCGCCGGGAGGGGACAGCAAGCCCTTCAAAGAAATAAAACCTCCCGCGGGCGCCCTTTCTTTTGAGGAGGGTCGCCGGCGGGGCTTCATCGCTCCAGCATTCGGCGACGGCTCCGCGCCCGTTGCAGACCAGGTTCCGCCGGCCAATTCCGAGACGGGGATACATGTGCTGGGCGGGTTCGCGGAAACCTTTGCCCTGCGTATGCCGCTGGCGCCGGTTTCGGCCGACATCAACGACGACGATCTTGCCCTGGACGCCTCTTTCAGCAAATGCGTCCGGGACGAACGCTTCGTCGCGGCGCTGGCCTTCCTGGATAAGCAGGCCGAAACGCTGATCTTCCACGAAATACGGGAACAGAAAAGGGACCTTGATATAGTAGGGAGCCTTGTAAAGAACCCGGGTCATCTGCGCCTGTGGCGGGCGCGCATGGAATACCTGAAAGACTGGGAAACAGCCAGCGTGCCGGGCTGGCGGGACTATCTGTCGGGCTTTCTGCTCGGGCTGGTCAGCGCGGCCTTCACCGGGACTTCTGTAGCGAAGTATCTCCCGGAACCGAAAGATCCCGAAACCTTCAGCCGCATTTCGCGCACCGGGCCGCGCACCTGGTGGCTGCAGGACGCCTGCCGCAGAACCCTTAAAGGCCGCAGCGCGGCGCCCGGAGAACCTGTGCTGCACGCGCTCTGGCGGGCGCCGGTGCTGCTGTCCACCAAAGGCGCCGCGCTCAGCCTCTCCGCCGTGCACAAGCGCGCGCAGGACGGCAGGCTCGCCGTTTCAAGAGCCTTTGAAGGCGAATCTTTTTTCGAGGAGGAAGCGGTATGGCTCTCTTCCTTCAGGGACGAAGCTTTTCTCAATGACTGGATCCCGCGCGGCCGCTGGTACGAAAAGTCGCCGTGACCGGGGCGGCCCCGCCGGCGCTCAGCTCTCATCAGCGCCGGGTATCCTTGTGAAAGCTATGCGCAGGGGGACCAGCCCCGAGGAATCGTGCGTGGCCCCGTAGTGCAGAACGTCCTTTCCGAATTTTTCATTGAGCTGGTCCAGCGTCTTTATCAGCTTGCTGCGGCGGCCGTCCTCGAACAGCGACGGGGCGTGCAGCGCTTCCGGCACCAGGCCCGTCAGGGCAACGCCTACCGCGAAGACCCGGCCCTCAGGCAGTTCCTTCCACAGCGCTTTAAGGGCGTGGATAAAAGCCAGGGTATCCTGCGTCTCCATCAGGCTGCAGCTCGCTTTCCAGCCGTCCTGCCCCATGAACCTGGCGAAGATCTGCAGCCCGGAGGCGTAGCAGCCTTCCTGCCGGAGCCTTGCGGCGGCTTTGTCGGTAAGCTTCTTCAGGATGCGCAGCGCGCCAGCGTCATTGCGCAGTTCAGGGGGGAGCACATGCGAATGGCTGATGGACTTCTGCGCCGATATCTTCTCCGGCAGTTCTTCGCCCCGCAAAAGACGCCGTATCTCTCCGCCGCTGACGCTGCCCCAGGCCCGGCTCAGCTCTTCCGGAGTCAGCGCCAGCAGCTGCTCCACGGTGAAGAGACCTTTGCGGTTGAGCCTTTCTTCCATCTTCGCGCCTATGCCGGGAAGATCCCGCAGTTTTAACTGATAAAGCATGCGGGGCAGGTCGCAGGGGCGGATAACGGTAAAGCCGTCAGGCTTTTTCATGTCGCCGGCTATCTTGGCGAGGTACCGGTTGGGAGCCAGGCCCACGGAGCAGCGCAGTGACGAGCCGACCCTGGATCTAATAACGGCCTTGATCCTGGCAGCCAGGTCGCCGGCCGCCGCCAGGTCCTGCTGGCAGCCGGTCAGGCGGCAGGCGATCTCGTCGATGGAGCAGACCGCCTCGACGGGAACACACGACTCCACGGCTTCCACGATCTTATTGTGGTACCGGACGTAATTGGCGTGGTCGCCTGCAATAAAAGTAATTGCCGGGCACAGCCGCCGCGCCTCGCCCACCAGGGTGCCGGTCTTTACCCCGAAAGCCTTGCCCTCGTAGCTTACCGCTATGCAGCAGGTGCTGTCGGCCTGCAGCGGCACCACCGCTACAGGCCGGCCGCGCAGGGCCGGGTTCAGTTCCTGCTCTACGGACGCGAAGAACGAGTTCATGTCCAGGTAAAGCCAGCTTACAAGCTGAGAAGGGTCGCGGGCAGTCATTTGTTATAGTATACAAGACGAAAGCGACAAACGCATGCCGGGGCAGGCGCAGGAAATATATATAATAGAGGTACTTAAATTCTGAGGGGGAAAGATGAAGTGTCCTAAATGCGGGACGGAACAAGCCGACGGAAGCCTTATCTGCGTAAACGCTGCCTGCAGCGTGAGCTTCCACGCGCTGGCACAGCAGGTCAAGCGCAAGGCCGAAGCGGCGGCGGCCAAGGCCGAGGCAGAGGCCCTTGCAGCGGCGCCGCCCCCGGATAAAAACACCCAGAACGTTATTATGCTGCTCATCCTGTGCTTCCTGGGCCTTTTAACGGCCGTAGTGGGGGGATATTATTCAGCCATGAAAGGGAATCTGGATGTAGCCGAAGCGCAGTTCGCCGCTGAAGAAATTCCACAGCCCGATGCCGCCGTCTCCACCGCAACACCGGCGGGCGCAGCGCCTGCCCTGTCCGCCGCTGCCGGAAAACCATAGAGCCGAACCGGCTTATTCCCGAAAAAGAGCATATATTGCGGATTGCAATATGCAATATCCATCAATTAGAACAAAGGAAAGCCCACACACCGTCAGAGTATAGCCAGAACCGCCTGCGGGGTGTTTAACAGGTGCTGCGGCCGCGGGGAGAACGGGGCCGCGGGCGCGGAAAGGCCCCATCGGGCATGGCCGCTCACTATGCCGGCACCGTCGGCTGCGGCAATGTCGGCCGCAGAATCGCCAACAAAGAGCACTCTTTCGCGGGCAAACCGCGTCCGCGCCAGGATAAGATTCAAACCTTCAGGGTCCGGCTTGAATTGCCGGGTATCGTCGCCGGTAATAACCACATCAAAGAGCGCGTCCCAGCCCAGCAGCCTTAAACTGATGTTTACCGCCCGCCGGCCCTTGCCGGTACACAGCGCCAGGGGGAGCCCCCGCCGCTTCAATTCGTCCAGCAGGGCGCTGATCCCGGGATAGACAAGCACCCGGTCGTGCTCCCGCTCATACAGTTCATAATACGCGTCCAGACACAGGGGCACCCGCTCCGGCCCGACGAACTGCGAGATGATGCCGATCTCCGCGGGGCCGAAAGAGCGCGTGATGTCCGCGGGCGTAACGGGCCCGGGGCAGTAAGGCTCAACAGCGCGGTGCAGCCAATCCGCCAGGCAAGCCATCGAATCCGTCAGCGTGCCGTCCAGGTCGAAAACAACAAGGTCAAAATTTTCAGAGGACATAGTTGTGCTCAGCTTTTACGTCCGCGCCGTTTCAGGGCCGAGGTGCAGGCGGTATTTAATTCCGCTGTATCCGCGGCCGTCACCTTCAGGCTGTCATTGCTGTTTATCTTATACATTACCGCTTCGGAGTCGCCGACGTGATCCAGCCCCAGCGCGTGGCCCATTTCGTGCGCAAGCAGGCGCACCAGTTGCCCGTGGTCGGAATATTTGTAAACGTCTATGGTCTGAATGCCGCCGGAAAACTTGTACAAGCCTTCTTCGAACACGCCTACGGTGGCGCCCGCGTGATTATACTGCGCCACATCTATATTAAGCTGCACAATAAGCTGGTTGAGCTCCGTGGCCAGCGCGTTGAGGGTATCTATATCCGCATTGCCGGCGGCTTCTATCTTCTTAACGGCCACAAATTCCACGTCCAGGGACGCCTTGCCGGACTTGAGGCGCCAGTACTCTGCGGGGGGAACGCTGCCGCGCCGGTTCGCCCGGCGCACCATGGCGTTGTAAGCGGCCTCTTTGCGCTTATAATCTCCCAGGATGGCGTCAAGCCTGGCCCGCTCCCGGTCCACATGCGCGGAAAGTTCGTCGTACCTGGCTTTCAGCGCGTGGTAGGAAGCCAGACTCCGGTCGGTCTGTATGCCCATCGCCTTGAGCTTATCCGTAGCGGCCTGGCGGTTGTCGTAAACGAAGTTCACCGTAAAGTCGCCGCCGGCGGGCACATAAGCGAAAAGATCCCTGCGCGCCGTATTTTCCCAGGGCGCTTCCGCCTCCTTAAGCACGGCGGTGAGCGTCTCCGTCGAAATGTTGAAGCGGGGGTCCACCGAACCGATAGAATAAAGGACGGGGGAAGAACAGGGGGATATGCGCCATCTGACTACGCGCGCGATAGCGCGGTACTGTTCCTTATGCTGCCGCCACTGATAAAACGCGGCGCACAGGGCGATAACCAGCAGCAGCCAGGAGAACAGTTTGCGCATAGTTAAATTATACCTTACCAACTTATCCGGCGCGAGAGCCCCGGGAGACGGCCCGCCGCATTTTGTAATTTTGTAAAATGGAAGCCCGGGCGGCCGGGAAGGAAGGCCGGCGGCAAACGGAGGACAGCGTGACGCGGGAAGATAAAAAAATACAGGCTTTTTTCACCCGGTTCACGGCGGCGCGCCTGGCGCAGCTACGCCGGCTGGCCACGCCGCGCCAGGTGCAGGATTTCCTCGATTACGAACTGGGCTACCACGACCCGAAGCTTTACGCCTGCTTTTCCGCGCTGACCGCCCTTAAGCGCGGCAAGGCCCATTGCCTGGAAGGGGCGCTGATAGCGGCCGCCGCCTTCATTCTGCACGGCCGGCGCCCGCTGCTGGTGCATTTGCGCGCCAACTGCCGCGACGACGACCACGTGATAGCGCCCTTCAGGGAGAACGGCCTGTGGGGGGCCGTGTCCAAATCGCATTTCTGCGGGCTGCGCTACAGGGAGCCCATCTACAGATCGATACCGGAACTGGCGCGCAGCTACTTCGAGTTCTACTACAACGACGCCGGCGAGAAAACGCTGCGCAAATTTTCCATGCCGGTGGAGACCGCCGTCTTCCGGCCCGAATGGCTGTACTCGGGCCGGAAAGTGAATTTCGTTTCCGACCGGCTCAACGACGAGAAACACTATCCCGTGCTGCCCTCCTTGCATTTAAGGAAACTGCGGCGGGTCGATTCGCTGCTGCACGCGGCTGAAGTGCTGGGCGGCGCGGGCAAGCCCCTTAATATGAGCGCCGCCAAACCCTATCCCAAAAAAGGAAAGGCCGGATACCGCCGTTAAAAAGGCCGGCGCCCTTGCGCGAACAACATGAAAAAGACCTTATTGCCGAATATACTGTGCCTGCTGTGGCTGGCCGCCGGCGCGCTGCGCGCCCAGGTCCCGCAGCCCCCGGAACTCCCCGGCCAGGCGGCCCCGGCCGCGGACCTGCCGGCCCCCGGTTTCCCGGCCCGCGCCGACACCATCCTTTCCACCGCCGCCCTGGCTGGCGCCCAGGTGGCCGTGCTCTTCGCTTCGGCCGAGGACGGCGCGGTGCAGTACGCCCGCAATCCCGACCTGCCGCTGCTGCCCGCCTCGACGGCCAAGTTGGCCAGCTCCGCCGCCGCGCTGGAGCGCCTTACCCCGGACTTCAGCTTCAGCACCGCCTTCCTTTTGAACAAGAAAGAGCAGGGCGGCAGGAAGCTTTCCGTGCTGGTCTGGCGCGGCACCGGCGACCCCTCCATTTCCGGCCGCGGGCGCGCCAGCCTCGACGAGATCTTTGAGGTGTGGGCCGGCTCCCTGGCCGCCATGGGCGTTAAGAAAATCGACCGCCTGGTAATAGACGCGCGCTACCTGGAGGGCCCCGCCGTGCACCCGTCCTGGCCGGCCGACCAACTTACCTACTGGTACGAGGCCGAAACCTCGGCGGTTTCCTTCAATGACAATTGCGTGGACCTGGAATTCATCCCCGCGGCCAAAGCGGGGCGCCGCCCGAAAATAAAGCTTAACCCGGATTCGGACTACCTCACGGTAAAGAACGAGGCCGTCACCGGCCAGCCGGACAGCACCTTCACCCTGGATTACAGCCGCGAACCCGGCACCAACACGGTTACCTTCTTCGGCTCCATTCCCGCCGGGGCCAGCCGCAAGGATTACGTGGCCGTGCACGACCCCGCCCGCTTCGCCGCAGAAGCCTTAAAGCGGGTCTGGAAGAAAAAGGGCGTTAAAGTTTCCAGGATAACTACCTGGCAGGAGGCCGGCCTCAAGGAAGAAGACCTCGTCCCGGCCTTCATTTGGACCTCGGAGCCGCTGGCCGCCCTGATAAAAGTTGTGAACAAGAACAGCCAGAACCTGTACGCCGAACAGATCCTGAAGACGCTGGGCAAAGAAACGGGGGGGCGCGGCGGCTTCGCCGAAGGCATAGCCGCGGTGGTAAATTTCCTGGACCGCGCCGGGCTGGACGTAGGGCAATTCTACCTGGTGGACGGCAGCGGCCTGTCGCCCGAGAACCGCTTTACCGCTGCCGGCCTGGTTAGGCTGCTGTCCTACATGAGCGGCACGCCGCTGTTCCCGGCCTATTTCGAATCCCTGGCCGTGCCCGGCGTGGATAGATCCGCCAGGGACCGCATGAAGGGCGACCCGCTGGCCGCGGGCATGCGCCTGAAGCGCGGCACGGTGGCCAACGCGCGCAACCTGGCGGGCTACCTGCATTCCGCCAGCGGAAAACTTTACGCTTTCGCCATACTGGTGAACGGCGCCGGGCTGAACCTGGGCGCCGTGGACGAAGCCGCCGACCAGCTGTGCCTGGGAGCGGCCAACCTGCTGCCCTGAGGCCGCGCCCGAAAAACCGGCGCGCCCGCCCCGCTCCCGACGGCGTACGCCGCGGCGGCCTTACCGGCAAAGCTCCGGGACAATACAGGAACAAGAAGCTTCCCCTGAAATTACCGCCGCCCAACCCGACACGCCTTTGTCGGGTTGGCCTGCTATGCTATAGCGCACAAACTTAGGGAACGGGAGGGAGGCGATATGGCCAACTTAAACAAAGTGCTGCTGATGGGCCGGCTCACGCGCGAGCCGGATATAAAGGAGTTCGCCAACGGCGGGAAGGTGGCGCAGCTGGGCTTTGCGGTGAACAACCGCCGCAAGAACCAGGCCACCGGCGAATGGGAGGAAGTGCCGGTCTGGGTTGAAGCAAAGGCGTTCAACCGCGAACCGGGCCGCAAAATGGCCGACCTGGCGCAGAACTACCTGCACAAGGGCATGCCCGTCTACCTGGAGGGCCACCTGGCGCTGGAGCAATGGGAGGGCAAGGAAGACGGCAAGAAACATGCCCGCACGCTGGTATACGTGGACCATGTAGAGTTCCTGGGCGGCGCCCGCAGGGACGCTGGCCCGGCGGGCGGCCCGGCAGAGGCGGCCGCTCACGCC
>DAOPZW010000007.1:0-40012 GCA_035353595.1 Elusimicrobiales bacterium | reverse complement strand
GGTTCGATCATCGGCGAGGAGGATTTCCACGCCGGGATTCAGGAAAGCCAGCTCGCGCAGGCGGTTGGAAACGGTGTCGAAGGACAGCATGCCCTCTCCGAAGATGTCCGTGTCGGCCTTGAAGGTCACGGTGGTGCCGTGGTCCTCGGTCGCGCCGATGGCTTTTACGTCGGCCTGGGGCTTGCCGCGCTTGTACTGCTGCTGCCACACCTTGCCGTCGCGGCGGACCAGCACTTCCATATCGGAGGACAGCGCGTTCACTACGGAGACGCCTACGCCGTGCAGGCCGCCGGAAACCTTGTAGCCCCCGCCGTCGAACTTGCCGCCGGCGTGCAGCACTGTCAGCACCACTTCCAGCGCCGATTTCCCCTTGAGTTTGGGATCCTTCACTTCCTTCATCGGGTCCACGGGGATGCCGCGGCCGTTGTCGGTGACGGAACACACATTGTCGTCTTTAAGCAGGACTTCTATTTTATTGCAGCCGCCGGCCAGGATCTCGTCGATGGAATTGTCCACCACTTCGTATACCAGGTGGTGCAGGCCCTGCACGCCGGTGGAACCGATATACATGGCCGGGCGCTTGCGCACGGCCTCCAGGCCTTCCATGACCTGTATATTAGAGGCATCGTAATTACCCTCTTTGGGGTTGGCTGTCTTGTTCATGCTGTCTAACTCCTATAGTCGTATTTAGATCTTAGAGGCGGTCTTTATCGCCTTTATCCATGGCCGCCTGAAATACTTGTTTATGCCTTTCACTATCACCGGCCCCCTGAGGGTCAGTTCGCTGGCCGCCGCCGAAGAGGAAGGTTTTACCAGCAGAGAATCGCCGTCTACTCCCAGCAGCACGCAGTGCTGGCTGAGCCTGCCGAATTCTTTTTTCCACACAGCTTCCAGTATGGCCAGGCGCTCGGGGAAGATCCCGCCCAGGAACTTATGCGCCGCGCAGATCTCCCCGGCCTTGCTCCAATTTGAACTGCGCTTCTTCAGGAACATCCTCTCCTTCCTAGTTCGTCCGGAGGGGCATTATTATATAGATCAGGTCTTCGCGCCCTTTGACCTTTATGAGCGCCGGCGTGGACGGCGAGGTGAATTCCGCCGTCAGCTCTTTCTCGCCGGAGGCTTTCAGTATATCCAGGATGAATTTCGGGTTAAAGCTGATCTGGAATTCCTTGCCCTTGTAGTCCACGGCTATCTCATCCTCGAAATCCATGCTCTGGGACGAGGAATTAACGACCAGCACCCCGGGCTTGAAGGTGTATTTCACCGAGCCGGACCTTTCGTTGGAACAGATCGCGGCCCGCTTCGTAACTCCCATCAGGGCCGCTGCGTTGAGGTTTATCTCTATCTCGTGGTTTTTGGGGACGATCTGCTCGTAAGCGGGGAAGTTCCCCTCTATCAGCCGGGAGATGAATACCGTTTTGGCGATCTTGAACCCTATCTGGTTGGAGGAAAGCCCCACCGTTATCTCTTCTTTGTCGCCGATGCCCGCGCTCTTTATGAAGCGGGCCAGCTCGCCCAGGATCTTGGAGGGGACTATTACTTTAAAGTCTTTTTTTGATTTAACTTTTTTCGTGGAAGTGATGGCCAGCCGCCTGCCGTCAGTGGCTACCAGCGAAAACAGGTCTTTCTCGTATTTCCAGAGCAGACCGTTGAGGAAATGCCTGTCGTCCTCGGTGGACGCGGAGAAGATCGTGCTGTTTATCATTTCCGCGAGCAGCTTGGCGGATATGGTGAAAGATTCGTTCTCGTCCAGGTCGGGGATCACCGGGTAATCGTTCTTGGGTGCGCCGCCCATTTTAAAGCGGGCTTTGCCGCTCAGGATGGCGATGCGGTTGCTTTCGTCCACCGTTATGTTGACTTCCGCCTCCTCTCCCAGGTTCTGCACTATCTCCATGAATTTCTTTATGGGCACGGTTATGCTGCCTTCGGTCTTTATATTCACAGGGATATGGTGCTTTATGGCCATCTCCAGGTCCGTGAATACCACCTTCACGCCCTTGTCTTCCGTCTCCATCAGGAAATTCTGCAGTATCGGTATGGTGCCGGTCTTGGAGGATACGCCGGCTTGAATCGTCTGTATCCCTTTTATCAAGGTGTCTCTGTTACTGGATATTTTCATCATAGTAATCCTCTATAAGATAGTTTGTTAGTAAGGTCAGCGATGTTTAAATTCATTGTGCAAAGTTATGAACAGACTGTTATTAGTTAATGACACTGCCGACAAAACAGGCTCTCTCCACAGCTTTAAACAGAGTTACTGACATTCTTTATCTTGGCCAGCATCTGGTTCATCGTCTCGTTAAAATAGGGATCGGTCTGCACCATCTGGCTTATTTTGTTCCTGGCGAAATTAACGGTGGCGTGGTCCCTGCCGAAAACTTCCCCGATATCTTTCAGCGTCATTTCCGTCAGGGTGCAGGCCAGGTACATGGCCACCTGCCGCGGGAAAGCTACCGCTTCTGTTCTTTTTTTAGCCGCGAAATCCTTCATTTCAATGTTGTATTTCTCGGCCACCACGTTCTTTATCGTTTCTATGTCTATTTTTCGCTCGTCCTGGTCCGGGTCGTTGATGTGGTCCTTGATTATTTCCTTGACGGCGTCTATCGAAGGGGTTATCTTCATGTTGGAACAGAAATTTCCCACCGTTATAAGGCAGCCTTCCAGCTCCCTGATGCTCTTTTTAACGTTTTCTGCTATGAAGGTCACTATATCGTCAGGGATCTCGTAGCTGTGCTGGTCGCGCTTCTGGCGCAGTATGGCCATGCGGGTTTCGAAGTCCGGCAATTTGATGTCTGCCACCACGCCCTGCAGGAAGCGCGAAACCAGGCGCTGCCCCATGGCCAGTTCCCTGGGAGGCCGGTCGGAAGTTATAACGACCTGTTTCTTTGATTCGAACAGGGCGTTGAAGGTATAAAAGAATTCTTCTTCGCTGCGTTCCTTGTCCACCAGGAACTGTATGTCGTCCAGCAGCAGGCAGTCCAGTTTCCGGTACTTGCTGCGGAACTGTTCCGCCCCGTCCGCCTTGCCGCGCACCGCGTCAATGTACTCGTTGACGAAATTCTCGCTGGCGGTATAAAGGATGCGCGCGGCGGGGTTGGCTTTCAGAATGCCGTGGGCAATGGCGTGCAGCAGATGCGTTTTTCCCAGGCCCGGGGCGCTGTAGATAAAGAAAGGGTTCTGGCCGGGCGTCTTGGCCACGCCTTCGGCCGAAGCGTAGGCGAAGCGGTTGGAAGCCCCGACAATAAAACTCTCGAAAGTATAGTGAGGGTTGAAAGAATAGTAGTTGGCGGGCAGCGCTATAACGGAGGGCGACGCCTTGGCCTGCGGCACGGGTTCAGTTTGCGCCAGAGACATGGAATAATCTATTTTAAGGTCTTTGCCCGTTAAAGAACGCAGCAACGAAATTATTTTAACTTCGTAGCGCTCTTTAATGGTCTTATATATTATAGAATCAGGAACTTCCAGCCTAAGGATATCGTTTTCTATATAAAGAGGTTTGATAGGCTTTATCCACAAAGCTGTGGCATCAGGACCTATTTCGGCCTCCAGGTTTGTTACCGCGGTCTGCCAGATTTCCTTGATGTTTATTAAGTTATCCACAAGTTATCCACATATGTTGGTAGTTTTTTTCTAAACTTGAAAAACTTTTATTTTTTAAAGCAATTTTGTGTTAGTAACATCTTTGAAAACCCGGTTTTACCTCTATTTCATCACTATAAACCGCAAAAAATTAACCGCAAAACTGACAATAAAACCGGCGAAAAACCGCGACAGCGGGCTGCATTTAAGGATTAATTATATATTATTCATTTGAAAGTGCAAAGTCAAGGGACAAAACTTATCACTTTATTCCTATTTTTACTTTGCTGAAGCGGGCCGGGCTGGAACCGTGGCACATCATGGCGGTCTGCCCGGGCTGGCCTTTGCCGCAATTAGCCACCCCCCACAGCCGCCAGGAATTGTGGTCGGCTATGGCGGCGCAGGAATTCCAGAAAGCCGGGGTTATACCCTGGTAGGTGGGATTTTTCACCAGCGTCTTTTTTTTGCCGTTCTTTACCAACCAGGCCGCTTCGCAGCCGAACTGGAAATTCAGCCGCCGCTGGTCTATGCTCCAGGACTTATTATTGTCCATTATTATCCCGTCGCGGGTTTCGTCCAGCAGCTGTTCGTAAGGCGTCGCGCCGGGCATTAGGCTGAGGTTGCAGATGCGGGTTATCGGGATATTGGAGTAGCCGTCGGCCCGGCAGGAACCTTTGGAGCGTTTCTCTCCTATCGCGCCGCAGAATTCGCGGTTGGTCATGTAGCCGGCCAGCACGCCTTCCTTTACTATATGCCAGCGCTGGGCCTTAACCGCGTCGTCGTCGTAGCCGGCGGTGGCCAGCCCGCCCGGCAGGGTGGCGTCGGCCACCAGGTTCACCAGCGGGGAGCCGTAGCGGAAAACGCCCAGCTTTTCCGTGGTGGCGAAGCTCGAGCCCGCGTAGGACTCCTCGTAGCCCAGCACCCGGTCGAGTTCCGACGGGTGCCCTACCGATTCGTGGATCTGCAGCGCCAGCTGGTTGCCTGAGATTATCAGGTCCTTTTCTCCGGCAGGGCATTGCGGGGCGGTGAGCAGCGCCACCGCTTCTTCGCGCACCCGCTCGGCGTGGTCCAGCAGGTTCAGGTTCTCAACCAGTTCGTAGCCGGCGCCCAGGGTCTGCCCGCCGTGCGTGGAAGGGTAGGAGCGCACCTGCACCCCGCCCGCGTCCACGGCGGTGGCCGTATAGCCGGCCCCGGTGGAGAGCAGCACTTGCTCTATGCGCGAACCTTCCGTGGTCAGGTGCCACTGGTGCTCGCGGACAAAGCGCAGGTTCGACTGGGCCGACTTTATTTTAGGGTTCCCGCGCAGCGCGGCGTCGATCTTGAAAAGCAGGTCCAGCTTCGTTTCCGCCGGTACGGCGAAAGGGTCCTTGGCAAAGGGCGTCTGCCAGAAATCCGTGTAAGCCGGCTCGGGAGCCAGGCGCACCGGGGCGGCCATCAGCAGGCGGCTGGCTTTGGCTATGGCGATGGCCTTGAGCGCGGTTCTTTCCACCGCGGCGGCGGTCATGCGGTCGCCGGCGGCGAAGCCCCAGGCGCCCTTGTACAGCACCCGCACGCCGTAGCCCAGCGTGGTCTGGTCGCTCATCGAAGAAATCGCGCCGTTCTTCACGCCCAGCACCTGGCGGCGCTCCTCGATAATGCGGATATCCCCGAAATCAACCTTGTGATGGCGCGCCGTCTCTATGGCTTTTTGCCCCAGTTTGAACATAGTGGTCTCCTGCCGGTAAGTGCCGGCCTTTAAAACTTGGTGGCGGAAGAAAAATTGAAATCCCCCAGTCGCATGGCCGGGCAGGCCATGCGGCCCCAGGTCACGCAGGGAACTGCCGCGCCGGCGATCGCCTCTACGCGGCTGAACGCGTCCACCATGCTCTGGGTGAAGCGCAGGTTCTTTACCGGATAAGAGATCTTCCCGTCTTCGACCAGGAAAGTCCCGTTGCGGGTCATGCCCGTCATTTCGACGCTGCGCGGCTTGAGCAGGTTGGTGTAATGGAACTGCGTAACCAGGATGGCGCGGCCGGCGCCTTTGATCAGGTCCTCCAGCGTGCCTGTTCCGGGCTTTACGGAAAGGTTAAGAGGGATGGGCCCCATGGCCGAAGGCTGCGGCAGGGCGTGCCCGGTGGAGGCGGCGCCGGCCGCTTTCGCGGTGCGCCTGTCGTGCACCACGGCCCGCAGTACGCCGCGGTCGGCCAGCGTAACCTTTTGCCGCGGCTGGCCCTCATAGTCGAAAGGCAGGCCCGGCGCCGCGCCGTCCAGCGCGTTGTCTTCCATGGAAAGCAGCGGGCTTAAAAGCTTCTTCCCGAGGTTGCCCGAGGCGAAGCTCTGCCCCTCGTTGTAGAACTGGCCCCCGAAGCCGTAGATCGCCAGGTAGGCCAGCAGGTCCGCCGCGGCCTGCGGCTCAAGGATCACCGTGTATTTGCCGGGCTTAATATCGCGCGGGGCCCGGCTGCCCGCGGCTTTGGCGCGGGCGCGGGCGTTGAGCTCGCCGAAAGGGATGGCCGAGGCGTCGAAAGCCGAGTACTCCGCCCAGCCGGAGCCGTCCCCGTCCTTTACCGTAACGCTGTATTCCGCCAGGCTGGTCTTATGCCGGGCGAAGACGCCCAGGCTGTTGGCTATCACTACCTCGTTGCAGCCGGTCTCGAAGGTGCCGCAGGCCGTCTGCCCGGCTTTTTTGCAGGCCAGGGCGAGGTCCCGCGCTTTGCGGGCCCGGAAAGCCGGGTCAAGGCCGGCGGTTTCCGCGAAATATGTTCTTGAACCGGCGGCGAGGGGTCTCGGCTTGGGCAGCGGCGGCAGGCCGGGGTCTTTCTTCTGCCGCCGAAGCAGGTCGAGCCCCAGTTTTACGGAGCTTTCCAGGGAGGCCGCCCCGGCCTGGTTGAAATTCACCCTTGCGGTGCGCCCGCCGTCGGAGAGGCGCACCGAAAAATCCGTGGAGGCGACTGCCACGTTCTGGGAGATAACGTTGTCGGCGAAACGGGTCAGCGCGCTGTCCTTCGTCTCGGCGGTGACTTCGCATTGCACTTTTCCGGCCAGGCGGAAGATCTTTTCGCAGGCGGACTCTATTGTTTTCATTTTTATCCTCGGGCGTTGTACGGAATGCGCCCTGCCGGTGAAACTGTTCCGCGGCCGCCGCGGCGCTTACAGCAGGGGCGTGTTTTCCTGGGAGGGTTTGGCGGGATGGCTTTCGTGGCTCCGGGCGTGGCGCCGGCCGTATTTTTTGGTTTCCGGCTCCTGCTGCGCCGCGGACGGGGCCGGCTTGTCCGCGAAGAAATGCGGCGCGGCCTCACGGTTTTCCTGCCATTTGCGCAGCGAGTCTTCCGTATTGATGCAGTAGGTTTCCGGGGTGCTGAACAGCGAAAGTTTATTCTTTTTCACCCGCTCACCGAGGACTTCCGCGCTTTTTCCCGAGGTGAAACCGGGGGTATCCAGGAGCTTCAGGTTCTGCTGGGTCAGGCCGAGCAGGTAGAAGGAACCGTCCTGGTTCGCCCCCAGGGCTACCGTCTTGTCATTGAGCGCGGTGAAGGCCTGGGACAGCCAGTCCCCTTTTATTTCAGGGGAGAGGTGGTCTATGAGCACGGCCTTTTTCGCGCCGGTAAAGAATGCCAGCTGGAAAACGTCGCGGATGCGCTCGTCGAGCGGCTTGGCCTTGAACTCGAGGAAACCGGGATCTTCGGGGTCCAGCCAGGTCAGGTCCGGATGTTTGGAGGTCTTCTCATAGGACAGCAGCAGGATGGCGTCGGGGAAACTTTTAAGCGTCTTATACGCCTGCAGCAGCAGGTCGCCGCTGACATGCGCCGCCCTTTCCGGCCCGAAAACGGTCTGGAAGTCGCGGCTGATCTTGTCCTGTTCCGGGGGTGACACAAGAAGTATAACGCAGTTGTCTCGGTTTTTCGCCATAGCTTAAATTCCCTTAGCGATAAATTATATCATATAGTGATTTTTCACCGCAGCAGGTCTCCCTATGGACGCTTCAGAAAAACCGGTCATCATTTACGGCGGAAGTTTCGATCCCCCCCATAAAGGGCATATGGCGCTGGCGGCGGCCGCCCTGCGGCAGCTGCGGCCCGCCGCGCTGTATTTCGTGCCCGGCTGGCGCACGCCTTTCAAGGATCTCCGCCCGGTGCCTTTCGCGCGCCGCCGCGCCATGCTGAAAAAAGCCCTGGCCGCGGCCGGCCTGGCCGCACGCCCGGAAGTAAAGATAAGTTCTTTCGAGAACGGGCGCCGGCGGGTGGTCTATACCTTCGAAACGCTGGAGCACTTTAAGAAGCTGCATCCGGGCGCGCCGCTGTATTTCCTCATGGGTTCCGACTGCCTGGCCGGTTTCAGGCACTGGCGCCGCTGGCGCGGGATCCTTAAGACGGCCACGCTGCTGGCGGGGCTGCGCCCGGGCCATACGCTGAAGGGGCTGCACGGCGTTCCTTTTCTGCCGCTGAGGGGCCGCTTCCCGCGCGCGGCCTCCAGCGACCTGCGCGCGGCGCTGTTCCTGGGGCTGCGCCCGCCCGCCGTACCGGCGCCGGTAATGGAAGTTATCGAGGGCGGAGGCCTTTACCTGGCGCGGGAGCGCCGGCTCCTGAAAGAACTTTTATCCCCCGCCCGTTTCAGGCATTCCCTGGCGGTGGCGGAGCTGGCGCTGGAACTGGCGCCGCGCCTGGGGCTGCCCGCGCAGAAAGCCGCCCTGGCCGGACTGCTGCACGATTGCGCCCGCGAATTGCCGCCGGCAGCACTGGCCGGCCGCGTGCCGCGTGAAATGGCCGCGGGCCTGCAATGCGGGGAGATCGTCAGGAACGCGCCGGTGCTGCTGCACGCCCCGGCCGGCGCCGGGCTGGCCCGCAGGGATTTCGCGGTAAAGGACCGGGAGATCCTGGAAGCTATAGCCCTGCACGCTACCGGCGCGCCGCATATGGGGCCGCTGGCCCGCCTTATTTACGTCTGCGACCTGGCGGCCGAGGGGCGCGTTTTCAGGGAAGCCGGGCTGGTCCGGCGGCTGGCCCGGCTGGATTTCCGGGCGGCTTTCAGGGCCGCGAATTATGTTAAACTTTCTTACGCTTTTTCGGGCGGGGGCTGGGTGCATCCGCTGAGCGTGTCACTATGGAACAGTCTTCAGGAAAAAAAGAAAGGTTGATGCTGGGCCTCGGCCTGGCCGCCGCGCTGGCCCTGGCCGCCGCGCAGTATTTTTCCCCTGTGGCGGCCGCGATGTGCGCCGGCCGCGATGTGCGCATAGCCCTGCTGGCGGACAGCGCCGCGGCGCTGCTGGTCTATCACCCGGGCTCCTCCACCGTCAACGCCGTGCTTTTTCCCGCCGCCCGCGCGCGCCGGGGCGTTTCCGGCTACCAGCGCGCCAGCGACCTGGCCGCGCAGACGGGCGCCGGCGCGGCCGACGGCCAGGGGGAGGTCTTTTACATCTCCCTTTCCTCCGCGCCGGACATGGAGGCCCTGTGGCCCGTCCTCAACGGCTGGCGCTCCGCGCCCCGGAAGTTCCTGGAAGCCGCGTCCTGGGCGGCCGCGCTGCGGCGCTGCGGCGCCACCAATATTTCGCCCTTCGGGCTGTTCGCGCTGTTCTCGGAATTTTCCCGGCTCAATTCCTCCAACTTTATCCTGACCGAGTCGGCCCGGCCCGCGGCCGCCCCGGAGGAAGAGCCGCCCGCCGAGGCCGCCGCGCCGCCGGCGGTGCGCGTGGAAGTCTTCAACGCCTCGGGAAAAAAAGACCTGGCCGCCCGCGCGGCGAAGTATCTCAGGGCGGCGGGTTTTGACGTGCTCACCGCTTCCTCCTATGCTAGAATTGAAAAGCACACTGTCATACGCTGTTTTTCCTCCGATACCGCGGGCGCGCTCAAGCTGCGCGCGGCCCTGGGGCTGGAAGAGCGCGAGATCCACGTGCGCGCGGCCCAGAAGAGCGTGGCGGAAGCGGTGGTGATACTGGGGACGGATTTTGACGCCGGCATACTCGGGAAAACGGAAACGGCGCGGCAGTAGAGCTTAAGGAGGCTTAATATGGACATGGTGACCATTCTAAGGACCGCGGTGCAGCGGGGTTCGAGCGACATCCACATCTGCGTGGGCAAGCCGCCCATGATGCGCCTCAACGGCGAAATGCTCCCGGTGGCCGAAGGCGTGGCCGTGCTGACCGCCGAGCAGACAAAGGCGCTGATCTTCTCCACGCTTTACGACGAGCAGCGGGCAAAATTCGAGAAAGACTGGGAGCTGGACTGCTCTTTCGCGGTTACGGGCGTTTCCCGGTTCCGCCTCAACGTGCTGATGGCGCGCAACGGCGTCGAAGCCGTCATGCGCGTCATCCCTTCCGTCATACCGACCCCGGAACAGCTCAGCCTGCCGCCCGCCGTGACGATGTTCTCCGAATTGCCCAAGGGCCTGGTGCTGGTCACCGGCCCCACCGGCTCGGGCAAATCCACCACGCTGGCCGCGCTGATCAACCAGATCAATATCAAGAAGAAAAAGCATATCCTCACCGTCGAGGACCCCATCGAGTTCACCTACGAGCCCCAGGCCTGCGTGGTGCGCCAGCGCGAGGTCGGCCAGCATACCCGCTCGTTCAACAACGCGCTGCGCGGCGCGCTGCGCCAGGACCCCAACGTCATCCTGGTGGGCGAAATGCGCGACCTGGAGACCATCCAGCTCACCATCACCGCGGCCGAGACGGGGCACCTCACCTTCGCCACGCTGCACACCCAGGACGCGCCGTCCACGGTGGACCGCATCATCGACGTGTTCCCGCCGCACCAGCAGAGCCAGGTGCGCGTGCAGCTGGCCGCCTCGCTGCAGGGCGTGGTGTCCCAGATCCTGCTGCCGCGCAAGGACGGCAAGGGCCGCGTGGCCGCGCGCGAGGTCATGATAATGACCCCGGCCATCGCCAACCTTATCCGCGAAGGCAAAACGCACATGATCTATTCCGCCATCGAGACCGGCGCGAAATTCGGCATGATGCCCATGGACCGCGCGCTGTCCATGCTGGTCATCCAGAACCAGATCTCGTTCGAAGTGGCCGTCGCCAAAGCGCACGACAAGGAAGGTCTCAAAAAGCTTTGTAACATAGTGGGATAAAAGGGGGCGGTTATGTCAGAAATAGAAAAACTGAGGGGTGTCACCCTGTTCCACAATCTCTCGGAAAGCATGCTTTCCGAGTTCGCCGGCTATTTCAAGCAGACGGCGCACGCGGCAGGCGAGGTCATCTTCAAGGAAAAGACGAAGGGCGATACGCTCTATATAATCGTGGACGGCGAAGTCACCATCGAAAAGGCGCTTGACGAGGTTGGCAACGAGTTCAAGGCGCTGGCCATTCTTTCCAGCGGCGACTTTTTCGGCGAGATGGCGGTGCTCGAAGGCCAGAGGCGCTTCGCGCAGGCCCGGGCCACCAGGGATTCGGCGCTGTACGAGATCGGCCGCGCGCAGCTGTTCGCCTTCATCAAGGACCACCCGGACACGGGCATCAGCATCTTCAGCGAAATAATGAAGACGCTGCTCAAACGGCTGCAGCATACTTCCAACGAGCTCACCATGCTGTTCGACCTGAGCCGCCAGCTGATGACGCAGCACAAGTCCCCTGCCGAGTTCCTGGCCGTGGTGATGGACGAGATGCGGCCTTACCTGGAGGGATCGTGGAATATCCACGCCTTCGCCTACAACGTCTTCAACGATGAATACGACCCGGTCTACACCCGCGAGAACTTCCTGCCCGACAAGCCCGTGGTGCCGCCCGCCTCGCCCGAGAGCGGCTGGCTGAACGGCTCCACTTATGTCATGGCCTGCTCCGCCGAAGGCAGGCGGCTGGCCTGCGCGCTGTTCACGAAAGCCGGCGAGGTGAACCTGCTGGAAAAAAATAACCTGGCCACCATATTTAATACAATATCCTCCATAATCAGCTCCGCCATGGTGAATATAGAGCACCAGGCCGAAGCCATGCTGCTGGCTAAACTCAAACAGGCGAAGATCTAAGGCATTATGACCCTCACAAAGAACGATTCCAGAAAAATTGCTATCAAGGCCGCGCGCGCCGGGGACTCTAAAAAAGCCAGCCCGGTGCAGGTCTACGACCTCTGCGGCAGCTCTTCGCTGGCCGATTTCGTGGTGCTGCTCACGGTGGAATCCGCGCCGCAGCTGGAGGCGGTGGAAGAGGAAGTGTCGGTGCAGCTGAAGGCTGACGGCACCTACTGCCTGTACAGGGACGGCATGCGCTCCAAGAACTGGAAAGTGCTGGATTACGGCGGCGTGATGGTGCATGTCTTCGACGGCAAGGCCGAGGAGTTTTACTCCATAGGCAAGCTTTACGGCGGGCATAAGCCCGTGCAGTGGGAAGAGAACGCGCCGGCCGCGCCCAAGCCCGCCGTCCAAGAGGCGCAAGAGAAACCCGCCGCTAAAAAAGCTCCCGCTAAAAAGCCGGCCGCGAAAAAGGCGGCGGTGAAGAAACCCGCCGCGAAGAAGGCGCCCGCGAAGAAGGCGGCCGCGAAGAAACCGGCCGCTAAAAAAGCGGCCGTGAAGAAACCCCTGGCCAAAAAGGGCGCCGGTAAAAAGGCCGCGGTAAAGAAAGCGGCGAAAAAAACTTCCAAAAAGAAATGACCTTATCCCGGCTCGAAGCCGCCCTTAAGAGCCGCGCGATGGCGGCCTTCTCCCTGGACGACGCGGCCATGGCCGGCTTTCACCTGGCCGCCCCGCCGCCGCATATCGACGCCGACGTGTCGATAGCCTGGCCCATCTCGGCCGCCAAGCTGCTGAGGAAGGCGCCGCTTAAGATCGCCGAGGAATTGGCAGCCGCCCTGGCGGCGGATTGCTCGGCGCAGGCCGTGCCCCCGGGTTTCGTTAATCTCAAATTCCGCGACGCTTTCCTTTTCGAAGCTCTCAAGGAGCTGGAAAAACCGGGCTGTTTCGCGCAGCCCGCTTTCAAGGGCGAAAAGATAAACCTCGAATTCGTCTCTGCCAATCCCACCGGCCCCATGCACCTGGCCAGCGGCCGCGGCGCCACGCTGGGCGACAGCCTGGCCCGCATTCTCCGGGCGCTGGGAGCCGAAGTGGCCACTGAATTTTACGTGAACAACGTGGGCAACCAGGTGGAACTGCTGGGCCGCTCGCTCAAGGCCCGCAGCCTGGGTGTTGAGCCTCCCGAGAACGGCTACCAGGGCGATTATCTTAAAGACATGGCCGCGCAGCTGCCCGCCGGGGCCGCCGGCTGGGCCGACAAACAGTTCTCGGAATACGCGGTGGCGGAAATTCTTAAGCTGCACCGCGCGGACATGAAGGCTTTCGGCGTGGAGTTCGACCGCTGGTTCCTGGAATCGGAGCTGCACGCGGCGGGCGGGCCGGCCAAGGCGCTGGCCGCGCTCAAAGAGCGCGGCATGGTCTACGAGAAGGAAGGCGCGGTGTGGTTCGGCGCGGCCACCGAGCTGGAATCCGACGACAAGGACCGCGTGCTGGTGAAGGCCGACGGGCGCAACACTTATTTCCTCAACGATATCGCCTACCATCTCGACAAATTTTCGCGCGGTTTCACCAGGCTTATAGATATCCTGGGCGCGGACCACCACGGCTATGTGCCGCGCATGGAAGCGGCCGTGGGCGCGCTGGCCGCCGGCAAGGGCGCTTTTAAAGTGCTCATCCACCAGCAGGTGGCGCTCAAGCGCGGCGCCGAACTGGTGAAGATGTCCAAGCGCGCCGGAGATTTCATCCCGCTCAAGGAGCTGGTCGACGAGGTCGGGGCCGACGCCTGCCGCTTCTTCTTCGCCGCGCGCGGCCCGCACACCCACCTCACTTTCGACGTGGAGCTGGCCAAGAAGCATTCCAACGACAACCCGGTTTTCTACGTGCAGTACGTGCACGCCCGCATCAGCTCCATCTTCGCCAACGCCCCGGAGAAGGGCATAGACCCGGCCGCCGGTTTCGACGAGGCCAAAGCCGTGATCAACGCCGAGGAACGGGCCCTGATGCTCAAGCTGCTGTGGCTGGAAAAGGTGCTGCTCGACTGCGCGCGCGACTTCTCCCCCCACCAGCTCACCACCTACCTGACGGAGCTGGCGGCGAGCTTTCACTCTTTCTACGACAAGTGCAAAGTGCTGGATGCGGAGCACAAGGAAACCTCGGCCTTCCGGCTGTTCCTGCTCCGTCGAGTGCAGGCCATAATCGCCCGCGGTCTCGGTCTGCTGGGCGTCTCCGCCCCCGAAAGAATGTAAGAAAAGGACAACGGCGTAAATAAGAGCCGCCCGTAACTGGGCGGTTTTTATTTGAGTATGTCTTCTCGGGAGGGGCGCGGCGCGCGGGGATATCCCCTGGCCACCCGGGAAGAGGGAACCCTTGCGTCGGTTCCCCCCGCCCTTGGGAAATTATGGCGGGGCCCCCTTCCGCAACGGGTGGCCAGGGGATATCCCCGCGTGCCACGCGGTGCCAACAAGCTGGTAAGAATAGGCAGAAAGGGCCGGTTACTTGGACGCCAGTATGAAGGACAGCAGGAAGGCCAGGCTGACCGCGTACAGCAGCGGGTGGATCTGGCTGAATTTGCGGCGGGACAGCTTTATCGCCACGTAGCTGATGAAGCCGAAGCCTATGCCGTTGCTGATATTATAGGTCAGCGGAATCCCTATCATCGTCAGGAAAGCCGGCAGGGCTTCGTCGAATTTGTCCCAGTCTATTTCGCGCACGGTTTTCATCATCAGGCAGCCCACTATCACCAGCGCGCCGGCCGTGATGGGGTAGACGAAGTAGTCGCCGGTGCCCGGCGGCAGCACGTCGGCCGGCGGCGTAAAGCCGCTGTTGACCAGGAGGCCGTAGTGGGAAGAGTTGGGCAGCCGGTAGCCGCCGCCTATCATCTGTATCAGCGGGGCGAAAAAAGCGCAAAGGCCGAACAGCAGCCCGGTCACGATGGCCGACAGGCCGGTGCGGCCGCCCTCGGCCACGCCGGCCGCGGATTCAATGTAGGTGGTGATGGAGCTGGAGCCGAAAAGCCCGCCCACGGCGGCCGCGGCAGAGTCCACCAGCAGTATCTTTTTAATATCCCGCACGCTGCCGTCCTTGTTCACGAAGCCGGCCTGTTCGCCTACGGCCACCACCGTGCCCATGGTGTCGAAAAAGTCGGTGAGCATGATGGCGAAAACGGCGAACAGCAGGCCCGGGGTCAGCGCCTGCGCCAGCGCCAGCTGCCCGTTCACCGTCTGGAACGGGGCGAGGAAAGTAACGAAATCCGGCGCCGAGAAAGCGGCCTGCGGCACGGCGGTGACGCCCAGCAGCAGCGCGGCGGCCGCGGCCGCCACTATGCCCCAGAGTATGTCCCCTTTGACTTTAGAGGCCATGAAGAAGGCCGTGGAAAAAAAGCCTATAAGTGAAACCCAGACATATTTCTGGGAGAAATCCCCCAGCGCCACCAGCGTAATGGGGGCCGGCCGTATGATGCCGCCTTCGTTGAGGCCTATCACCGTGATGAACAGGCCTATGCCCACGCCGATCGCCCTTTTAAGGTTCAGCGGGATGGCGTTCATCACCGCCTCGCGAAAACCGGAGACCACCAGCAGGAAGATCAGCAGGCCCTCGATGAAAATGACCGACATGCCGACCTGCCACGGCACGTTGGCCTGCTGGAAACCGATGACCGAGAAGGTCAGCACCGCGTTGATGCCCATGCCCGAGGCCAGCGCCAGCGGCCTGTTGGCCACGGCGCCCATAGTAATGCTCATCACGGCCGCGCCGACGGCGGTGGCGGTGACCGCCCCGACGAAAGGCACGCCCGCCGCCGAGAGGATGCCCGGGTTCACGAAGATTATATAGGCCATCGTCAGGAAGGTGGCGGCCCCGGATAAAACTTCGGTTTTAAGCCCGGTGGCCCGCTCGCTGAATTTAAAATACTTTTCCATGACAAAGTCCCCTTGGGCGGAGTTTATTTGCGGGCGCTCTTCAGCGCAGCAAGGAACAGGTAATCCGAAAGGCGGTTGAGGTACGCGGCCGGGGCCGGGGTCTTTATTTCCCACGCCAGCAGCTCGCAGAGGCGGGCTTTTGCGCGGGCCAGGTGGAGCAGGGCTTCCGGCTTGTTCTTGCCCGGCACGACAAATTTTTTAAGAGGTTTCAGGCCCGCGGCCGCGGCTTCCACCCGCCGGTACAGGGCGGCGGCGGCCGGGCCCAGGTCCGCTTTGCTCCCGGCTATTACCCCCGAAACGAAGACCAGGTCTTTCTGCGCCGCCGTGAGCCCGGCCCGCAACGCGGGATTTTTCAGTCCTGTCTTAGCAAGCCCCAGCACGCAGGACAGTTCGTCTATAAGGGCGTTCAGCTTTACGCGGCGGTCCTTTTTTGAAACCCGGCGTCCGCCCAGCAGGTCGGTAAAGCCGGTGTCGCCGCGGCCCATGGCCGGTTTAAAATTATTGGGCATAAGATAAAGGTTTCTCTCCCCGTAACCGCATACGAGATTCTACTATTTTCCGGTTTCAGGTAAAACGCGCGGCCCGGCGGCGGGCATTTCGCCGCGGGCCGCGCGTATGGTAAAATTCAAAGGCCGCGCGCCCGGCCGCCATAGCGCGGGCAGGGGACCTTGATGAATACAGTTTTAAAAAAAGCAGCCGCTTTTGCCGCCGGCGCGGCAGCGCTGGCGCTGCTGCTGGAGCTTTTCCTGCGGCTGCTCGGCAGCCGCTATATCGCCGAGCTGCCCGTGGCCGGGCCGCGGGCTTCCTATACCGTCCTGTGCGCGGGAGATTCTTTTACCTACGGGGCCGGCGCTCCCCCCCAAGGCAGTTATCCCGTGCAGCTTGAGGAGATCTTGCGGGCGCGCTTCCCGGGCCGCACGATAAGGGTGGTCAATTTCGGCGAGGTGGCCCAGAATACAGCGCAGATGCTGCAGCGGCTCCCTAAAGCCCTGGACGAGGTGCGGCCCGACGCCGTAGTGCTGCTTTCCGGGATGGCCAATTATTGGAATTACTGGGGCTACCGGGACGGGACAGCGCCGCCGCGGAAAAAGTTTTACGACCGCATCCGTACCGTGCGCCTGGCCAGGCTCCTGTGGCGCAGCGCGTTCCCGCCGGCGGAAAGTACGGGGCCTGCGCAGGCCAGGCAGATGTCGCAGCGCAACACTCCCCAGCAGGTCCTCTGCCGGAAAATGCTGGATGCAAAGAACCAGGAGGGGATCCTGTCCGCCTGCAAGGAGGCGGTAAAGGCGGTCCCGGACGATGTCGACGCGTTGTTGAACATAGGCTTCACCTATCTGAACACCGGCCGCCCCGAGCAGGCGCTGGAATGGCTGGCGAAAGTTGTGCCGCTGGATCCCGCGAATCCCATGGTCTATATCGGGATAAGCAACGCCCTGGGTCAGAACCGCGGCGAAGCGGAAAAATGGATGAAGATAGGCGCGATACGCGCGGGCGGCGGGACGCCCGCTCTTTTTTCCGGCACCTTCGACATCTCTTCCTGGGTGAGGCTGGACATGCGCAAGGCGGCCGACCTGGTGCGGGAGCGCGGGATAAAAGTGCTGCTGCAGAATTATCCGCTCGAGAATCCCTCTATGCCGCAGTTCCGGGAAGTGTCGGCGGCGCTGGCCGCCCTGGCGGCCGAGCGCGGCCTGCCTTTCGTGGAACAGACGGCGGAGTTTTCCCGCCTGGTAGAACAGGGCCGGCGCGATGAATATTTCGCCCGCGGCGACGCGCACTGCTCGGCGCGCGGCTACCGCCTGATGGCCGAGCGCGTGGCCGACGCGATGGAAAAGTACGGGTTTATAGAACGCGGCGTTAAGCGCTGAACCCGGCCCCCGCCGGGCCCGGGGCCGCGGGTCGCGGAGGCCGGGCTCCCCGGCGAAATTACAGGTCGCGCTGGCGCACTTTATTCAGGACCACGCTGCGGATCTCCGGCGGCAGACCGCCGGCGGCGGCGGCCAGCTTGTCCCCTATGCTTTTCGTATCGAACAGCCCGTCGGCCACCAGGATAGGGGAGCCTTTGTGCGCGGAGGGGCTCCAGCCCTCTCCGTCGTCTATGCCGGAATGCGTGTATCCGTTCGCCCTCGTCCAGGTCAGCGCGCGCGGTTTGCGGTCGCGGTCATAGCACAGCTGGAAGCCCCAGACCGTTTTGTCCGGAGCGAACCAGACTATCAGGTCGAAATACTCGTCCGACCACCAGCGTCGCGGCGGATCGCCCGGCACCTGCCTTATGTTCATTTCTTCGCGCAGCATAAATGCATTTTACAATAAATCGTTCCAGAGCGAGTCTTGAAGCAGACTTGCTATAATTTAGCCGTGGTACAAGGAGTTCTTATGAAAGCTCAAGTTGAGAAAGTGATAGAGAAAATAAAGCCCATGCTGGCCGCCGACGGCGGCTCCGTGGAACTGTTAGGCGTCGACGAGAAAAAGGGCGACGTCAGGGTGCGCCTGACCGGGGCCTGCGGCTGCTGCCCGCACTCAGCCATGACGCTTAAGCACGTGGTGGAGCGCATGATCAAGGAAGAAGTTCCCGCGGTGAAGACGGTAACGGTCGGCTAAGACCGGCCGAGGAGCGAAGCGCCGGCCGGCCGCCTGCGGCGGCCGCCGCTTTGCCTTTCCCGCATGCCTGGCCTCATCAACCTCCACAACCATTCCAAGTATTCCGACGGCACCCTCGCGCCCGCGGAGCTCGCGCGCGAGGCGCGGCGCGCCGGGATAAAATACTTTTCGCTGACCGACCACGACATCGTCAACGGCTGGGTGGAAATGGAGCCGGCGCTGAAAGAGGCCGGCATCACCTACTGCTACGGCGTAGAACTTACCACCGATTTCCACGACAGCCTGCATATCCTCGGCTACGGCGTGGACGTCCGCGACGCGCGGTTCCTGGCCAGCCTGGCCGGCTACAGGGAGAAAAGGCTGGAGCGCCTTAAAAAGATCATAGCGCTGCTGGCCGGCCAGGGCATAGACATAAAGTTCGAGGAACTGCCGCTTGAAGTGAAAACCCTCGGCCGCCCTCATATCGCCGACCTGCTGAAAAAGAAAGGCGTGGTCAGCTCCCGCAAGCAGGGCTTCCAGCGCTATGTGGCCTACGGCATGCCGGCCTACGTCCCGCCCTGCGGCCCGGACGTGGAGGCCGCCATCCGCGCGATAAAGGACGCCGGCGGCCTGGCGGTGCTGGCGCACCCGGGCGTGGTAAAGAACGTGCTGGACCTGCCGCGCTGGAAAGCGGCGGGGCTCGACGGCATCGAGGCTTTTTACCCCGCTCATACGCAGACCGCGACGCGCGAATTCATCGCGCTGGCCGGCCGTTACGATCTTTTTGTCACCGCGGGCAACGACTTTCACGGGCCCGGTTCCGACCGGGACAAAATGGACGGTTTCGAATACTCGCCGGAGCAGTTCGCCGGCATCGGCAAGGTCTTCTTATGAAAATAATTTCCCACCGCGGCGCCTCCGGCTACGCCCCCGAGAACACGCTCAAAGCCTTCCGGCTGGCCGTAGAAATGGGCTCGAAGGATTTCGAGTTCGACGTGCACCGGACAAGGGACGGCATCCTGGTGGTGCACCACGATTACTCGCTGAAGACCACCGCCGGCAAGGACGTTAAGATCGCGGCCCTGGATTACGCCGAGCTCAAAAAGTACAATGTCGCGGCCCATTTCAAGCAGGACAAAGCCGCGCAGCATGTGCCCCGCCTGGAAGAGGTCATCGACATCATCGGCCCCGCGGCCGCCTGGCTGAATTTCGAGGTCAAGAACGATCACAACGTCTATCCGGGCATCGAGGAACAGCTGCTGGCTTTCCTGCGCAGCCGGCCGGGCCTGTTCGCCAAGGCCGTGGTTTCCAGTTTCGACGGCGCCACGCTCCGGCGCTTCAGGGCGTTCTCGCCCGAAGTGAAACTGGCCTACCTGGGCCATGGCCTGAGCGCGATGCTGCTGCTGCCCGCGCTGAAAAAAGCCAGGGCTTTAGGGGCGGTAAATTTTCACATGGCGCTGCGCCTGGCTTTCAAACTGAACGTTTCACGCATAAAGAAGGCCGGCTTCAGGGTCTGCGTTTACACCGTCAACACCAAGAAGGATGCCCTGCGGATGAAGGCCATCGGCGTGGACGGTATCTTCAGCAATTACCCGGACCTGCTGGGCAAGTGGGAATTAAAGGGATAGACTTTCAACATGGCCACGGCTTTGGAGCAGGAAGTTCGAAGACTGGCCGCGCTGGGCCTGCACCGGCGCTGCGTCGAAGGCGCGCTCTCCGGCGTGGCGGCGCTCACCCTTGAGATCAACCGCCTGAAAAAAGAAAAGAACGCCGTCGTCTGCGCGCACGTCTACCAGACGCCGGACATCGTCCTCGGCGTCGGCGACCTGACCGGGGATTCCTACAAGCTGGCCGACGACTGCCGGAACACGGCCGCCGATATGATAGTTTTTTGCGGCGTGCATTTCATGGCCGAGACGGCCAAGATCCTCAACCCCGCCAAAAAGGTTTATGTGCCCTCGGCCACCGCCGGCTGTTCGCTGAGCGAGGCGGTTACGGCCGCCGACGTGCGGGGGCTTAAAGCCAGGTACCCCGGGCTGCCGGTAGTTACCTATATCAACACTTCGGCGGAGGTCAAGGCGGAGTCGGACTGTATCGTTACCAGCGCCAACGCGGAAAAGATCCTGCGGCGCATGTACGAGGCGCATGACAGGGTGATCTTTATCCCGGACCGCTTCATGGGCGCGAACCTGGCCAAAACGCTGGGCAAGACCCCGGGCGAGGATATCATTCTTTGGAACGGGACCTGTATCGTTCACGAGAGATTCAGCCCGGAATTGATCAAGGTTTACCGCGCAAAATACCCCGGCCTGGCGGTGCTGGCGCACGCCGAGTGCCCCGCCGAGCTTATCGCGGCGGTGGATTTCATGGGCGGCACCGGCGACATGATGCGCTATGTCGGCAGCACCAACGCGGCGGCCTATCTGCTGGTTACGGAGTGCGGGTTCGGCGAGCTGGCCGCGCTGAAGTTCCCGGACAAGAATTTTATAGCCATGTGCCGGCTGTGCCCGTACATGAAGTCCATCACGCTGGGCAGCGTGCTGGCGCTGCTTAAAGATCCGGCCCCGCAGGAAGTGACTGTCCCCCCCGCCATCGCCGCCCTGGCTAAGCGTTCCATAGAAAAAATGTTCGAGCTGGCCGCCGGCTGATAGTGTGGGAGTTTTGCTGAGAGTTACGGTGCATGCCCAGTGCGGCCGGGGTCCTATCCTGCGAACCCGGAAGAAGGAACCCTTGCGTCGGTTCCCCCCGCCTTAGGGAAATTATGGCGGGGCGCCACACATAAACCGCATAGCGGTTTTGTGCGGCCCCGGCTCAGCGGTTTTGCTTACGCAGAAAACCGCCTCCGCCCTTGCGAACCGGCCGCGAAACATAATTATGCTTCGCTCAAAGCCGGTCCTCACCTTCCGCAACGGCCGAGCGGGACAGAGCCCCGGCCGCCCTCCGGTTGCTCAGTCGAGTCGCGATAAATTGAGCGCTGACAGCTGCGCGGTGTTTTTCGGGGTCAGGGCCGGTTTTCCGTTTTCTTGGCGTCGGTGTTTTGCCGGTTTATCAGTTTTACGCCCAGCCCGCCTATCTTGTTGCCGGCCGCGGCGACTAACAGCAGGAACATGAAGTGCAGCGCAAGGTTCGCGGCTTTGGAGAACTGCGGGTCCAGCGGCAGCGCAAGGTTCATCATGCTGGGCAGCGGCAGCGTTATGGACTTCAGGTCTATCAGGGCCGGCGGCGGCACGCTGCCGCTGAAAACTCTCCAGCCCGTCAGCACGCTGTAAAGTATTATTCCCACCCCGCTCCAGAGCAGGGCGTAGCCTGTTTTTCTCTCCATAATAGTCTCCCGGAAAACTATCCGCCGTGCCCGGCCCGCGCAGCGGCGGGGAGGACGTTCTTTATATCAGGATCTCTGTGGCGAAAGCTTTCGCTTCCTCTATGAAACTCTGCCACTCGGCTACCGGCAGCAGGCCTTCTCTTTTGAAGAGAACGAGATGGCCGGCGGCGCCCTGCACCCGCAGGCCCTGGTTGCGCTCGAACCAGGCGGCGCGCTGCGGAGTGAAGAACATATGTACCGCGGCCGCGTCGGGGCCGGTCAGCCGGTACTTGTCGGAAAACTCGGGGAAGGCGGGCAGGTCTATGTCCTTGAAGCCGAGGGCCTCGCCGATCTTGTAGATGAACGATTCCGGCTTCAGGTCGAAAACGGGGATCTCGCGTCCCGGGACGGCGATGAGGGCCAGCGTGAACTTATGCGTGGAACGGTTCTTCCCTCCGTGGGTAGTGTAGCGGTAATCGAAAACACTTATATTCCCGCTCCGCGCCGGGAAGGTGATAAGGCTGGACGCCTTGCTGGAATACCCCGTTCTGAAGATCTCTATTCCGGTAGCCGCCAGGGCGCCGGGCTCCGGCCCGTCGTGAGAAAAAGAGAGGCCCAGCGAAGAGGCCAGCTGCTGCAGGTCTTTGACGCGCTTCCTGTTCAGGTAAAAGAACAGGGCCATTACCGCTAAAGGAACACCTATAAAGAGCAGCTTTACGTTCGTTTCCGTTATTTCCATTTTTCCTCCCCGGCGGGTTTCCCCGCGGGCGCCGGCCTCTTGTTCCCGCTCCGGCCGGTTATATCGCTATGATACAATAACTTGCCCAAATCCCGCACGCAAATGCCATGCCGCCTGTAAAATTGTTACCATACCAGTATGGGCAAGACCGACATCTCGGACAAGAACGGCGCAAAGGAATACGCCGACGCCGTTTTTGAAGGGCTTATGCTTAAGGGCGCCGAAATCGTTTCGAAACAGTTTTACGCCTGCTTGTTCAAAAACTGCGATTTCACCGGGGCCCGCTTCCGCTTCTGCAAATTCGCGGACTGCCGCTTTGAAAGCTGCAACCTGAGCCTTGTTAAAGTTCCTGGCTCGACTTTCGGCGGCGCCGTCTTCAAGGGCTCCAAGCTGTTGGGATTGAACTGGACCGAAGCCTCCTGGCCGCGCCTGAGCGTAGCCGCCCCGTCGCGGTTCGAGAACTGCGTGCTCAGCGACTCTAATTTTCTGGGCCTGTCGCTGGCGGGGACGGCCATAAAGAACTGCCTGGCCAGGGACGCGGATTTTCGCGAGGCGGATCTTTCCAAAGCCGACCTGACCGGTACGGATTTCACGGCCAGCCTGTTCGGCAAGACCAACCTGTCCGGCGCCGACCTGACGCAGGCCAGGAATTACGCCATCCGCGTGGCCGACAATAAGGTTAAGGGCGCCAAGTTCTCCATGCCGGAAGCCATGGCGCTGCTCTACTGCCTGGATATCGAAATAGTCTAAAAAAGACCGGGGGCGGCCGTCCCTTACAGCGGCCGCGCGCGGCTTATTTCGCTGAAGGTTTTTCCCTGCGGAATTTCTTTTCGAACTTCAGCCCCGTTTCCACCCGCAGCACCGTGGCCGTGGAGCCGGCCACCGAAAAGTGCACGTCGTGGTTGGACAGGAAAAAGCCCATGTCGGTGCCTTCCACCATCTGCGTCTTGTCGCGCATATTGCGCGGGTCATGCCTGAGGGTGTCGGCTATCAGCGCGCGCAGGCCCGGCTTTTCTGCCGCCTCTATGCGCGCCACGTCCGCCAGCGCCCTGGCCGAGAAAACCACCTTCAGCTCCGGGAAGGCGTTGGCCGGCAGCCAGCCGGACAGCGCGCCCTCGGCGGCGTCGCAGAAAGGCAGGAAAGGCTTTATGTCCACGATGGGCGTGCCGTTTATCAGGTCCAGCCCGGACAGGTAAAGCGTATCGCCTTCCACGCGCTCCAGCTTCGCCAGCGAAAGCCCGATGGGATTGGGGCGGTGCGGCGAGCGGGAGGCGAAAACCCCTATCTTGCCGCCCTTCAGGCGCGGCGGGTGGATCTTGGGGCGGAAGGTCTTGTTGGTGTTCAAATGCATCCAGGAAAGCAGCCAGACATGGCTGAATTCGGCGAGCCCGGTCAGGGAGTGGGCCGGGGCGAATTCCGGCGCTATGCGCAGTTTGGATCTCGCCCCCGGCACCAGCCTGGGCTGGCGGGGTGTGCCGAATTTTTCCTGGAAGCAGGATTCCAGGACGCCTATGGTTTTAAGCTCGAAGGGTTTGCCGGCTTTTTTATCTGGAGACATGGCGGTTCAGGCGCGGCGTCCGGGCTTGGCCGCCAGCGCTATCAAGCGGATGCTGTCGGGCGACAGCGTCTGACCCGCGAAGTTGCCCCAGAACTTAAGCGGTTCAAGGCCGGCTGTCTTAAGCGCCGCGGCCAGGCGCGCGCGGTCGTAGAGGCGGCTGAAAAAAGTCTTCTTCTGTATTTTCCCGCTCATCTTGTGGATCTTGATCCAGGAGTTGAAGGCGCCGTCCTTGTTCAGCGCTGTTTCCTCCAGGTGATAGTGGTCGCCAAGGTCGTGCCAGGGGTTCGGGATGAAATGCTTGCGCACATAATCGCCGTTGATGATGTCTATCAGGAAAAGGCCGCCGGGCTTCAGCGCGCGCGCTACGCCTTTAAGGGTTTTTATGTCGTCCGAAAATTTCCGGAAGTAGCCGAAGCTGGTGAACAGGTTCACGGCGGCGTCGAATTCGCCGCTGAACTTCAGCCGGCGCATGTCCCCGCGCACCAGCCGCAGCGGGATCCTTTTTTCCTGCGCCCGCTCCAGGGCCTCCTCCAGGTACTCGCGTGAAAAATCGAAGCCCGTGACGGCCAGTCCTTTCCGGGCGAACTCCACCGCGTGCCGCCCGGGGCCGCAGCACAGGTCCAGCAGGGCCGAGCCTTTTTTTAGTTTCAGCTGCCGGAGAACGAAGGCGGCCTCGGACGGCGCTTTGGCTACGGCCGCGGGCGAAGCGGGATTGTAGAAGGAGTTCTTGAAGAAGGCTTTATACCATTCGGCGGGGACTTTCATTTATTTTACCGGGTTCTTATAGGCGCCGGGCGCCGAGCCTGCTAGCGCCACCGCCCCGGCGTTCTTTCTGAAAGAGGCCGCTATCGCGCAGCCGTAGCCGGCGTCGCGCAGCTCTTCCGGCGCGCCCGGCAGGTCAGGCAGTTTGACCAGGAGGTCGGCCATTAATTGCCGCCCATGCCGGGTATCTTCATGCCCGGCGGCAGGGCGGGCATTTCGCCGCCTTCTGGTTTGTCCTCTTCGCCGAAGGATTTCACTTTTTTAAGTTTGGGCATTGACGCCGGCTGGCCCGCGCCGTCATTTTTCACGGCGGCTTTCTTTTTCTTTTTTACCGGTTTCAGGATAGGCTCGGCTTTTTTGTCGAACTTATAGGTGGGTGTTTCTTCTGCGCTCTGGAACTTGTACTCGGAGACGGGGGCGGGTTTCTTTTTTTTCGCTTTTTTCTTTTTCGCCGCGGGTTTTTTAGCGGCGGGCGCGGTTTTGGGGGCCTGCTCCGCCGGGGCTTCCGCCTGGGGCTCTTCACCGGCGGCGGGGGTTTCTTCCTGCGCGAAGGCGGGCAGGCACAACGCCGCGCCGGCGAGGACTATGAATGCGAGTTTCGACAGTTCTTTCATGTGAGTGCGATCTCTCCCTTTAGGGTTTTGGGCGCGAGCTCGGCCGCTTTTACGGCCGCTTCCAGCAGGCAGGCCAGCGTTACCGGGCCTACGCCGCCCGGGACGGGGGTGGCGGCCGCGGCTGTCCGCTTTATCCCTCCAAAGTCGGCGTCGCCGCACATCTTTCCGGCGGCGTCGAAATTGGTGCCCACGTCTATCACCGTGGCGCCCGGCGCCAGCATTTCGGCTTTCAGCCAGCCGGCCCGGCCTACGGCCGTTATCACCAGGTCGGCCGCCTTGAAAATGCCGGCGATATTCCTGCTGCGGGTGTGGCACAGCGTCACCGTGGCGTCCAGGCAGGTCAGCATATGCGCCAGCGGCCGGCCCACCACCGCGCTGCGGCCCGCCACGGCTATGTTCATGCCGGCGGGTTTAATGCCGTGGAATTCCAGCAGGCGTATCACGGCCAGGGCGGTACAGGGCACAAAAAAGCCCGAGTTCTCTATTTCGGAAAACCTCCGGGAGATGAAAAGGCGGCCCATGTTGAGCGAGGAGAGCCCGTCCACGTCCTTGGCGGCCGGCAGCGCGTCACAGGTCTCCAGGGTCTCGAAACCGGCGGGCAGCGGGCGTTCCAGCATGATGGCGTCGTAGGCCGGGTCCTCGCCCAGGCAGGCCAGCAGCGTAGTAAAGGCATGGTAGCCCTCGGCGGGGTCCGGGCTGAAAAGTTTGGTCGAGATGCCCAGTTTTTCGCAGGCGGCAACTTTGCGCCTTACATAGACGGCTGAAGGCGAGTCCGGGAAGTAATTAACTATGGCCAGCGACGGCGGGCGGCCCAGGCGGGCCTTTACGGCCTCTACGCGCGCGGGCAGCGCGCCCAGTATCCGGGCCGACAGGGTTTTGCCTTCAAGGATTTTCATGGTCATATCATAAAATAAAAAGAGCGGCCTTTAAAGCCGCCCTTTTCATTCCCGGATAAGATCACTGCTCGTCTTCAACGTAAATGGAGCCGCTGAGGTAGCCGGAGCCGTTAAGGGAGAAGTAGCTGCTGGACGGCCAGCCGGACAGCGAGACGCTGCCGGTCATGTTCGCGGAGCCCAGGGGCTTGCCGTTGCGGGAGAATTGCGCGTAAACATTGGGCCACACCGTCTGGAAGACGCTCTGGTTGGGCTTAACCCACAGCGACGCGCTGGTGTTGATGTAGGTATTGTTGCTGGTGATCTGCCCGCTGCTGTCCCTGAAAGTGGCCCAGCCGGTGAGGCTGACAGAAGTGTATCCGCCGCCTTGCGGCATCCAGCCATTGCCGGTAAGGGTTACATAGCCGGAAACCTGAACGTAGCGCCCGATCCTGGCTTTGGCGCAGACGGGCGCCGGGATGGCGGCCGGGGCGGCCTGGGCCGCCGCTGAAACTACGCTTACCTGTGAAGCGAAATCCAGAGAGCTGAACTCCGGTTTCTGGGCCGCAAAGGCGTCAGCGGCAAAAAGCGCGCAGGCCGCCGTCAATATAAATTTCTTTGTCATTTTCCCCTCCTGAAATAACTGCTGCGTTCATATTATATCACAATATATACCGATGGGCGCGTCAAGCCCGGGGCGGGGCCGTAAAGGGCTGCGCTCCCCGGGCGGCCAATGCCGGCCGTACCGGTTGGGCGCCCGGCCTGCGGCAGCATGATATCCGGGGCCGGGACCGGGGCGGCGGCTGGTTTCTCTCGCGTATTTATTTATTGTAATATTGTTAATACCGTTGCATAGCCACCCGAGGAATTTTTTATGGAACGAATACAAGAACATCCCGTACTCCAGCCGGAAGAGCGTAAGACCGTGAACTTCACTTTTGACGGCGCCGCCTGCCAGGCCCTGGAGGGTGAGGTGATCTCCAGCGCCCTTTACGCCAACGGCATCAAGATCTTCAGCCATCATAAAAAGGACGCCAGCCCGCAGGGCATCTTCTGCGCCAACGGGCAGTGCGCGCAGTGTTCGGTCATAGCTGACGGGCTGACAGTTAAGTCCTGCATAACCGCGGTGCGCGAAGGCATGAAGGTGCAGACGCTGCGCGGCACGGCCGCGCTGCCGCGCAATACCTGCGTGCAGGAGTTTGGGCGGGTGGAGGAATTAGAATTCGATGTTCTTATTATCGGCGGCGGGCCTTCCGGCCTGGCCGCGGCGGCCGAACTGGGCAAATTGAACGTCAGCACGCTTATCATCGACGACAAGGCCCGGTTCGGCGGCAAGCTGGTGCTGCAGACGCACAAGTTCTTCGGCTCGGTGGAAGACTGCTATGCCGGCACCCGCGGCATAGATATCGCCGGAAAACTTGAGGAGCAGCTCAAGGAATATCCGTCGGTGACGGCCTGGCCCGACGCCACCTGCCTGGCCGTGTTCTCCGACAAAAAAGCCGGCGTGCTGCGCGGCGATAAATATTACCTGGTGCGCCCCAAGGCCATAGTCAGCGCCACCGGCGCGCGCGAAAAAAGCCTGCCCTTCCCGGGCAATACCCTGCCCGGAGTGTACGGCGCCGGCGCTTTCCAGACGCTGGTCAACCGCGACCTGGTGCGTCCGGCCAAAAGATTGTTCATAGTGGGCGGCGGCAATGTGGGCCTGATAGCGGCCTACCACGCGCTGCAGGCCGGCATAAAGGTGGTCGGACTCATAGAAGCCCAGGCCCATTGCGGCGGCTACAAAGTGCACGCCGACAAGATCCGGCGCCTGGGGGTGCCCGTCTATACCCGCCATACCATCTTGCGCGCCGACGGCAAAGACGGGGTGGAAACCGTGACCATCGCCGCCGTGGACGAAAAATTCAAGGTGCTGCCCGGCACGGAAAAGTCCTTCAAAGCCGATACGCTGCTCATAGCCGTGGGGCTCAGCTCCGTGGACGAATTTCAGGCGCAGGCCCTGCAGGCCGGCATTAACGCCTTCGTCTGCGGCGACGCCGAAGAGATAGCGGAGGCTTCCGCCGCCATGTTCAGCGGCAAGATAACCGCCCACAAGGTCCTGAAAAGCCTGGGCGTGATGGCGGCCCCGGTGCCGCAGTTCTGGTTCGACAGGCTGGAGGTGCTCAAATCCCGGCCCGGCGTCACCAAGGCCCCGGCGGCCAAGAACCACGGCAAGCCGGTATACCCGGTGCTGCACTGCCGCCAGGAGATCCCCTGCAATCCCTGCGTGACCGTCTGCCCCAAAAAATCCATCAAGCTCTCGGGCGGCAGCATCATGAACACCCCGGAGTTCACCGGCGACTGCATCGGCTGCTTCAAGTGCCTGCTGATCTGCCCCGGCCTGGCGGTGACCATAGTGGATTACCGCAAGGACCCGGCGCACCCGTCGGTGGCTTTGCCGTTCGAGATCGGCCGCGGGCTCGTTAAGAAAGGCGACACCGTGCGCCTGGCGGGCTGGGAAGGCGCCGACCTCGGCGAAGGCGAAGTGCTGGACGTCAAGGATTTCAGGGCGGAGAACACCCAGATAGTTATCGTGAAGACTTCGCCGGAGACCGCCGACCTGGCGGCTTCGCTGAAGCTTTTTCCTGCCGAGGCCGGGGAGAAAACCGTTGCCGACCTGGCCCGCGCCGGCGACGAGACCATGATCTGCCGCTGCGAGCGCGTGAGCCTGGGCGAGATCCGGGCCGCCATACGCTCGGGCATGCGGGACCTCAACCAGCTCAAGGCGGTCACGCGCGCCGGCATGGGCGCCTGCGGCTCCAAGACCTGCTCCTCCCTGCTGCTGAACATCTTCAAAAGCGAAGGCGTGGACCCCAAAGAGGTTACGGCTTTTACGCGGCGGCCGCTGTTCGTGGAGGCGCCGCTGGGCGTTTTCTCCAACGTGAAATGCCGGACCGAAGCCGAGGAAAAAACCAGCTGGAGCGGATTCTGAACGGATAAATATATGGCTAACAACTACGACGTCATCATTATAGGCGCGGGCAGCATAGGCACGCCGCTGGCGCTGGCGCTGGCAGAGCGCAAGCTTAAGGCGCTGGTGCTGGAGGCGGAAGCTTCGCCCGGCCAGGGCCAGAACAAATGCGCCATAGGCGGGGTGCGCGCCACCCATTCCGACGCTTCCAAAATAAAAGCCTGCCTCAGGAGCCTGGCCATTTTTTCCTCCTGGCACAAGACCCACGGCGACGACATCGGCTGGATCAAGGGCGGCTACCTGTTCCCGGTCTACACGGAACGCGACGAGGCGGTGCTGAAAGAGCTGCTCAAGGTGCAGCGCGGCCTGGGGCTGAACATCGACTGGGTAGCCCCCGAAAAGATCCGGGAACTGGTGCCCGGCATCGCCGCCAAGGACCTGCGTGGCGGCACCTGGTCGCCCGAAGACGGCTCCGCTTCGCCGCTGCTGAGCGTCAACGCTTTCTACCGCCGGGCCGTAAAGCTGGGCGCCGAGTTCCGCTTCAAGGAGCCGGTAAAGGAGATCCTCAGGGAGAACGGAAAAGTCACCGGCGTGCTGACGCCGCAGGGCCGTTACTGCGCCCCCTGGGTGGTCAACGCCGCCGGCGCCCAGGCGGCCGCAGTGTCGGAGCTGGCGGGCGTAAAAGTTCCTGTCAATCCGGACTGCCACGAAGCCGGCATAACCGAGCCGGCGCAGCGGTTTTTCGAGCCGATGGTGGTGGACATTCGCTCCGGAGACAGGTCCAAGAACTACTATTTTTACCAGAACTGCGAGGGCCAGATAGTTTTCTGCCTCACCCCGCAGCCGCCCATCTGGGGAACTGACAGGCGCTCCACTTCGGAGTTCCTGCCGGAAGTGTCCCGGCGCATGATAGCGTTGATGCCCGGCCTGGCCAACCTGAAGGTGCGCCGCACCTGGCGCGGGCTCTACCCGATGACGCCCGACGGCTTCCCGGTGGTGGATTTCCCCGCGTCCCTCAAGGGCTATGTGCTGGCCGTGGGCATGTGCGGCCAGGGTTTCATGCTGGGCCCCGGGCTGGGCGCGGCCGTGGCGGCCCACATAGCCGGTGCCCCTTCCGCCGAGGACAAGGAGATCCTGGCCGGCTTCCGGCTGGAGCGCTCCTTCGCCGGCCAGGAGAAGCTGAAATGACGCGGACATGTTGACCGGACGGTCAGCATGAAGTAAACTTACCTTCCGGTAAGATATTCCGTTCTGTGACGCAATAAAACCGGGCCCCCGCGCGTTAGCACTGTAGGCGGCGGTTAAAGAGCCCCCTGTTACCTTATGACCATAAACAATAAATTCCTCATACTGCCCGCGCTGCTGCTGCTGGCCGGCAGCGCGGCCGCGCAGCAGCAGCTTACGCTCGACTGGGACGCCGCCAGGCGCCTGGCCGCGGAGCGCAATCCCGCGGTCAAGGCCGCGCGCGCCTCCATGGAGCAGGCCGGCTTCAGCTACAAGGCGGCGCTCAATTCCTATATGCCCCAGGTGGGCCTGTCCCATTCGGTGGGCTGGGGCGGCGGGCCCAACGGCGCCCAGGATACCCGCTGGAGCGCCGGCGTTTCCGCCTCGGAAGACCTGCTCAACCTCAAGACGGTTTCCAGCGTAAAGACCAGCCGGATCTCCAAGGAAAAAGCGGAGGCCGATTATCTCTCCGCCTCGGCTTCGGCCCGGCAGGGCCTGGCGGGAGCCTTCGCCGACCTGCTGTTCGCGCAGCGGAGGGTTGAGGTCCAGAAAAAGATCCTGAACATCAGGGTCGAGAACGCCAAGCTGATCCGCCTGAAGTACGAAAGCGGCATGGAGTCCAAGGGCAACGCGCTCTACACCGAGGCGCTGGCCGAGAACGCCGGGGTTTCCGTTAAAAAAGCGGAGCGCCAGCAGGTAGTGGCGCAGCGGGCCCTGCTGGACGCCATCGGTCTGGAGGGGGCCGCGTCCGTGACGGCCAAGGGGGACATCGGCGTTCCCTCTTTTGAACTGGATGAGGCGCGCGTCGCGCGGGCGCTGGAAAAGGCGCCGCGCATAGTTTCCGCCAAAAAGACGCTGGAGGCCGCCAAAGAGCGGACGGAGTCCTCCCGCTATTACGCCTACCCCACCCTGCGGGCGTCGCAGGGCCTGAACTGGAGCGGCGACAGCGAATTCCCGCAGTACACCGGCTGGTCGCTGGGGCTGAGCCTGAACATCCCCCTCTTCTCCGGCGGGCCCACTTACTATTTTAATTCCCTGGCGGCCGCCAAAAAGGCGCAAGCAGCCGCGGAAGAGAATTTCAGGGCGGAAAAGATCTCCCTGGGTTCGGCGCTGCGCTCCGGCTACGACGATTACCTCAGCGCCGCCGAGACGGCCCTGGCCAGCGGCTCCCTGCTCAAGGCCAACGACGAGCGATACAAAGAGGCCCAGATCAAGTACATGGCCGGGAAGATAAGTTTCATAGACCTGGAGAACGTGGAGCAAAATTTCGTGGATTCGGACCTGAACCAGCTGGACTACGCCCGCAGCGCGCATAGCCGCAAACTGGCGCTGGAGCAGCTGCTGGGCGTGGGTATAGAGGAGTAAGTCGGCGGAGCAAGGATAATTTATGAAAAAGATCATCATTGTGCTGGTGGCGGCGGCGCTGGCGGGCGGCGGCTGGTACGCTTATAAAAACAAGAAAGGCAGCAGGAAGCCCAGATACGCCACCGCGCAGGCGGAGCTTAAGGACCTTTCGGAAGTGGTGGACACCACCGGCGTGGTGGCGCCCGAGAACCGCGTGGAGATACAGCCCTCCTCCTCGGGCCGCATCGAAGAGATCCTCGTAGAGGAAGGCGAAGCCATAAAGGCCGGCGAGGTGCTGGCGCTGATGAGCTCGTCGGACCGGGTGGCCATCCTCGACGCGGCTCGCGCCTCCGGCGACGACCAGTACAAGCAGTGGAAAGAAACCTACAAACCCATCAAGATTATTTCCCCGATCAGCGGCACGCTGATACTGCGCAACGTGGTGGAGGGCCAGACCGTGAATTCCGGCACCGTGCTGTTCGCCCTGTCCGACAAGCTGATCGTGGCCGCCAGCCTCGACGAATCCGATATCGGCCGCGTACGGCAGGGCCAGCAGGCTTCCATCGTCCTTGACTCCTATCCCGATAAAACGGTGCAGGGCACGGTCTTCAAGATCCTCGACGAAGGCACCACCAAGAACAACGTGGTCACCTATACCGTCAAGCTGCGCCCGGACCATGTGCCGCCTTTCTTCCGCTCGCAGATGACCGCCAATATCAAGATCCGCATTTCACAGCGCAAGAACATCCTGCTGCTGCCGGGGGCGGCGGTCACCACCACGCCGCAGGGCGAGACGGCGGTGATCAAGGAATTGAAGGACGGCCAGCCGGTTTACGCCAAAGTGGAGACAGGCCAGAGCGAGGGCGACCTGGTGGAGATAGTTTCCGGCCTGGCCGCCGGAGAGACCGTGTATTATCAGCGCAGGAGCTATTCGGCGCAGGTGGATTCAGCGGGCAAGAACCCGCTGATGCCCAGCCGTCCGAACGTGAGCAGGCAGCAGCAGCGGGCGATAAGCGGGCACTGACCGCCGCCCGCGGATTTCCGCGGCTCCGGTTTCCGGTCCTCCAGGTCTTCATTATGATCGAACTTAAAGGCATTAAGAAAGTTTACGAGATGGGCGGCGAGCCGCTTGAGATCCTCAAGGGCGTGGACCTGTCCGTAAAAGAGGGCGAATTCGTCGCCATCATGGGCCCGTCCGGCTCCGGCAAATCCACGCTGATGCATATCCTCGGGCTGCTGGACCGGCCCACGGCCGGCTCCTACAAGCTGTTCGGCCGGGAGATCTCCGAGCTCAACGACGTGGAGCTTTCTTACCTGCGGGCTCGCATTCTCGGCTTCGTGTTCCAGCAGTTCAACCTGCTGCCCCGCATCAGCGCCGCCTCCAACGTGGCGCTGCCGCAGATCTACCTGGGTGAAAAAGCCCGCCCGCACGAGGCGTCAAAATATCTGGAGCAGGTGGGCCTGGCCAACCGCGCGGGGCACAGGCCCAACCAGCTTTCCGGCGGCCAGCAGCAGCGCGTGGCCATCGCCCGCTCACTGGTCAACGATCCCAAGATCATCTTCGCCGACGAGCCAACCGGCAACCTGGCTTCCGACCAGTCCAACGAGATCATGGAAATTTTCCGCAAGCTCAACCAGCGCGGCATTACGGTGGTCATCGTAACGCATGAGCCCGATATCGCGGCCTGGGCGGACCGGGTCATAAAGCTCAAAGACGGCAGGATAACCGAGGATGTGTCAAAAAAAGCCCCCCTCCTTAAGACGGAGGCGCCCAGGCGCCTGCACATCCCCAAATCCTTTCTGCTCAGCTGGCGCGAGGTGGCTGAAAACCTTTCCTCTTCAATCAACTCTATAATCAGCAATAAGACCAGGTCCCTGCTGACCATGCTGGGCATAATCATCGGCGTCGGCGCTCTTATCGCCATGCTGGCCGTGGGCACCGGCGCCCAGCGGTCCATCCAGAAGCAGATGTCCTCGCTGGGCACCAACCTGCTGAGCGTCATGCCGGGCATGTTCCGCCAGGGCGGCGCCGGCCTGGGGGCCGGGGCCGTCAGCCGCCTCACTGTCGAGGACGCCAAAGCCATCGCTGAAGAGGTCCCGAACATTACCAGGACGGACGCCAATGTTTCCGGCAACGCCCAGGTGGCCTACGGGGCCAAGAACCAGCGCACCAGCGTCAGCGGCGTCACCGCCGTCTACGCCGCCATGCGCAATTCCCAGCCCTATTACGGCCGGTTCTTCTCCGACGCGGAGGGCGCCAGGCTGGCCAAGGTGGCGCTGGTGGGCAATACCGTGGTGAAAGAGCTGTTCGGCGGCGAGGATCCGGTGGGCAAGAGCATCAAGATCAACCGCAAGAATTTCACCGTCATCGGCGTGCTGCCGCTCAAAGGCGCCCAGGGCCCGCGCGATCAGGACGACGTGGTGATAGTGCCGCTGCAGACCGCCATGAAGGTGGTGTTGGGCAAGACCTACCTGGATTCCATCTGGGTGGAGGTCTCCGACTTCAGCCTGATGCCCGACGTGCAGGCTAAGATAAAAGAGCTGATGCGCCGGCGCCATAACGTGCCCGCCCACAAGGACGACGACGTGATGCTGATGAATATGGCCGAGATGCAGACCATGCTGACCGGCACCATCAAGACCTTCAGCACGCTGCTGGGCATGATCGCCGGCATCTCGCTCATCGTAGGCGGCATCGGCATCATGAACATCATGCTGGTCAGCGTCAGTGAGCGCACCAAGGAGATAGGCCTCAGGAAGGCCATCGGCGCCACCAGCCGCGCGGTGCTGCTGCAATTCCTCATCGAGGCGGTCATCGTGTCGGTGGTGGGCGGCGTCATCGGGATACTGGCCGGGGCCGGCTCTTCGCTGCTGCTGTCGAAGCTGTCGGGCTGGGCGGTTTATATTTCCCCCTTCTCGGTGGCGCTCGCTTTCGGCTTCTCCGCCGGGGTCGGGATAGTCTTCGGCTTCTGGCCGGCAAAAAAGGCGTCCCTGCTCTCCCCGATAGAGGCCCTGCGCTACGAATAGCGGATAACCGGCGTATAATTTGATATATTATAACGATTCCGGCGGCCCGGCCGTCCGGGCAGCCCAGCTTATGCTTCTCTGGAGGTTCCCATGGTAAGTGTTATCGTCAAGTGTCCGCATTGCGGCAAATCCCTTATGAATCCCGGCCATAAGCTGGACGGGGCGCCCTCCATAGAGGTGAACCTTACTTATGCCGGCAAGCATTCCCCGCTTTATATGAGCTCCCTTTACGGCAGCTACAAGATCGAGACCGACCTGGTCATGCCCGTAGGCAAAGTGGCCGGTTTCCGCTGCCCGCACTGCAAGGCGGACCTCAAGAGCACGCGCAAATGCGACGCCTGCAGCTCGCAGATGATAGCTTTCGAGCTGAAGGCCGGCGGCCAGGTGCAGATCTGTTCGCGCCGCGGCTGCAAGAAGCATGTCCTGGAATTCCAGGACGCCGACAGCGAGCTGCAGGCCTTCTACAGGTCATACCTGAAAGCTACCAGGTAGTCGCCGCAGGCCGCAGCGGTTTACGCGGGCCCGGGTGCCGCCGTCATGGAAGAAAAAGCGCATAAGAGTTCTTTCGGCGCCGCAACGGCGCTGGCTTTCCTTCCCCTGCTCCTGATGGGCGCGGGCGTCTGGTATTACCTTTCCAGGCAGGCGGCCCGCCAGGCGGACCAGCAGCCGGCCCCGGCCCCCGTGGTCAGCGCTCCTGCTCCGGCGGCGAGCGTCCCGCCGGCCTACCTGCCCGGCGGCGCGATGCCGCCTCAGAGTTTTGAAATAAAAGGCCCTCCTGAATTTGTCAGCCAGGTGACGCAGGCGCTGAAGCTGGTCTGGACGGCCGACCGCGACACTTTCCTATTCCTGAAAAGTTCGCTGTCCATGATCAGGAACGAGAATAAAACAGATTTTTACGTAGACGAGGGCAGGCCGGTGGCCGCTATCTCCACCGCGCACGCTTTCCGCTCCCATACCTGGTGCGCCGGGATCATCGCCCACCAGGCCTGGCATTCCTGGTACAAGCTTAAGGCCGGGAAAAAGGCGCGCCCGGCGCTGCCCCCGCCCGGCCAGAGGCCGGAGGCGGAGATAGTGAATTTCAAGAACCGGATGGTGGCTTTTAAAGGCCTCGATTCCATCTATGACATGGAGAACCGCGCTTCCGCGTTCCAGCTGGACGTGCTGAAGAAAGTGGGCGCGCCGGCGGCCGAAAGGAACCTGGTGTTCCGCCGCGCGCCGCGCGACTTCGCCACCGGTCACGACGGCACTTACTCGCTGAACCCCTGAACGATGCCCCATCTGCTGCGCCCCATAGCCGTCGGCTCCGTGCGACTCAGGAACAATCTCGCGCTGGCCCCGATGGCCGGCATCACCAACGCCGCCTTCCGCATCCTCACCGCAGAGGGCGGCGCCGGCCTGGTGGTCACGGAAATGGTGTCCGCCGAGAGCCTGAAATACGGAAACAAGAAATCTTTCAGGATGCTGGAGCTAAACCCCGGCGAGCACCCGGCGGCCATCCAGCTTTTCGGCGCGGACCCGGCGGCGATGGCGCTGGCCGCGCGGGCCGCCGAAGCGGCGGGCGCGGATATCGTGGATATCAACGCCGGCTGCCCGGTGAGGAAGGTTCTCAAGTCCGGCGCGGGTTCCGGGCTGATGAAAACCCCGGGCCTGCTGGCCGAAATAATCTCGGGCGTGGTTAAAAGCGTCAAAGTCCCGGTCACGGTAAAGTTCCGCGTCGGCCTCGCCGCCGGCGAGAACCTGGGGCCCCTGCTCGCCCGCGCAGCGGAGGAGGCCGGCGCCGCCGCCATAACGCTGCACGGCAGGCCGGCCTCGCAGTTCCATACCGGGCCGGTGGACCTGGCGGCCATGGCCGCCACGGCCGCCGCCGTGAAAATACCCGTTTTCGGCAACGGCGGCGTAGAGAACGCGGCCGGCGCCCGCGCCATGCTGGAGGCGGGCTGCGCCGGGGTGGCGGTGGGGCGGGCGGCCGTTTTCAACCCCGCGGTTTTCGGCGAGATAGCGGCCGGGCTTTCCGGAGGGGCCGTCAGCGCGCCTTCTTCGGCGCAGCGCATCCGGCTGTTCATGCGCTTCCTCGAGCTCAGCGCCGGCATTTACGGCGAGGAGCACGGCCTGACCAGGGCCCGCAAGCTGGTGGGCTACTGGCTGAAGGGACTGCCGGGCGCCAGCGGCGCGAGGGCGGAATTCATGCGCCTTAAAACCCTTAAAGAAGCCAGAAGCCTTTTGATACAATATATGTAGCGTCGCAGATGCTGATTTATGACTAAAGCCGAAACCTTGGAAACCCCGGAAACACCTTTGATGCAGCAGTACCAGGCGCTCAAAAGATCCTGCCCGCAGGCCATCCTGTTCTTCAGGCTGGGCGACTTCTACGAGATGTTCTTCGACGACGCGAAGGCGGCCAGCTCCCTGCTGGGCCTGACGCTCACCGCGCGGCAGGGCGTGCCCATGTGCGGCGTGCCGCATCATTCCGCGTCCAACTATATTTCCCGCCTGCTGGCCGCCGGCAACAAGGTGGCTATCTGCGAGCAGATGGCCCCGGACGGCGACGCGAAAAAAGCTAAATTGTTCAAGCGCGAGGTCGTGCGCCTCATTACCCCCGGCACCGTGGTGGAGGAGGAGCTGCTGCAGCCGCGCGCCTCGCATTACCTGGCCGCGCTGGATATCGATATCGTAGGCTGGGGCCTGTCCTCTTTCGACGCCTCTACCGGGGATTTCCTGGCCACGCAGAACCTCAACGACCCGGACCTGTACCAGCTGCTGTCCCTGGTCTCCAAAACTTCGCCCGCCGAGATCATAGCCGACGCCCGGACCATCAAAGAGATACAGCGCCGCAACCTGGATTTCGGCAGCGCCGTGCTGACCGAGTATACCCGTGCTGTCGCCGGCGAGCCCGCCTGGGCCGCTCAGGCCGTCTGGCAGAACCACAAGCTGGCCATGAAGACGGCGCTGAAAGTCACCGCCTATGTCAGGCAGACGCAGCCCGGCCTCAAAGAAGTCTTTTCCCCGTCCTATTACGAGCCGGCCAACCGCCTGCAGCTGGACGAGTCGGCCATAAAGACGCTGGAGCTGGTGGAGTCTCCCGACGGCGACGATACCAGGACCCTCTGGGGCGTGCTGGATCTCTGCAAAACTTCCATGGGTTCGCGCATGCTGCGCCGCTGGATACTGGAGCCGCTGTCCGATATCCGCGAGATACAGTCGCGGCAGGCCTTCACCGCTTTCCTGGCCGAGAACCGCGAGGCGCGCGAGCAGCTCGGCGAGATCATGGCCCAGATCCCGGACATCGAGCGCCTGCTGGGCCGCGTTATCAACCTCAGCGCCTCTCCGCGCGACCTGGCCGCGGTGCGCAAGGCCCTGGGGCAGCTGCCCCGCCTCAAACTCCTTTTAAGTTCCGCCGGTTTCTTCGAATGCGCCCCGGAGCTGGCCTCCCGGCTCGACGGCGCCTCCAGCGCCCTGCACGCCCTGCGCGCCGAGCTGGAAAAGGCGCTGGCCGAAACCCCGCCCGCGCGGCTGTCCGACGGCGGCGTCATGCGCGAGGGCTACAACAAGGAGCTCGACGAGCTGCGCGGCGTGCGCCGCGACAGCCAGAAGCTGCTGGCCGACATCGAGCTGCGCGAGAAGGAAAAGACGCAGATCCCCACCCTCAAGGTCGGCTTCAACAGCGTCTTCGGCTATTACATCGAGGTTTCGAAGGCGCAGACGCCCAAGGTGCCCCACTATTTCGTGCGCAAGCAGACGCTGGTCAACGCCGAGCGGTACATCACCGAAGAGCTCAAGGCGCTGGAGAACAAGATCCTCAGCGCCCAGGAGCTCACCTCCAAGCTGGAGACGCATCTGTTCAACGAGCTGCGCGCCAGGGTGCGCGCGGCCCTGGGCGAGATCAAGACCTTCGCGGCCGGCGCGGCCGAGCTGGACGTTTTCTTCGCCCTGGCCGAGGGCGCGGTGCGCTATGAGTTCGCCCGCCCCAGGATCACGTCCGGCGACGCGCTGAAGATAGAAGAGGGGCGCCACCCGGCGGTTGAACTGTTCTTGCCCGCCGGCACTTTCGTGCCCAACGATCTCGAGATCGGCGGCCCCGATTCCAGGATCATAATCCTGACCGGGCCCAACATGAGCGGCAAGAGCGTGTACCTGCGCCAGGCCGCGGTGGTGGTGATCATGGCGCAGATGGGCGCCTTCGTCCCCGCCAAGGCCGCCGAGGTGGGCATCGTGGACCGCATCATGACGCGCATCGGCGCCCGCGACCGCATGGCCCGCGGCGAATCCACTTTCATGGTGGAGATGCGCGAGACTTCCGCCATCATGCGCCTCGCCACTCCCAAGAGCCTGATCCTGCTCGACGAGGTGGGCCGCGGCACTTCCACCTTCGACGGCATTTCCATAGCCTGGGCCGTGGTGGAGTACCTTTATAAGCCCGATCGCGGCCCCAAGGTGCTGTTCGCCACGCATTATTTCGAGCTGGCCGAGCTGCCGGAAAAATTCTCCGGCATCAAGAACTGCAATATCTCCGTCAAGGAATGGACCAATTCCCTGGGCAAGACGGAAGTGGTTTTCCTGCACAAGATAGCCTCCGGGCCCGCGGACAAGTCCTACGGCATCCACGTGGCGCAGCTGGCCGGCCTGCCGGACTCGGCCATACAGCGCGCCCGCGAGATCCTGCGCACGCTGGAGACCAAGGGCGACATCGCGGTGGATACCGGCGACTCCGACGCCACGCCCATGCTGCCCATCTTCTCCAGCCACCCGGTGCTGGACGAGATAAAAATGTCCGACCCGCACAACATGACGCCCATGCAGGCCCTGCAGGCCCTGGAAGACTGGAAGAAGCGGCTGAAGTAGAGGCCGCAGGTTTTTAATTTCCTCCCCAGCGCCACCTTTAAGGACCGGTTTATGCCTGAAATTAAAGTTCTTCCCGAAGATGTTGTAGCCAAGATCGCCGCCGGCGAGGTTATAGAAAGACCGGCCTCCGTGCTGAAGGAACTCATCGAAAATTCGCTGGACGCCGGCGCGGCCAGGATAGAGATAGAGATAAAAAAAGCGGGCCGCGGCCTCATCCGAGTGCACGACGACGGGCGCGGCATGGACCGCGCGGACCTGCGCCTGGCGCTGGGCCGCCACGCCACCAGCAAGCTGAACGTTTTCGACGACCTTTATTCGCTGGCTACCTTCGGCTTCCGGGGCGAAGCCCTTTATTCCGTTTTCGCTGTTTCACGGCTTAAGCTGACTTCTTTCCGCGCCGGCGCCGCCAGCGGTTTTTCCATCGAGGGCGAGGGCGGCCGCGTGACGGCCGAACTGCCCGCCGCGCCGGTAAAGGGCACCACCATCGAAGCCGCGGACCTGTTCTTCAACACGCCGGCCCGCGCCAAGTTCATGAAGAGCGACGCCGCCGAGCGCGCGCACCTTATACGGACGGTGGAGGAAGCCGCCCTGGCCAATTGCGGCACGGCTTTCCGCCTGGTCATCGACGGCGCGGAGATCTTCTCGGTGGCGGCGCTGCCCGGCGGCATGTGGGAGAACCTCAAAGCCCGGGCCGCCGCAGTTTTCGGCAAAAGCGTGTACGGCGGCCTCGTTCGCCTGGAGGGCAAGGCGGACGGGCTGGCCGTTTACGGCTTCGCGTCCCGGCCCGAC